>CP065004.1:724068-1086102 GCA_016700135.1 Candidatus Roizmanbacteria bacterium
AAATGTTTTTCTACACGGGATCGGCAGTCTGCAGGACTGATTTCAGAAAGTCTTTCGTAAGCCTTTACTAAGCCCTGAATGCCATCATCGGGGTTGACGACAAATCCGGTTTTGCCGTTTTCGATCACTTCGGATACTGACCCGCGGTCAAAGCCGATGACAGGAGTGCCGCATGACATTGATTCGGCCATTACCAGTCCGAACGGCTCATACCAGTTGATGGTCATCAGGAATGCTTTTGCATTCTGCATCAGTTTGACGACCTCAGGCTTTGAAAGCGAGAGTTCGTTGCTGACGGGCCCGATCCATTTGATTCTATCTGAAAGATGAGGTTCGACATCCTGCTTATAAAACTTCATGTCCTCAACGTTTCCTGAAAGCAGCAGTCTGCTGTTTGTTTTTTCTGCAAGCTCAATAGCCCAACGTATGCCTTTAGGATCCTGATATCTTCCGTCTGCATCTTTAGCGGCTGAAAGTCTCCCTAACCACAAAAGATAGTCATCCTTTTTCTCCTGATATGCATACAGATCAGTATCAATACCGTTGTGTACTACATCATAAATAACGGTGTGCTTAAACAATTTTTTATGTGCTTCAGAAATGGAAATAAGATGTGACTGGTTATCAAAAAGACTGAACGCCTGATCAAACTCTGGAAATACCTGTCCGTGGATGGTCGTGACGATTGGCTTTTGGACATCTTTTGCAATAAGAAGCGGGAGGAATTCCGGATAGGTATGATTGTGAATAATATCAAAGTCATTGCCGATCTCCCGCAGCTTATCTGCAAGAAGGGTAAGCATGGCAGTATGAGCATAAAAGGTGTTTTCAAAAGGCGGAAGTTCGCTCAACGCTTTCGAAACGACAGGGATAATACGGGCACCCGGAACATCACTGTCTCCCGTTCCTAAAATCGTAACATCATGTCCTTTTCTGATAAGACCGCTCACCAGATCGTATATCACTCGGGGTCGGGAAGCGGGGATAGTTGGTGTAACCGGACGTTTGAGAAGAGATACGATCAGAATTTTCATACCATTAGTATATCAAATATGAGCTTAGGACTGGGAGTCGGATTCAAGTTGTCTCTTTTGACTTCTCTTCTGTAAAAAGGTTTCAAGTCGATCTGCGATTTCTGTAGGATAGCCGCTTCTGATATGCTCATGATAGAAATCAGGTCTTTCATCCAGATTTTTTAGGCCGCGGACTTTTGTTCTGTCAACTTGTTTTAATTGAGATTTTATCGTTTGAAGATCTCCGGTCAGATCAACTCCAACCTTTTCACTCCATCCCGGCATAATTTCAGATATGTTGTCAAGTACTCTCTGAAGACGCCCGTCTGCGGAAATGCCGGCAAGTGTACCAACCCAGTATGCAGGTTCACTCAGTAAAAATCGTGTCCATAAATCTTCCTCGAGCAACCGGGTAAGTGTGGGTTTCTTTTCTGTGGTGTCATCCCCTTTTTGTTTATCAAAATAATCAGGCGGTTCTTTGACCGATATACTCTGGTCTTTCCCGCCATGTGCTTCTGCTATATGATCATCAATCCGGGTGTTAATATTCAGTCTGTTATCAAGTTCATTCAATTTCTTTGTGTCTCCGTATCTCTGAGCGACAAATCGACTCACGGATTCAGCAGAAAATGCATGTTTGAACGGAATGTCAAAAAGCTCCATCAGAAGCTGAATTCTCCCGATATGATAATCTGATCCTACGACATGAACAGGAAGATCTTTCAGTTCAGGATGATCAGGAGAATCAAGATATTGATTACAGACATTTATCAAATTTTCCAGAGTATTTGTGGATTGATCTTCAGCCAGAACATCTGTTTGAGGAATCTCAGAGCGGGGATCGGATGTGATATATTCACGGATGAATTCGGCTTCGGAAGGATATTCATTGCCACCGGTTTTACCGCCCATAACCACAATTTTCGTTCCTTCTCCGGCAGCATAAAGCGCTTTAGTGGCTGCAGCAATTTCTTTTGACCAATAGTTGATATCGGCGGTCGTATCACCGGTTGTCACGGTATTTGCTTTATCCCTGGTCTCATTGTTGAGGACCGGACCCTGACCGAACAACAGGAGAATACCCGGTTTTCTCGGTAAGGCTTTCACTTCAGGATCTTTCAGATATTCACTGAGACTATCAACAGAAGGGGATAACAGCTCTTTTGCAGGAGAAATGACGGCAGGCGGTTGGAACTCTGCATTTGTATCGGACATACGTCAATAATATCAGGATTTTGCAGGCGGCTGTTGAGTAAGTGTGATCGTCCGTTCGTACAGATTGTAAAATTTTCCGGCAATTTTATCCCAATTAAATTTTTCCAATACGCGTTTGTATGCATTTTCACCCATTTGCTTTCTTTTTTCGTCGTCTTCCAGCAGCATGTTGACCCGTTTTGCGATCATGTCGGATCTTTTTGCATAGACCAGATATCCGGTTACGTCATCTTCCACGATTGTTTTTACACCGCCGCTTTGAGTGACGATCACAGGTGTCTTGTATACCATTGCTTCAAGAAGAACAAGTCCAAGAGGTTCTTTCCAGACGGAAGGTGCGACGTAGACATCGGCTCGCAGATAAAAATCTTCGATCTTATCACCTTTATTCGGTGAAAGATACCCGACAATATGTACATTATCAAGCTTGTGTTCTTTTACCAGTTTTTCCAGATATGGTCTCTCAGGGCCGTCACCGGCAATTACTATCTCAGCATCTATTTTTTCGGCTGCCATGATCAGGTACTCGACACCTTTGTGCTCAGTCAATCTCCCGGTGAAGAGCACCATATGTTTGCGCTTGAATTTATATTTCTTGTCAATCCAGGAGACATCCCGGTCGAAATCTACATTGTTATCAATGCCCGAAGGTATGACTTTCGTTTTCTGATCAAATTCCTGACCGAACAATTTGAGATACCATTCTTTCGTAAAGTCACTGTTAGCCGTAATGAATGTTGCTTTTTGAGAAGCTGACTGCATAAGTGATTTCCAGCGTGTATCCTCCTTGAAGTAGTACAAATCACTTCCGTGGGTGGTCAAGATAAAAGGAATCTTATAGAAGTTTGCAAGGTTTCGGGCAATGTGAGGGAGGAATGCAGTGTGAAAAACATGGATCACATCAGGCTTAAAATCTTCAATCGCTTTTGCAGTCTCCAGAAGATAATAATTCAGGAGCTCGATGAGTTCCATCGGGGTGAAGTCTGCGTATTTCTTGACTCCGGGTAGTTCGGGATTTCCGACGAAGACTCCCATTTGAGGAGGTTTGAGGTGATAGACTTTGGCCTGAGGAAGGTCATGTTTATCGGGAGCTACAATCGCGGCTTCAAAATTCTTTCCCTGAATTTTAACAAGCTGGTTTGTAAGTCTCCGCAGCCAGGCTCCGGAACCGTTGCCCCAAAGCGGAAACATGTATGTATATAAAACACGCATGCGACTATTATATCACAACGGGTTTTCAGGACAAATAAAACCCATAGCAAACCGAGAAGTAAGAAGTCCTGCCTGTTCAACCAAAAGGTGCAGTTCATATAATTCCCGCCAGAACCTTAAGATTGTTCCTGAGCCTCAAATACTTGTTGTAGTTTTTGAAAGATTATGGGAAAAATTTCGGTCACTGTTTTCTTTTCTTCAGAGGTAAAATTCTGCAGAACGTATGGTTCTCCGGGGGTTCTGCGCTCAGGATCCCGATTATCAATGCCTATTCGTATTCTCCAGAAGTCTTTGAAACGAAGAGAGCTTTCAATGGAGGAAAGTCCGTTATGAATTTTGGGTCCTTTTCCCTGCTGGATCTTGAATTCACCCAGTTTGATATCCAGATCATCATGGGCGACGAATAACGATGTAGGCTGTAGATCGTAGCTGGTAAGCAGTTTGTTTGCGGTAAATCCTGACCGGTTCATGTAGGTCCTGGGTTTGGCAAGGATTGCGGGAAGATTGGAAGAGCTGTCCTGTTGGACCTTTGCAATATCAGCATCGGAATATTTATCAAATGCAAAGACGGTAGGCGAAGCAGTAACTTTATCAAGCAGCCAGTCAGTAAACATAAAGCCGACATTGTGGCGGTTATGCACATATTTTTCACCCGGATTTCCCAGACCCATAAGGATTAACATATTGCAATTATAGTCGATCCTCAAGTAGTATAAAAGGAAGAGTTGTCATTTAATGTTCTTATGTCAAAATACGTACCCGATGTCTCATCCAGAAGATGGGTCATCATCTCTTCAAACCGCATAAACAAACCGGAAAATTATGATGATGATCCTTCAAACGATACTGACGGTTGTCCTTTTTGTGAAGGAAATGAAATGATGACACCGAAAGAGGTTTTTCGAATCGGAAAAGGCAAATCAGGTGAAAAGGGATGGGATGTAAGGGTCATCGAAAACAAGTATCCCATAACTGATTTTCATGAGGTCATCATACATTCACCGCAGGAAACGGATCTTCATAAACTGCCGAAGGAACATATTGCCAAGGTATTTGATGCGTATCGTGAACGGTACAATTATTATTGCAAGCAGGGTCAGGTCATCATTTTCTGCAACCAGGGTGAGCACGCAGGTGCTTCCATCGGACACCCTCATTCACAGCTGGTAGTTTTAGCGAATCAGATCAATCTCTCAGCTCTCTGCAAAGAACCGCTTAAAAATATTGTCAAAGAAAACACGTACTTTGATGTGTACTGTCCTGATTTTTCGCAGTGGCCTTATGAAGTCTGGATCACTCCGAAAAAGGAAGATACCATTTTCGGGAGTATCACCGATGAAGAAATCACAGATCTTGTCGATATCTATCAGGATATTATGGAGAAGCTGGAAAAAATTTATGATAAAAAAAATAAAACAGGCAAAGGTTTCAGCTACAATTTTTACATTTATCCGAAAGAAAACTGGTATCTTCGTATCATTCCCCGAATGATTTATCGTGCCGGATTCGAACTGGGTACGGGGCTCTCTGTCAATATTACTGATCCGGAAGATGTCGCAAAAGAACTCAGGGACAAAGAACCGATAGTAACCGAAGCGAAGAAACCGGAGCAGACGGCCAAAGACGGTACTCCTGAAGAAAATTCATCAGCACCGGTCAAGACTAAAGAGGAGCAAATTGAAGATTTGAAAGCAAAATTGGCCGCGTTAGGCATAGATTAATACTTTACAGACGTTTTCTGCTTCCCAGTTCGGTGATCGCTCTTCCGCCCATGCGGCCTCCTACCAAACGGGGCATAAATGAGACATATGGGTACGATCTGAGAGTCTTATCCTTATAACCGTCAAACGGATCAACCGCAGAAAGAAGTTTTGCTGAAGTATTGTCCCAGCCGATCAGTTGTTTTACTTCTGTCGGAGAATGGCCTTTGACTGTAAAAGGATCGATGACCCAGCCGACAGCATTTGCTTCCACGGCACGTCTGAGTGCCAGATAAGTCTCTCCGATTTGAGGCGTTTGCTTCAGTGCCATTGACGCAAAAAGAGGGAGGACTGATTCGGTCATAGTGTTGTGAAATCTTCCCGGATCGTCCAGCGTACCGGCAATAAAGTCCTTCATAAAACCCACGTCAGCAGCTTCTAAAGAGGGGACTATCAAGCCCTCACTTGTTTCCGTCCAGAAGGTCTGTAAGTAGCTTTTTCGTGCTTGCTTTAATGCATCCGCAAGTTCCTGAAAACTCTTTTGATAAAGTTCGGGATCGACGGCACGGCGGTATTGTTCAATCCCCGAATCCAGCAGGCGGACATCCTGATCGTGATTGGCATTTGACCAAAGCACTGATGATGCGACAGCTGTTGCTTCAACTATCCGTGCCTGTGCATCAAGAATTTGCAGCTCTTTAGAAATCCGTTCGGCAGCTTCTGCCATATGAGGAAACAGTTCCGCATTGATGTGAAATATATCGTCTGTATCCGATACATTGGTCTCAACCTCACTTGCATCGGCAAGACGCTTCAGGATATCATCGAGCTGTGTCGGCATATCGTTGCCGCCCGGTACTCCTTCTGTCATAGTCTCATTGTACCTTATCGGGAGAAGAGTGTGAAGAAATTATTGTCTTGATTGTGCCATGCCTTGTGTGATAAGCATGAAAAAGATAAGAAGACCGCCGCCGCCGAGCATCATCGCTATTTTTTTACGTTGTTCAAGTTTGGCTTTTTCTTCGCTGTCATCAGGGAGATTCTTAATTTGCTCATTGATTGCAGCTTCCATTGCTTCGTTCATTTTACCCTGACTTATGAGGAAATTTATAGACCGTCCGGCTTCAGCAGAGAATTCACCTGTTTGTACCATCATGAGTACATGAGCAGTTGCTTCGGGGTCTTTATATTTGGCCAAAGCTTGTTCCATAAGCTCAATCTGCTGATCAAGCGCCTCAAGTTCTTCTTCAAGCTGCTTCTCTTGAGCTGTCCCTTGAAGCCGTGCGAACTGCTCTCTTTTGATATCTTTGTTTTGCTGAAGGATTTCCAGCTGCTGTTTGGTTTCGGCGATGACATCCGGACCGTGAATACGCATCAATTCGACCATATCTCCATGGGATGCGACGATATGATCTGCAATCTGGGCACGGAAAGATCCGACTTTTGCATCAATCCGCTGGTTGTATTCAGTTATTGCCGCAACTTCATCATTATATTTTCTCTGGTCATCTTCGGAAGCTCCTTGCATCGGTGCAGGAGGGAGGTCTTTTTTCGGATAACGTCTCTCTAAAAATTTGAGAAGAGCATCTGTTGTGATTTGTCCCGATTCAGAAGCAGCCTCAGTAATGGCTTTTGCTTCGAACTGTACCTTTTCGCCCGGTTTTTTAATCTGTTTGAGGTACATTTCAAAAATCTGCCTCTGTTTCGGTCCCATGCTTGAGAGGAGGTCCTCGCTATGTGCACAGATAAACGAAGTCATAATAATATGTTCGGGGACACTGATAAGCTGATCACTTCCGTCAACCTTGCAATGGAACTGGCCGTCGGTTCGTCCGATGATATGAGTTATCCGATAGTTTTGAGAACCTGCCGGCATTTCAGCATTCCGAATGCTCGGTTCTGCCTGACGGATTTTTTTTGATGAATCTTTAGGATCGGGTTCATCCCACATTCGGATAAAAGTGTCTGAGTCGGACACTGATCCGTCTGCGCTGGCACGAATGTCTACACCTTCGGAGTACATGGGAGCTTCGGGAAGTCCGTTTATAGCGTCTATCCAGTTCAATACGGTTCGCCGCTCACCCTGGATTGTGGCCGTACGTTCCTGAGCCCCTTTGTTTTTTCTGTCATTTGCAAGGCCTACCTGTCGGGCATCATATAAGAAAGAGTGTCGGATAATTCTTTCAGCATCAAACTTTGGGTCTTCTTGAGGCCTTAAAGCTTCAGGAGCAACAACACGGCCTTCGGTGGGTTGGGGAACGTCTACCATACTTATCAATTTACTTGAAACTCTCTATAAAAACAAGTATATTTACTTTATGAGCATGGATAGACAACCGTCGAGGCGAGTGAAGGAGCTTGTACAGCCCGGCTCCCTCCGTGCCACTCCGCTCAGGGAAAGCCGGCCGAATTGGTTTCAAAGGGTAATACTCAGGAAAAAAGAGACTCCGAGGCCTGAAACAAACCCAAATACTGAGTTTGACCGCAACAAATTTACTGTCGAGACCGGAACTATGAATCATGAGAAAGCTCAGTTCAATCCGGAACTTCAGGCGCAATATTCCACATACCTGCACAATCATCTGACAAGACTGGCAGATCTTTATAATCGGGATCCGAATGCATTGATCTTTCAGTCTCCTGCATTCAGACATCAAAAATTGCTGCTTGAGACGCTTGCTACGAAAACGGACGGGAATCAGTATGAGATTTCAAAAGCTGATATTGCTGAAGCACTGAAAACCGATCCTGATCTGTGGATTACGACAACGCTGATTATGGAAGAAGATATGGCAATGACTCTTGCGGGTTTAGGCTTGGTAGCGGAAATCGATCCTGACAAACTAGGGGCGAAAAGTGCTTTTGATGTGACTGTTGATCCCCAAAGAATTTATTTGGATATTGACCGCGGCAGGTTGAACAAACTTACCAAAAATCACCCCGTGTTGGCGTCTTTGGCAGTTCTCGGCGCGGGAGCTTTGTCTACTCCGCAGGGAATAGCTCTTATGAAACAGGCTTATGCAGGTGCAGTTGCGGCAATTCCGCATATTGATCAATTGGTACAAAAAGCAGGTGCTGTGATCCAGAATCCGGCACTTCTGGCGCCATTTGCAGCTCAGTACGCAGGGTTGGGAATTTCGGCGCTAGCTTTAGCAGTCGGGAATAGATCTCTTTTTAAAGAAGGCGTCGGGATCAATATCCGGCGCAATGCCGATCTTCTTCAGAGATTGAAATCAGGAAGGTATCCTGCGGAAGAACAATATTTGCAAGACATTATCGGATTGAATATCAGTGATCTGAGAGTGACCAGACTCGGGATGCCTCCTGGTACCCGTACAGTCCAACATGAGAACACAAATCCCAACTCTATTGCAATGGAGCAAATCCAGGCAAGTCTGGTATCGCAGATGTGGACCCGCTTCAAATTTTACAATGAAGGACTTGGTATTCCTCCGGAGAAGATCAACATGATCTCAGAGAATCTGACATTCGGACAAACCAGAAGCAATTTCAGAGGAGAGCTTACCGTCTGGGGAGAAGAAATGCAGCAGGTAAGAAGCAGAAAAATTGCAGAGTTTATCAATAGGACAGCGCATGATCCCAATCCTGAAGAACAAATGATGATTGATATTGATGCACGGAGGGAAATCATCACCAGAAGACTGGAGAAACGGCTTCTGAAACAGGAGGCTTCACAGAAAACCGTATCAATGCTGACAACACAGGCCGAGGCAGTACAAACCGGTGAGTCAAAGGGAAGAATTATCCAAAAACAGACGGAAGATCTTACGACTGCCGATTCTATGATCACCGATGCTAATACAACTCTTGCTACAGAAAGAGACCAGTCAGGTTTATATGTCACAGCTTTGGAGAATCTTGATAAGACACGGGAACGGGTGAGAAATGAATACGGCGTAACGACCGTTGCTGAACTTCAAAATCTGGTCAGAGAACGCGATATATTGGCAGACGATCGGCTGGAAGCCTTGCGGGATGAACTACAGCAGGCTGAGAAGGCGGTTGAAAATCTTGAAGCTACAAGTAAAAATATTGACCGGCTTCATACTGCACAGGAAGGACAATTTACTGTATTAACCACAATTGATGCAAGACTTGCAGCTGCGCCTGTACCCGCAGGAGGTGCCGCTCTTGCTCCTGTGAATCTTGATGCAAATTTCCTTGCAACTGCAACAGTTGAGCAGATCTTTGACAAAATAAATACGGCACACAGCCGGCTGGCAGCCGAAGGCTGGCCAAAAGATCAAAATGCCGCGCATCTCAAGGAAATATATCAGGCAATAGCAGAAGCACGTGCAAGACAGATCGATGCAGGGGTTGCTGTTTCATCTCCAGATCTTGTGCTGTTTACGACGGGAGCTGCGGCCGTAGGCGGTGCAGCAGCGATTCCGGGAGCAGGAATGGAAAACCATGCTTTGATGAATATGACCGTAGATCAGATTATTGCTGAGGTTAATAATGCTCTTCCGGGAACTCTCAATCCGAATCTGCCTGCGGATCGTGAGAGGGTACGGAAAGTCAAAAATGAGGTCAGAAGGAAGTATGATGTCCGCTATCAGGCCTGGCGAGAGATTGAGTCTGAAGCCGGTGATGCACTGACACGTCAGAATACTCGTTCCGGATCTGAAAGGACAAATATCGAAAATGAAATTCAAAAACTTGAGACTGAACGTGATGCCATGCGTCGTGAAGAAGCAGATGTTGCTGCTTTCAAGGACGATCAGAAGATTGCGAATTCCACATTGGATCGGAGAGCGCCTTCTTATCACAAAGGCTGGCAGCAGTTCGAGACGTATCATCGATATTTATCAGGACTTGTACCTCCTCGCACCGACCTTGACCCGGCAAATTTGCATACGAAAGATGTTGACACAATTATGGCTGATATAAATGCGATGTATGCAATAGATCCGAGTGTCGGATGGCCTCCTGCTCAAAATAATGACCCCGAACATATCAGATGGATTGTGGCCGCAAAAGCAGAATCAGAAGCAAGAAATCGCTCCACTGATATGACTGCTCATGCCGGTGCAATGGCAGATCTTTTGGCTGATGGGGTTCGTGAAGAGGATTTGGCAATAATAGATATGAAAGACGTGCGGGCATATTATCTTACCTTGACAGGACGAGGAGTTGCAGCCGGTCATACAGAAGCAGAGTTTGCTGAAGCGATTCAGCAGGCTAAACGCCGACATGCTCTCAGAAAACAAATGCTTGGTCAGAATATCACCGCTGCAAAAGGAAGAGGAGGAGACTTTGCGGATACTGATGTGACGTTCCTTCAGCTTGATCCGGAATTCCAGAAGGCATATAGGGCTTTGGAACAGCGTAAAGCCAGATTGTCTACGCCAGCTGCTCCTGTTGTGAGCAGTGCCGATCTCGATGCCCGTATAACGGCCCGCACCGCAGATCGTGATGCATTGCAGGAGTTTCCTAACCTTACTGAATACCTGAAAAACATTACTCAAAACACATATAAAGAATATATTGAAGCCGCTACAAAACTCGATATGAAGCGGGCAGAAGTTGCGAGCAAAGCAACGGGGGCTCAGACATCAGCGGAACTTCAGAGAAAAATTGAAGTCCGAGCACAACACAGCAAAGAAGATATCGAACAGGCAGTGACGGATTTGAAAACCGCTGAAGCTGCAGTTGAAAAATCATCGCCGACAGTGAAAAATGCATTAGAAATCCGGGAATCGGCAATGAAAGCTTACAGAGATTTCCGGACTTTTGACAGGCAATTGAGACGGGGAGGTGCTGTTGCAGTGGGCTTATCCATGACCGATCTTATTGATACTGACTATGATGAGTTAATGACCCGCATCAATACTGCCTATGACAGATCGGTTGCGGCAGCCATTACTCCGCCACTCGGATGGCCGAAGGAAGAGAATAAGCTGGAGGGCAATCAGAAAAAATTAACGGAAGCAATTGCAGGAGCTCGGTTGAGCCGTGCCGAAACTGCCTTGAGGCGAACGTCTCCCAATGCCGTCGAGATTCTGGGAAATCTTTCACTAGAAGAGGCGTTGTCGATGAATGATGCAGATCTGGCAGCCGCGTCGCTCGCATGGCGTGTTGCGGCAGGAGTGGCAGCACCCGCTGCGATGACGGCTGTTGAAGTCCGTGATGCACGTAAAGTTCTTAAGGATATCATCGGTGCTCAAAAAACGGCATTACAGGAAAGTATTGATGCTAATAGTAAAAGACAGCAGAAAATTGCAGGTGAAATTGAAAAAATTGAAGAACGATATCAAAGTTCCGAGGCATTCATCGGAGCGGTCAAAGATATGGTTCAAAAACAGGAAGCACTGTTTACCCGTATCCCTGATTTGATAGGAGCGGCTGCAGATGCTCAGTTCACTGTTCCTGTTCGTGCTGGAAACAGAAACTATACAGATAAAGAGATCAATCCGAGCGCAAACGGCGTAGCGTTGGGACCTTTGCCGAAAGGATATTTTGATATTTTGCAGATGATGACAGGCTATCAAGACAATGCTGCCGAAGGACGTGATGTTGTATTTCAGAAACTCATCAACGTATCGCAATTTCAACCGACTGCCATCGCACTTGAATTGAACAGACATCTTGATTTCGGTCTCGGTGCCGGTGGTCCGATCACGATAGACCGGGTTTTAACTGAAATTCAGCGCCAGGTCAATAACAAAACTCTCAGCCAATCAGATATTTTCCATGCTGTACGCAGTATGAGAGAAAATTATATTTCACATGTAAGAGCAATTTCCTAATTTATGAAACTCAATACCAAAACAATAATTCAGACACTGCCGCTTGATGACAAACTCAAGCAGGATATTTTATCCAAATGGGATACGATGGATCAGGATCTCAGGTATGAAATTGAGAATCTTGTCTGGGAAGCGTACTATGAGTTTGAAGATCTCAAAGTTGATGAGAATATCCTGAAAAATTTTGAGAAAGCAAAGCAAGGTGAGATACCGCTCAATGGGGATTTTTATGATACTGCTGTCAAAGGTACAGAAGAATCAAAAACGCAGGAACTTCATCAATCGGCTGATTCTGTCGAACTTGCTGCCGTTCGGGAGAAGCTTGAGCAGTTAATGCAAAGCAGTCCACAGTAATTGTATATATCATATGCCAGAGTTATCAGATCGGATACTAGCACGTTCAGAGCATGAGAAAATTCCAGCTCTGGACAGACTTAAGATGAGATTAAAAGCTCTGACCGCTCCTGAGGACCTTCAGAGTTTTAATGACTCCGAAATCCTTGCTCCCGGTTATGTCAGACAGCAGAATCAAATGGCCGAACATGTCGGACGTGAAAAGCCCTACGGACGCGACCCGCAAGCGGAAATTGAGTTTCGGGATGGTGAACTAGTCGAGAAGTATCGAAATGAACAACAGGCGAAAAAAGATGCTCAGCAGCCTCAGAAACTTCGTAAAGCTCGTCAGGAATATACCGATGAATTTATGGCCGCAAGACGAAAATTTATGAGGAAAGAAAAAGCAGACGAAAAGAGAAGAAAGAAAGAAGCGGAAGCGAAACAAAAAACAGAACCGCCTGAAGAACCGTCTGAAGCCGTGATTCGAGAACAGGACCGATTAAAAAAAATAGATGATAACCTTCGTCCTCAACCGAACACGGGCGATGTACCAAAACCCAGTCTTTCATCAGGGGGAGATACTGAATCACCGGATAAAAAAGCAAAAGGATCCGCAGATCCTGAGGAAAAATTGGATGATGGAGCAAAACCGGAAGCTACAGGTCATGGGGACACTCCTGAACCCAAACAAGAACCGAAACAAGAGCAAACTGATCCTGTTGATCCAATAACTGATGCCATCCAAAAAGCTTTCAAAGGGAGAGGAATGCTCGGAACAGATAATCAGATCAAAATGGTCCAGGATATTCTTGATAAAGCAAAGAAAAGCGGAAGGATCATGTCAATTGAAGATGCTGTTCGGGAGATGAGGGGGGAACAGACACCCGCTCCGAGTCGTCCTGGAGAGGAAGAGTATCAAGAGGTACTGCAAAAAGGAGCTCAAGCACGGCAGGAAATGCGGGAGAAATTAGCCCCAATATTTGCAGCATCAGCAAGTTATCCAAACCCTAACGAATCTAAGGACCCCTCTCATGCAAACGGAGTTGAAACCGGTATCTACAAAACATTCAGAACCAAAGCACAGCTTTTTACGGAAGAAGAAAAAAGAGCCTGGGAACAGCAGCAGATATCTCCTACGATGCAAGAAGATCCTCATGCAGTTCTTGATCCTGAAGCTGAAATATCGGGGTATTTTGATCGGCAAAACCCCGAATATCTGCAACTGCTTGATTCGTATATGAAGCAGGAAGGAATGCAGACGCCCATGAATGATGAATGTGAAGCTGTGGTTTGTATCCCCGTATACACGCTCGCCGAAGGGCAGGTCATCCAGCATGCACTGGAACAATATTTATATCAAATTGATCCTAAAAAAAATAAGGATGCAATTGATCCGAAGAAATTTGAGATTATTTTGTTTCTCAATCATCCCGCCACAAAAAGGGAAGAACTGGAAAAAAAACTGGGGAAGAGCTACAGGGAAGGGAGTGAAAAAAGGGTAAAGAAGGGCAATCCTGAGGTCTATGATACTGAAGAAGTTATACAGCAATTCATGATTCAACACCCCGAGTTGCCGATACGGGTCATGAAAGAGGAATTTGAAGAAAGAGTATTGTGGGGACAGATTATTAAACCTTTATATGATATTGCTTTAAGACGTGCTGAAGAAAGAGACAATCCGACCCAGGCAGATCCTTTGATTCTTACAAATGATATTGATCTGGTCAGAATGTCGCCTCATTATATAAGAGACGTGATTGATTTTTTCAGACAGAATGATCAGGAAGCCGCAGACGGGAAGGCTAAGAGAATTGACGGTGCTGTCGGAAAAATCGATCTGGCACCGGAAGGGTATAGAAGAGTTCCGGAGCTCTTGTTGTCAAAAAGATTTCACTCGTATCTTGAACTCCAGAACACTGAATATAACCATGCAACTCACGGTAGAAATACAATACTGCGGGGATCAACGTTGGCTTCAATAGGAGGTCCTTGTCCGTATATGGACAACGGAGCAGACGGCGAAATGGGAGGACAAATTTACTACGCCAGAGGCGGAGATGCTACAACTATCCCATATCTACATAAGGCATGGCTGGAAACTGACCCCCGTCGTGAGCTGAAGAATTTACAAACAGGAGTAACTCTTGCTCATAACTGGGATACATGGGCAGAAATGGATATATATGACAAAAACTGGACGGAACTACAAGGAGAGGCTTTTGATCCCGAAAAGATTAGTAAGGACTTTCTTGAAGCAGAGATAAATCAAACCATACAGCATCCGTGGTATAAACATCACAATTGGGGAGGACGTGTCGAAAGAGCGCTCTCTTTCATCGGACTAAGAAATCATGAATTTTTTCTTAATAGGTTGATTTTCGAAAAAGGACTCAGTCAGGAATCTGATGAGTTTGTGAAAGCTTTAGCAACATTTGAGTTGACCCAGGATGACTATTACTGGGATGATATGGGTAAGTTGGTACTAAAAAACAAAGACGGTCACGTCGATTACCATTTTGTTGAAGAGGATGGGCAGCAAAAAATCGTGATCGACAATATAGATCATGTTAAAAAGAAGTTATCTGATTATGTTGAAGAAGAGAGGTGGAATATCAGTCAAAAGAAAGTCGATAAAGTTGCTCCGGAACATAAGGAGGAAAAGACCGGAATACAAGCAAGAATAGAGAAGGGTCTTAATGTCATTCGCAAGCTAAGTACTCGTATCGGGAAAAAAGGAAAATCAGAACTAGAGGAAGTACCCCAATTCCCATTGCCTTCTCCCGAAGTACAGCAAGCTTCATTGAGGGAAGCGCAGGCAGAGTATCAGCAGGAATTCCAGGCTGCCCAGGAGAATTATCAGGAACCCCAGCTTCAGGCGGCGGATGCTGCTATCGATCATGAAGATGGTGAGGAAGAGGGTCAAGAAATACCTGCCAACTTGCCTGAATCGGAAGAAACCGATGCAGAAAATGAACACGCAGATGAAGAAGGCGATGCAGATGCTGCAGAGGTCGAGACCGATGCTGATCAGGAAACACATCCGGAAAAGCCGGCCGAACCGGTAACAGATTATGGACAGGCAGTATCCAAATTTATCGCACAAAATAATATTGAACTCCGCGGACCGGAACTTCAGCGATTTGTGCTGTATGTTAAGACCAACAATAGGACCGATATAGAGCAAGCCTATGATGACTATCTGAAAGAAACAGCACCGAAGATCCGTGAGACTGTCGAAACACCTGAGGCTGGCGGAAATCCGCTGGCAGAAGCAGCGCTTGGGATGGCGGCTATGGCCGAGCAGGGAAATCGTCAACCGAAACAGGAACCGCAAGCACAAGAAGTGACGGAAGATATGAAACAGATTCTTCAGGCAGGAGAGCAAAACAATGCAGAGCCTTGGTATCGGGAGTTTTTACAGGATACGGAGACACTAAAGCATATGGAAAAACCCGGGATATTCCGATCTTTTTCAAAAGAACAGATGGCTCAATTTGACAGGATTATGACGAATTCACTTGATCGTATGTCTGATATGCCGGCTTACGAATCTGATTCAAGCGTACTTCTCAAATCGGCTAGCCGCAACCTTGAATTTGCAAAAGCAATCTGCCAAAGAAACAGTCCGGCCAGAAGACTTTTAGCTGAAAAACTTGAAGACTTCATTCGCGATGATTTTCATGCAATGCACTACATGCACAAATACAAAAAGGCCGTGAATGACAACGCTTTAAGTCTCTTCAGTGTGACGAAGCGTGACAGCAGCTTTTATAAAGGTTTACTCGCAGCTTTCTTCAGAAATAAGGAACTTCATCCGACAGAGCTTGCAAATGTCCTTGGAATTCCTGAAGTTCGGGATATCCTGAAACAGGCAGTACTCGGAATGGAAATAAGGTCAGCGCAATAATGTTACTCTTCCATTTCCTGTTCTCCCAGAAGTCGGAGAATCACTTCTTTTTTGTATCTGCGGTCACCGCGTGAGTTGATGCGGATTGCAGGAAGCTTCCCTTTCTTTCCCCATCGCTTGATTGTGAGAGGGGAGACACGCAAGAGTTCGGAGACCTCTTTTATAGTCAAAAGATCCGGTAAGTTATCAAGTGTTACAGAAGGTTTGTTTTTGGTTTTATCTGACATAGTACGTGAGGATTATACGCAGGAATTATCTCAATGTCAAATACAAAGTTGATTTACTTTCAGAGCCCTAAAGTGGTATGATAAATGTACATGAACACGCTGAGAGTCATTTACTTCATTGCCGGAGTATCTATTACAATATCTCTATTTATTTTTTCCTCAACTAATGTGCAGGCTGCTGCACCGGCCACTCCACGGGGACCCCATTACGCATGTGACCTGACAAACGGTACCGCAACCATCAAATGGTTCGATACATATAATGCAAGCGAGTATTGGTTCAGGCTTGATGCCGAGCCTCGTTCATGGACTGAGTCTTGTTCGAGTACCAATGACGGTGATATATGTCGAACCTCATCAGATGCAGAAGTGACAGTTCCTATTACCCCCGGGGTTCCCTATAATTGGTGGGTACATGCAGCAAATACCGACGGGCATAGTGCGGCGCTCGACGGTCCGGATTTTACTTGTAATCTGCCTGTTCCGCGGGGATTTCACTATGAATGTCTCGATAATAATGCAAAGGTCCGCATAGGATGGCAGACGAGTGACGGTACAGATCCTGGGCGCTATGAAGTAAGACTCGATGCATACAGTCCGTCATGGAATGACAACTGTGACAATGACGGGGATGTATGTCAGACGGTTACCGAACAGGAAGCTGAGTTTGAGATAGAATCGGGGGTGCCATATCGTTTCTGGGCACACAGTGCATTAGGAGACGTCTGGTCTGAATCGATTAATCCTATGGCATTTTCATGCGGAGAAGTACCTGATCCGACCCTTATTCCCAGTTCAACGCCGACAGTTACACCTTCTCCATCGCCGAGCTACACACCTACCCCAACAGTTACACCGACTCCCAGCAGTACACCCATTCCGACAGCAACCTACACTCCTTCACCGACCCTTATCCCCAATACGCCGACTGTTACCGAAACAACGGTGACGCCGGAACCGACCGGTGCTGATGAGTGTGCAAGACGGGGAGAAGGTGACGCAGACTGTAACGGCAGCATTGAAAAAAACGATTTTGAATGCTGGAAAGGATTCTATATTAGTACCGTGATGGACACAGAGCGAGGTTGTCAATATACCGATTTTGATAATTTCGGAGGAACCAACTTGCTGGATTATGCAATTTGGTATATCTCGTTTATAAATGAAACATAATATGTGTTCTGATAATTTTTGATACACTGAATATATGGAGAGAATCTCTCTTTTCAATAGAAAAATTACATTAGTTTTGACTGTATTAAGCATACTTTTTCTTTTTCATTTTGCTGGGGTACAGAATAACGTTTGGGCCAAAACGTGTTGGGTGTCCGGTCAGGATAGTTGTAGATCTAATTGTCAGCAACAGTTTAACTACGCATGTGATGACGGAAGTACCTATTCAGAAGTGAAAAACTGCTGCGGTTCAAACGGGGGAGGAAGCACACAGACAGCTCCGAGTGTTCCGACAGGCGTCGATTATAACTGTACGTACACTGGAAATCAGGTCACAATATCATGGGGAGCTGTATCCCGTGCGTCAAAATACGCTGTGCGGGTACAAAGAGACGGACAGTCACTTCCTGCCTGTAACGGTCAGCAAGCTGCAGGTTATGGTGGAGTCTGTAATGATAATGTTACAGGGACATCCTTTACGATGAATGTTGATCCCGACGCTTCATATGGATATTGGTTACACGCGGTCAATAACGCAGGTTGGAGCGGTGCTGTCTCAGGACCGACCAAAATACGATGCGCACCGAATTGCTCAAATGTATCGGGACCTAACGCATTGCTTACGAACCAAACCGGAAACTATTCCGCAAATGTTGAGTCTCTGGATGGAGATTTGACCGGGCAGCTCTTTGTAAATAATTTTTCAGCAATGGGAAGTTATAACAGGCTTCCCGGTTATTCAGGTACGACGACCTATGATTGGAAACCGACGTCAGCAGGGTCATATCAGATGAACTGTCGCGCGTGGAATGATTCTCGTGTAGAGTGTCGTGCAGCCGGTGTTCCGAGAGTCAATGGGTCAGGTGTCGTAAATCCGCCAGAGCAAAGACAATGCGTGGGACCGAACACAACGAAAACCGTCCAGGTTTTTAATCCAGCCTCGGTGGCAATACTGTCACAGTCGGCAAACGGAGATATCAGTTTCCGATCAAGTTGGGGTGATAACAGGCCGAGTCGTAGTGTTAATTTGGCTAAATGTACAGATGCCAGCTGTAGAACATTAGAATCGTCATTCAGCTGTCCCTCTTCATTCTCTATATCCGGCAGTTCAAAATCCATCTCCGGTGGGTGGTGTCGTTATGAGATGACTGATACTGCAACAACGAAAGACTGGACAGTCAACGCGTATAACTCAGGCTTAACTCCGGGCACCTATGTTTTTGCGATAAATCAGGTTGTAGGAGGAGCCGGTTGTTCAGGAAATCCGATTTGTACAATGAACGGCGGAAGTGTGAACTGCGGGAGCTCATGGATTAGCTGTGGTCCAAGTGATTATGTAGCATTTGCGGCAATGAATGCTCCGACAAATACACCGACACCGATGCCGCGAATTGATGTTGTCGATACTTCGGTTGCAGGCAACCTGCTTACGAACAATCAGCGTACGGACGGACAATGTGATTACGGGCAATGGTGCAAATGGTCGAGAAATCAGACTTCAACCAGCACTATTCAAACCAACGGTGATTTGCGAATAGCAACACAATCTACGAATCAGGAGTATGGATCCTGTTGGATTCAATGGGTACAAAATGGCAGAGCAGACGGTAGCTTTTATCGATTGAGGGCTAATTTGAGCAGTAATTTCCCGTCTGGTAATTCGTTTTTCCAGTTTGAAACCTCTAGTACTCAAAATATGTTGAATCCTCCCATTAATACGGGCGGAAAATCAAGTATTGACTGGGCAGGTTATCTGAACAACAGTAATTTACCCCTTAGCCTAAAATTCTGCACATGGGGAACCGGAACGGTAAATGCACAGGCAATACTACAGTCCGTTTCTTTGATAAAAACAGTGCCCACAAATACCCCAACCCCGACAAAGACCCCTACGCCCAAGCCACCCACACCAACGAAGACCCCCACACCAAAGCCTCCGACTCCTACTCATACGCCACGTCCAACGACTCAAATCACAATGAACACGACCGGTACGATGCCCTCAGGATGGGGATGGGAAACAGCTATTAAAAACCCGAATGACGATGCCTCACCGACGGGAAGTAGATCGTGGACAGACAGGGGAACGACACGTACTGTGACGGTAGATTCCGGATTATCAAGTGAGTACTGGGTAAGGCTGAAACCGGTCGCAGGCTATACTTGGCAGGTCACATTCGGTACCTCGTCTGTGACAAACTCTCCGATATATTTTAGTGTGAGAGGAGTCCCGAGTGTGTCACTGACAGCAAGCTATGTGGGTCCTTCTGCAACGCCGACGGCGATTCCTCCTACACCTACAAGCACGATTGCAGCGGCCACTCCAACACCATCTGTCCAACCTCCGACTGCTACCTCAATTCCTCCGACAAACACAGCAACCCCGCAGCCGACGGTTGACGATTGTCCGAATTTTCCTCTCGGAAATGCGACTTGTGATGCTGAAGGTGTGATTAATAATGAAGATTATATTTGTTGGAAAAATCAGTATCTGAGCAAACTCCAGGGCAATACTCCGACCGCGGTCGGCAACTGTAAGCGATTAGCTAATTTCGACAGCAGCACAGACGGGGTTGGTTTGTTGGATTTTGCAATATGGAGAATTAATGCATTGCGTCAAAGTACACAGTAACGCTATAAATATATTACAATCAAACTATAAATGAAATCTGAATTCATACAATCATTACGAGGCAACTTTTTTATCAGAAAAACACTGATGATCTTTGTCGGGCTTGCTGTTGCAATCTTCCTTTTCTGGTACGTGAACACCTATATCTACAAATTTTTTGCATCAACTGATCCAGTTTCAGTCAGCATGACTCCGACTAAAGAAACAATTGACTTATCCGGCAAATCTCATGAAGAGTTCAATGTTGCATTCCAAGTGGCAAATCAGGATGTATCGGGTATGGAGTTGATACTTACGTATGATTCCAAGTATCTGCAGTACGGTAAAGAGTATGATACGACAGGAGGATTTATACAGCCTGAAAATTTTCAGTATGATGTGCTTATTGAGGAAGTATCAGAACTTGATGAAAATACCAAGCAGGTAAAGCTTGTACTGGTTGCAACGACTGAAATTCCTGCCACACCGAATAATTCCCGCCTTCTGAACTTCAAATTTAAAGCAATAGCCGTTGACCCTGCAGATAGCGAACGTATTGACAATGTAATTCAGAATATCCGTCTGAATACACAGTCACAGTTTGTGGGTGCCAATAATCAGGGGGAGGCTGCACAATTCGGAAATCCTACCGAACCGGTTCTTGCATCGGTGACGATTTATCGAGGTACCGGCTCTGATCTCACTCCGACTGCGACTGTTGCACCTGATGATCCGACACCGACCGGTACAATATCTGGTCCGAGGTTTGTATTTGAACCGTCCAGTACTTCGGTGAAAAAGAATGAGACATTTAATATTAACCTTACTATCGATCCCGGATCAGAGCAGGTTGCCGGGGCAGACATTTATCTCACATATAATGCAAATCTTCTGACTATTGATCAAGTAACAGCAGGTTCGTATTTTCCTCTCGTCAGTAATGTACCGGCGACCGGCAGAATTTACATTTCTGCAACAGTTGCAACTCAGGGAGAGAGTAAAACCGGATCAGGTACCATTGCAACAATTACCTTCAAAGCAATTGAGACAGGAAATGCGTCTATCACAGTCGATTGTGACCCGTCAAAAACGGATACATCCCGTATCATTAAAAATGACATCGACGCTACCAATGTCTTAGTCTGTGAAGCCTTGCAGGCACACACGGTGACGATAACTGCTGCGTCTGAACCTTCACCCACACCGACCAGTGATGATGTTCCCACACCGACTCCCACAACAGGTAACTTCTCAGGTGAGAAAGCAGATGTGCAACTTAACATGAAAGTTCGCTTTCAGGGAGTGGTCAAACAACCGAACGCCGCATTTGACCGCTTGAATGTACGTATCGATATTGAGGGTTCTCAAGGGTACAAAAACGATCAGATCGTCGAGTTTAAGGCTGACGGAAGCGGTCTTTGGAACGGTGTAATGAAGATTGAAGACGTGCCGATAGCCCAAAAATATGCCGTTTTGATCAAAGGACCCAAGCATCTTTCAAGAAAAATTTGTCAGGCAGCTCCGCGTGAAAATGTCCCCGGAACTTACAAGTGTGAAAGCGGGGGAGATATTGAACTAAAAGAAGGAGGAAATAATCTTGATTTCAGTCAGATCGTGGTATTGGCGGGAGATATTCCGACGCAAAATCAGGTTGTCGACTCTGCCGATATTATTTTTATCCGTCAGAATTTCGGCAACACAAGCCCTACGGCACTGTCACGGGGAGATTTGAATCTTGACGGCATTATTGATACTCAGGATTATTCTTTGGTTATGGCAGCACTCGGGTTCAAGTACGACGAAGAGTTGTGATCGCAGATAGGACTATAAAATTTGCGAATTATCAGTTAGTATAAAACTATGGACGAAAACCAATCCTACGGGCCAGTTGATTCGGCTCAAATGATTTCAGAACCGGCACATCCGCAGCACAATTATCGTATGATATTTATCACGATTACTGTCCTTTTAATCGCTTTCGGAGGATATATCGTACTTACTAATGACGGGTTGAAAGCCCGCATGAAAGAGGCTTTGCATTTGGTCTCTCCGAAAACGGAACCTACTACAAATAAAGAGACTCTTGAGCTTTTTGCTTCGGAAATTACCGACAGATCACAACCGTGGGTAGAAGTAAAAGCACCTGAACAGGAAGCGACTGTAGGGCAGGAAGTGGAATTGACAGTGAACGCATTTTCAGGAGGTAAGGATATCACAGGCTATGATCTGCTGATTGGTATCGATCCGTCACAGTATGAAGTAGTGAGCATTACTTCGGAATTGCCTTCGTTCCAGATACAGGCGTTTGACCGCGGGATGTATCGTGCAGTGACCGGAATCAAAAATCTTCAGTCACAGGATCCGACACTATTCAATGATACACCGCTGGTAAAAGTCGTTCTGGAGCCGAAAACGACAGGAGAAGGTGTTGTTACCGTACTCACAACCAAAGGCCAGGAACGTACACAGTTGGTAGATAAAGATGTTGTCATCATTGAGCCGCAGGTAGGTTCCGTTTTTATTACAACCCGTTAAATCCATAATGAATCAGGTTCTAAAACAGTCGATATTGGTTGCATTCAGTTTTATCACTCTGGCAGTTGTCGGGGTGGTTCATGTGGAGGCGGCTTCACTCGAATTCGACCCTGCAAGTTCTGAGATTGAAGAAGGGGAGACCTTTTCGGTAGACGTCACTATTGATGCCGGTACCAAACAGGTAGCAGGAACGGATATTTATATCACGTATGACAGCAGTATTGTATCATTGCAGTCAGTCACGGGAGGTGACTATTTCCCGCTCGTAAGTAATATTCCTACGACCGATAAACTGTACATTTCAGGAGTTATTGCCAATCAGGGTGAATACAAGACGGGTACAGGCACTGTCGCTACGCTGGTATTTAAAGGAGAGGCAGAAGGGACCACGGAGCTTAAGTTTACCTGCGATCTGACACAGACTGAGACTTCGAAGATCAATCAGAATGACATCAATGCATCAAATATAATCGACTGTAGCACACTCACCGCACACGCTGTAACGGTAGGCGGCGACGGCACTGCTGCCACAACCAAGCCGACATCACTTCCTGCAAGCGGAGTTTATGGCGATATGATGCGATATACGGCTTTGGGCGGAGTACTTCTTGTTGCGGGTCTCGGTCTTCGTCTGATTATGAAAATAGTCTGAGTTTTCATATAATCTATTTACGCAGCATACCCTTCAATGGTATTATGTATACATGGCTTCGCTTCAACGTCCACACTTAGGCGGATCAAAACGAAAACTGACTGTTATATTTGTAGCACTCACAACTCTTGTGGGGCTTCCGGTTCTGTTGTTTGTTATTCTGGCGATCCAGGGGTTTGTATCCGGTGTGGGAAGCGATAAACCGGTTGATGTTATCGCCTCGGAAATCACCAAATCATCCGCAGTTATCACGTGGCATACCGATAAAAAAACGCAGGGTGTTGTGGAATACGGAACGACACCGACAGCACTCAATTCCTATGCTCCGGAAGTCGGATCATCCAAGGAGCATGAGGTGAGCCTGACGTTGTTATCTCAATCAACAACTTATTATTATCAAATACGGATAAACGGTACGACATATGATAACTCCGGCGTGCCCTGGACATTTACGACCAAGAATAAAGACGGCGAAGACGTCGCTGAGGCGATAAAAGGGATTTCAACCCGTATTGCCCGTGAAGAAGAAGCTACGGAAGAAGCGGGGATAAGCACAAGTAACTGTACCGTAACCGACTGTAATGAAATTAAAGCAAAGCTCGGAAAAGGGTGTAGCTCGGCTGATTATTTCAAATGTATATCTCTGCAGGGGACACCCGGTACGAGTGAGTATACCGGCAATTCCGCTTCTACACCCACACCTACTGTCGCCAAGACAATCTCGACTTCAAACTGTGCGATAAAATACCTTCAGGTTGAGCCGGGTAAAACCTGCCTGTCATGGACATGGGATTCATTTGCCACAAAGGATCCTGATTGCCGAAAAGCGTATGATCGCTACGTGTTTCAGTGCAGCAGCAAAAGTTTTACTTCAACGAATTCTGAGCAGATCCCAACCTGGTATTACAATAACGCAATCACAAATATGACTTCAAACAGTGTCGAACTGAACAGTAAACCACCACAGGGTTCGACGGTTTATTGTCAGGTAAGAGCAGAGGATGCAAACGGAATAACGACAGAATGGGTTGAAGCTTCAGCTGTCTGTGATTATCCACCGACGCCGACACCTACACCTTAAGATTATGAAAGCGGGATCAGGAGTTGGTTAATAAAGCTCATCACAGGATCAAGTATCGTATGAAGCATGGATTGTCCTCCGATAGGTAAAATAAGGACAATCAAAAATAAGAAACCGTATCTCTCAAGCTGATGCCATTCCCGTGCCTGCTGTTCATTAAGCAGTCCTTCAACGATTTTAAATCCGTCAAGTGGGTGAACGGGAAGTAAATTGAATACCCCAAGAAGAATATTCATCTGGATGAAGACAATAAGGAGTGATCCTATAATAAAGGGAATCTCTAAACCAAAAAATGTGAACAGATAGAGGATAACGGAACTTGCTATAGCTAATACAAAATTTGATACGGGACCCACAATAGAGATCAAAGCGGCATCCTTTCTTGCGTTGTCAAGATTGAAAGGATCGAATTGGACAGGCTTACCCCAGCCGAATCCTACCAGTAACAAAAAAATAGTACCGTATAAATCAAGATGTGCGGCCGGGTTGAGAGTCACGCGTCCCTGCAGACGGGGAGTGGGATCCCCCAGATGATCGGCCATTTTTGCATGGGCAAACTCATGAATGGTAATGGCAATTACCAGTGATACGGCGCTTAACAGGAAGAGTATCGGGTTAGTGAGCAATAAAGTAAGCATATTCGTTTTTTCCTAAATCAAATAAAGTATATTGCATTCTGCAACCCTTTATGATATCATAAAAAATCTTGACTTAAAAATCTCTTTTAAACTATATGGAATGTTATCACTGTGGAAAAGGAATTATGTACGGCAGATCTCATACGCACCACCGAGGTGTGGCGGGAGGTCGATGGAAAAAGCGTGCCCAAAAGACACAGCGATTGTTCCGACCGAATCTTCAGCCTGTCACTATTCTTGATCAGGGAAAAGAAGTCCGTGTCAAACTCTGCATGAAATGCCTCAAGAGAGTGAAAAAAGACATCATGGACGGAAAAAAACCGTTTGTCCAGATGAAAAATGTCCCGGCAAATGTAGTGCCTGTTGAGGCAGCTGCCTAAATTTATACTTTCATTTCGTGAAGTTCTCCGTTCCGTTCTTCATATAAAGGAGATTGCTGTTCCATAGCGCGTGCCGTAAAGAGTATGCCGTTTAGGTGATCCACTTCATGCTGCATAATGACCGCTTTAAAGCCTTCAAACCATTCTTCACGTTTTTCTCCGTCAAGTGTCTGGTATGTAAGCAGTACCTTTTGAGGCCTTTCAATAGGAGACCAGATCCGGTCTACCGAAAGACAGCCTTCGAGAGTCGTTTTGCCGTCTTTCTTTTCCACGGGGATATCAACTATTTTCAGAAGTTTAGGATTGATATACTCACGTACTTTTGCCCGTTTGTCAGGGCGAGTCACAAAAAGCGAAAGTCCCACTCCGACCTGAGGTGCCGCAAGTCCGACTCCTTCGGGATCTTTTGCGGCAATAAGAGTTTCTGCCATATCTTTTATGAGCTTTTTCAGTCGTTCATCAAATTGTTTTACGGGTTTTGCGGGAGTGCTCAAAACTTTGTTTGGCACCTTCACAAGCGGTAAAATCATGTTCATATTATAACAGACTGAACTCAAATCCTTTAGCAAAATAGTCGATTTAGAGTATACTATCAGTATGGCAAAATTATCCCTTTGTATCGCAACTTTCAATGAAGAGGAGTTTATCCGTTACCCGCTTGATTCAGTGTATGATATTGTTGAAGAAGTTATTATTGTGGACGGCGGTTCCGAGGATAAAACGTTAGAAATTGCCAAATCATACGGCTCTAAAGTAACTATTTACAATGAAGACAATCCGGCAATGTTCCATATCAATAAGCAAAAGGCGATTGAGAAGGCCACAGGAGATTGGATTTTACAGCTCGATGCTGATGAGGCCGTGAGCCCAGAACTTAAAGATGAGATTATCCGTATCATTGAGGGGAAAACAACAGAGGAGTATGACGGGTATTGGATTCCACGGAGAAACTGGTTTTTGACAAAATTTCTGGAAAAAGGAGGTATATATCCCGACTCTACAATCAGATTGTATAAAAAAGGGAAAGCACATTTTCCCTGTAAAAATGTCCATGAAAATGTGGATATAAAGGGAAAAGTCGGAACACTTCATAAAGATATACTGCACTACGCAGATCCGACATTTGAACGATACTTAAGTCGTTGGAATCGTTATACAACGTTGGATGCGAAAGAACTCGTCAAGAAAAAACAGGAACTTTGTGGGTTGTGTTATTTCGTAATGAAGCCGTTAGGCACATTTTTGAGCATTTACATCCGTCATAAGGGTTTTCAGGACGGCTTTGCGGGCTTTGTCTGGGCACTCTTTTCTTCAATCCGCTGGTGGGTGATTTATGTAAAAGTCCGGACTCTCAGTAATAAATCCTAGCTCGATACCCTTTTTTTAGTGCTCTGTGGGCGTGCTCGTGCCTGCGCATCTCCCAAGTCGCAAAAAAAATGGTATCTTCGCTTTTTCTGTATTATGCCCCGATTTTGAACTCCACGACATCGCCGTCTTTCATTTCATGATCACGACCGACGATCTGCACTTTTCCTGCCTCACGGGCTTTTGTCCATCCGCCGATTTCAACAAAGGTTTGGAAGGGTACAATATCGGCTTTAATAAACTTCTTTTCAAAATCCGTATGAATTGCTGCTGCAGCTTGCGGTGCAAGAGTCCCGGCAGGGATAGTCCACGCACGTGCTTCAAGTTCACCTCCTGTGAGGAATGAGATAAGTCCGAGTGTTTCATATGCCTTCTTGATAAGACGATTGAGACCCGTTTCTTTGAGTCCGTACTGATTCAGATATTCTTTCTGATCTGATTCGTCTAAAGCCAGGACTTCATTTTCGAGCTTGGCATTAAGATAGAGAGCATTGGCTGGAAGATGTTTGTCATCCTGAGCATGCGCGAAGGATCCATTCGTTGACATTGCTGGATTCTTCACTTCGTTCAGAATGACACGTATTTTCTCTTCAATCGTTTCTTTGTCCATCAACTGCCCCTCCGAGACATTAAAAACATAAATTACCGGCTTCATAGTCAGAAGATGAAGGTCTTTTGCAGCTTCTGTTTCGTCATCCGTTAGTCTGAGGGTTCGTGCAGGATTTCCGGCGTTGAGATGGTTTTTGAGTTTGATAACGGCATCTGCTCTATGTCCTTCTTCTTTTGTGGCTTTGGCACGGGCTGCGACTGACAGATCTTTCTGCTTTTCAAGAGTTGCAAGATCTGCAAGGACAAGTTCGGTTTCTATCGTTGAAATGTCACGAAGAGGATCGACGGTGTTTGCGACATGGAGTACGTTGTCATCTTCAAAAAGACGGACTACGTGCGCAATAGCCGCTACTTCACGGATATGGGACAAAAATTTATTTCCCAGACCTTCTCCTTGTGAAGCCCCGGCAACAAGTCCGGCTATGTCATAAAATTCGACGACTGCCGGTACAATTTTTTGAGTGTTTACGATTTCGGCAATCTTCGGCAGACGCTCATCCGGTACCTCGACAACACCGACATTCGGTTCGATGGTACAAAAAGGATAATTCGCCGCATCAGCGACGGTTTTTTTCAAGAGAGCATTGAAGAGTGTCGACTTTCCGATATTCGGAAGTCCTACAATACCGATAGATAGATTCATAGGGGATATTATAGCAGGGGACAAGGAAGGTCATTAGATGAAACCATTATTGTACCTATAGTATAATATGTATAGCTGTACTGATTATTCAACGAACTAAGGAGAATGATAATGGACCTCTGGGATTTTGCGGCTATGATGATCAACGAAACGGTCATGATGGCAGTAGATGGCGACAAAGCAAAAGCCGATGAAGTGAAATTGGCGTTTGTTTTGCGTTATGTCCTACCGGAAGAACAAGAGCTGGTCAAAGAAATCCAGAAAAATGATCCACAACGATTCGACCGTCTTCTAGCAAAGATAGGTGAAGAATATGTGGTCGAGTTTCAGGATTATCTCAAGAGTCTCTAAGTACTCAGTAGTACAGTTACAGCAGGCGGAGAAATTTTTTCTCCGCCTGCATCCTTCAATTTCTTATTCAATCTCTGATTTCCGGTATTTTTTATTTCCATATTCTTACAATTCAATAAATATAATGTATTTATGCAAATAGAACGTCTTCGGTATATTCGACGGATGTCACGTGAATTAGCAAAGCCGATCCAAATAACTACACCCGTTCACCAGACTTCATATGAAATGGACGGACGGACATATGACATTGATGTATGGCACAGAAATCAGTATGAGTTTCCTGTGTCGAAACTGGATGATGAATGGCTTACTTCCCGAGCTTCACCGGAGGAAGCGAACGAACTGATCGAAGGCTGGCTTCAGGGAATTGTTTATTCTCTCAAAGACTATCGGCGGTCACCGATCGCAAAAAAATACAATATAGTGAAACCTCTTGATGAACCGCTTGAACGTTTGATCGCATATGCTGAATTGATGGAGGAGTATTCTATGGTGTGTGACGGCTATCTAGAAAAAAATATTGAAGGCGGTGCTCCCGATGATATGGATCGGGCAGAAAAAGCTCAGCAGGTGCAGGATCTGATTATGAATAAATTTATCTTGGAACAGTATCAGGGTAATGATGCGGAAGATCTGTTTACCCCACTTAGGACAGTGACAGAAACTGCTGACAATTCTTCAGTCATACGTGCCTGTAACACATTGTTTGCGGCAGCATTTACCCATATGGAACAACATAACTATACTGATTTGTTCGGAAATATGCAGTATCAGGAAAAGGCGGACATATAAGATCCCCTGACAAGTAAATACTCCATGGCTTGCATTCTCACTATCTTTTTACGCTTCTCTTATGGTGCATTGGAAGAGTTTTTATATCATATGTTTCTATGAAAAATTATATTTTTGATCATATGTATATCCGGCCGATCATAGAATACGAGAGAGGGATTTATCGTATCGAAATTGTAGACGAAGAAGATGAGTCTACAGCAGAAGAATAGTGCCAAGTCCTAAAAACACAAAAAAACCGATGATATCGGTAGCTGTCGTGACGAAAACGGTGCTGGCAATTGCAGGATCAATTTTCATGGATTTCAGAATAAAAGGAACAAGTGCCCCGAAAAATCCAGCGATAAAAAGATTGGCAATCATTGCTATACCCAAAACAACCCCAAGCATAGGTGTGCCGTGAAAGAAAACAGCTACTATTCCGGCAATCAAACCTACAATTACCCCGTTAAAAAGACCGGCCATAGCTTCCTTAAAAATGATTCCTTTTGCTTCACGCCAATCTATGTCATTCATCGCAATTCCTCTTACAACAACGGCAAGTGCCTGCGTTGCGGCGTTTCCTCCTTCACCGGCGACAATCGGCATAAAAACCGCAAGGAGGGCCATTTTGGAGATAGTATCCTGAAACAGTCCGACCACAGATGCCGCCAGAAAAGCCGTAACAAGATTGATGATAAGCCATTTATAGCGCATAAAAACTTTTAGTTTGATCGGATCTCCCGGAGTCTCTTCATGCTGAACTCCGGCAAATTTATATACATCCTCCGTAGCTTCAGCCTGAGCTACACGAAGGAGATCCCGCAAATGAACAATGCCCAGAATTGCTCCTTTCGCATCTACAACACCGATTGCATCGCTTTTGAGGTGATCAACCTTGTGCAGAATTTTTTCCTGATCTTCTTTGTGGCTTATCAGAGGGAGCTTTTGTACGATTTTACTGATAGGGATATTCGGAGAACTAAAAATCAGATTTTTGTGGGGGATAAAACCGAGAACTTTTCCGTCTTCTGCTGTCAGAATGATAAACGGCACCTTGTTTTCACGCGTGATATGTTCCTGTACTTTGTCGGCTATGTCTTTGAATGTAAAGGTTTCTTTGACAATAATATAATCCAAATCCATAAGTCCGCCCGCAGTCTCTTTACCGAATGTAAGAAGTTTTTCAATTTTTTTACGTTTCGGTTCTTTGATCTTCAAAAGTACTTTTTGACGTTTGGAACCGGGGAGATATTGAATAATATCTGTCGCGTCATCCTCGTCGTTGAAATGGAGAAATCGGGCACATTCATAGACTGAAAGTTTCGGAATGATCACACTTTTTGACTGGTCAGAGAGGTGCAAAATGACTTCTGACTGAATTTCAGGAGGGAGAAGAGAAAAGATATATCGTTTCTGATCATGCAAATGATTGATTATCTCGGCTATTTTATGAAAGTCCATCTTCAGAAGAAGATACTTGATCTCTTTGTAATTTCCTTTTTCTATCAGTTTGTTGACGGTATGGAGATTTTCGACAGCAGCCATATCATCATAATACATAAGTTTAGATCCCGTGACTAGTAGTTTTCTTTTTCTTACGTGCAGGATTGGCATAAGACAAGTTTGACATAACCCGTTATTTATACTATCCTCATAATATGAGAAAGTTTTACCTAGCAATACTAACCTTTACATTATTATTAGCTTTTCCTGTAGCCTCAATGGCTCAGGAAGCAGAAGAAACAGTTGAAGAAACCGTGGAAGCGACTGTAACTCCGAGCCGTGAGAAGAAACGTACTGAAGCGATGGAGAAAGCGAAAGAGATGAAAGAAGAAGCGATACAAAAAAGGAAGGAAGCACAGGAAGAAATCATGATGAAGCGAGAGGAAGCAAAAGAAGAGTTTGCGAAAGACCGTGAAGAATTCAAACTGAAACTCAAAAGATAACCGATGAAAAAAAGCAACAAATAGTCGAACGGATTGATGCTCATATGGCTGAAATGAATGAAAGGATTACCGGAAAATTAGCTGAGCATTTGGACAGAATTTCAGAAATTATTGACAGAATTGAGGAAAAAGCAGGGGAGTTGGAAGGAGACACCCAGGCAGTAGATGATGCGATAACCGTAGCAAGAGCTGCAGTCGAGACATCTCAGGAAGCAGTGGCAGAGCAGGCGGGGAAAGAGTACATCATAGAACTCAGTGATGAAAGCAATGTGAAAGATGACGTACAGAAAGTAGTTACGCAATTCAGAACAGATATTAAAGCCACCGTTGAAACCGTGAGGGAAGCACGGCAAAAGACAGTTGATGCCGCACGAGCTTTGGGACAAGCACACGAACAGAGTACTGAAGAGCCGGAAACAAGCGAGTCTGAAGAGTCTGACGAATTAGGCGGCTAATTACTATTTTTGACTAAATCATGGATAATCAAAATAAAAAGGAAGAACAGCAAAAACCTGAAACACAGGAAACGATAAAAACACCGGAACCTTCGACGGAAACAATACCCGTTGATGCAGAACCAGCCGCACCGGCTGAAACACCCGCAGCCACTCCAGAATCTCCTGCTGATGGGCAGCCACCCGTTGATACTACGGCAGACACTTCAGCCGAACCGGTACCTCAACCGGTTTATCCGGATGTAGGCTACACCGAGACAAAGTCAAGCAAACTGGTTTATATTCTAGTCGGACTGCTTCTTCTTATTCTGCTCAGCTTGGTAGGATTGTTTTTCTACAAGCAGATGGCAGCCGCACCGGCCGAAACACAGATTTCGCCGTCACCCGTTCAAGTCTCACCGACTGTCGAAGTAAGCCCGACCGTAACGCCTGTGAATGAGGAGGAAGCAGATCTTCAGCAGATAGAGATTCCTGATATTGATCAGGATTTACAGCAAATTGAGAGCGATCTGGATCAGCTTTGATCCGGTCTTGTGTAAATTCGGGATAGTTTGCTATACTATATTTATAGTATGGACGAAACCAAAAACCCAAACCCAACCGAGGCGAAAGCTTCATTAACAAATGTACAGGCAATGCCGCCTATAAAGCAACTTCTGGAGGAGTCATGGCATCTCCTGACGAAGAAAGTACTGAAAATACTTCTTATTTCAACCTACACGTTTATCGGCATTATCATAACCTATATCATTGCCGCACTGATTGGTCTCATTGTTTTTTTCGGTATATTCGGAGGGATCCAAAACGTCCAAAATGCAGCAGCCTCACTGATGACAAATCCGGCCGTTTGGACAGCGGGCGGAATTTTGTTTGTAGCGCTGATAGTTGCAGTTACGATCATCAGTCTTATGGCTCAGGCAGGACTTATTCTGGCGCTTTCTGAAAAAGATGAATCTGCCTCAGCATTTTCTCTTCTTAAAAAGGGATGGATATACGTATTACCATTATTCATTGTCGGATTAATAGAATTTTTTATTACGTTCGGAAGCATATTCCTTCTTATCATACCGGCGATTATTGTGAGTATTTTTCTTGCATTTACCCTTTACACGGTCGTTCTTGAGAATAAGAAAGGGATGGAGGCTATCAAAATGAGTGTCGGGATTGTACAACAGCAGTTCGGTGCAATAGTCGGCCGATTTGTTTTGTATTTTTTGCTGGTAATGGCTGTCATGATAGCGCTCGCTGCACTGAGCAGTATTTCGGAAGAAGTTGCCGCTTTAGCCGGTCTGGTACGTTTTGTGGTCAATTTCTTCGTAAACTGGTTCGGTTTGGCATTTACATTTCAGGTTTACAGACATGCCCGTGCTTTGTATGACGAGTCTAAACCCGTCTCTATGACCTGGATATGGATTGTAAGTGCAATCGGATGGGTGATTGCCGGACTTGTTATCACGGCAGCAGTCCAGGCAATAGGGAAGATAGATCCTACCGAGCTGTTACAGGAAGCCTTTGAGGAAAATAACACACAAGAGTTCAATATCGAACAAGATGCTGAATATGGGGAAGAATCGCCCGAGGATTTCTACAATATGTTTGATGAAGAGACACAGAGAGAACTGAGACAATTGCAGCAAATGGAACAGGGGAATCAAATCTGATTTTATCCGACGTGTTCTTCTTTGACCAGATCCAGTCTGTCGATGTACATGACGATAGCAACTCCGATTGCTATAAGAGCAATAATACCAAGGACGGTAGCGTCAATTGCCTGCGGAAGTATGTTTCTCGTTGCAAGCGGCACAACTTCACCGTGACTGTTTATTCGTGTCTCGATAACTTCCTGCCATGGCCAAAGCTTTCGGACAGAACCCAGCATAAATCCTGACAAAGCGGCGACTGAAATATCATGATGTTTTGCAAAAAGCCAGGAAAGAAAACGGGAGAAAATTGACAGACCGACTACCGCACCGAGTGCTACTGATATAAGGACACCGATATTCATCTCGCGAACAGCTCCGAGCACCTGAGCATATTTCCCCATGATAAGAAGGATAAAAGAACCTGAAATACCGGGAAGAATCATGGCACAGATTGCAATCATACCGCTTAAGAAATACATGGGTAGATTGGAAGGAGTCTCTACCGGTACCGCACCGACTACTGTATACCCCACAATCAGAAAGGTTATAAATGAGATCATGTTCGGCATACTCCAGGCTGAGACCCGCTTAGCCACAATCCATGTGGACGCGATGACCAATCCGAAAAAGAAAGCCCAAACAAATGACGGGTATGTGTCAAGAAGGTAACCAAGGAGATTGGCAAGTGAAAGAATTGCAGTAAAGATACCGGCAAGAAGGGGGAAAAGAAAACGGTAGGGTACCGCTGCGACAGCTTCTTTTATTTTGAACTGAAGCCCTAATCTAAGTACTTCACCGCTCACTTTCTTAATACTCGCAAGCAATTCATCATAAATTCCCGCCACAAACGCTACTGTTCCTCCGGAAACTCCCGGGATCAAATCTGCCGTTCCCATGATGAAGCCGGTCACAAATAACTGAAGTAACGGTTTGTCTGTTTTCTTTTGAGTTTTCATAGATATATTCTAGCTTGAAAGTACTCAAAAGTCTACGTATTTACCAGCACCTGCCGCCTGAAGAAGCCACTTTCCATGACCAGAATGCTGAGCCGTCCAATCTACAGGTATTGGATCCTCCGTCCCGGTGAGTGTCAAGAAGTGAGTTTTCCTTTCCGTAGTTGTCATCGCCTCCGATATCTTTCTGATGGATGAGGAAGGCAAAATCAGTTCCGTTTGATCGGTAGAGATAACAGGGAGTAGTGGTCCCTGAAAAAACGCGGTTCATTTGCGGATCATGAGGAAATTCGTCCAGATAGTCGGGTACAAGGCCGGGGATGACATCGTTCGGTGCGAGATTCGGAGTTCCCCAGGGATGGTTGCACTCTCCGCGCCAGGCGCCACCGGGGTTCGGATAAAAACCGTGATCGATATAAAATGCATCCAGTGCCCGTTTTACTTTTTGAGCATCAGTGATGCGGATGGTGTCCCGTGCATTACGCTGCGATGCAGAATATGCTACAACTCCGAAGGTCATCAATACGCCTACGATGGTGAGTACAACAATGGTTTCTACCAGGGTAAAACCGGCTTGTGTTTTCATAACTTTCTATCATAAAGTATATGGAGCGTACAAATGAAAGTAAAGATAAAAAAAAGTATGTAAGATTTTTTACGGATGTCGGTATCATTTATTGGATTTGCGCGTTGTCATAAGTCACTTCTCATTTCGGCATGAAAACCGGTAAAAGTTGATATCTGGCGCTAAAACGGGTACAATATCCTTCTATGGAAAACCCTTTTGCGAAATTCCTGGATTCATTTCGGAATTTGCCGGATAAAAAGAAATATATTGAAGTTATAACTGCAACCCTTTCTATTCCGGTTCTTCTTTCTGTGATTTATATGAATTACATCAATATTCAGGAAAAAAGAAACGGACCTGATACCTCTGATCCTGTAGCCGAACAGCCGAAAGACACCACGCCAACAATCATTACCATCATACGGGATAATGATAATGAGCCGACAACCGCACCTGAAAATGAAGACGGGACTCCGACTCCGACCCCGGAATCAAAAGGGGAGTGCATCAAGGATATCGGACCGATAGATATTCTGTCGCCGCAAGAAAACAGCACCGTGAGCGGAAATCCTTTAGATATTGACATCAGATATGACCAGGGAGATTACTGTTCGGTAGTTTGGAGTTATCGCATCAATAACGGTCAGTGGAGTGATTATTCAGACAATGATATCGTTATCTATAATATGAGTTCGGGTAAAAAAACTCTTGAACTTCGCGTGAGAAGTTTGGTTTCCAATCAAAACAAAACACTTACCCGAGTCTTTACTTATCAGAATACAGATGAACAGATTCCCACACCGACAAATACAGTAACTCCGGCAATCTCACAGTAAGAAGTCGCTGCATTTTTTGGAATTCTGTCAAACCAGCGGTCCAAGCTACATATCAGGTAAAAGCAGGTTATGTGTTGTTGCTTAGACCTGTAGTTTTACTTTTCTTTATTACCCGTGCCGTACCAGGAATAGTAGATCACCGGGATAAAAAACAGTTTGATAACTCCCGAAAAGAATAATCCGGCGATAATCGCACCTCCTAAACCTCTCCAGAGCGGGTCAGACAAGGTGATCGGCAGAAGTCCGAATATGGTAGTCAGCGATGTCAGCAGCACCGGTTCGAGTCGGCTTGCCGATGCGTCCAGAATTGATTCCTTCACCGGTATCCCTTCATTCATATTACTGTTGATTTTATCAATAACAACGATGGCATTAGTCACTACAATTCCGAATAGAGCGAGAATTCCGATAAGAGCAGGGAAAGAAAGGGGAGTACCGGTCAATGCGAAAACATAAAATACCCCAGAAATGGCAAGTGGAATCGTCATCATAACAATTGCTGACTGCCGGTATGAGCCAAATTCAATAATCATTGTAACTAAAATCAAAAGAAAGGATAATGCCATAGCCTGCAAAATTGAATTCACTGATTTCTGATTCTCCTCATTGATCCCTCCTGTTTGCCAGCGGTATCCGTTCGGGAGTTTCAGCGATTCTGCATAGGCTACGAGATCAGAGTTAATTTCCTGTATGTTGTATCCTACCTCAACAGAGCCAGAGACGGTAATGGTTCTCAAAGTGTCCTCATGAGAAATATTCGTCGGATTCGTACTCAATTTTAGCTCACCGAGGGATAAAAGAGGGACATTCCCCTGAGGAGACTGGATATAAAGCGAACCGAGTTCTTCAGGAGTCACCTGTGCCTGCGAGAGGCGCAATGTAATATCGGTTTCTTCATCAAATCTGATGGTATCAAGGGTGAATCCTGATGCATAGGTGCGAAGCCACAAAGCCAGTGTTTCTCTCGAGATTCCCGCATCGGCCAGTTTATTCTGATCGGGGACAAATACGATTTTACTGGTACCGGACTTGTACGATGTATCGACATTCGTCACTCCCGGTCGTTCTTCCAGGTAGTTCATAATTTCCTGAGTGTAACGGGTCAAAACTCCGTAGTCAGCACCAAGCAAACTGATCTGGATGTCGGCTCCGGCAGGCGGGCCGCCTGAAAGCTCAATCACGCTGAGTCTTCCCCGTGAGTAATCTGCAAATCGTTCCCGCAGTTCCTGAGCGATCTCAATGGATGTTTTTTCCCGCTCTTCCGGGTCAGGAAGGGCAAATGTGATCAAAAAATTGGCAGGATCGGTACTGCGGTCAAATGTTGCCGTAAAACCATATCCTGTTTCGGTGATAACATAATCAACCTCAGGTATTTTTCGTACTTCCTGTGTCAGCGCGACAGCTTCTGCTGTTGTTGTTTGGATATCCGTACTGGGAGGAAGTGCTACCGAAAGATAGATGGTATTTTCATCGGTTTTCGGGAAGAATTCATTTTTGACCAAACCGAGCGGGACAAGCAGATATGAGACCAGAGCAAACACAACGAGAAATACGATGACATTCCTTCGGTTTGATTTTTTCGCCAAAATCCTGTTAAGCATGTTCCGATACTGGTAACTGACAGCTTCGAGATTGATGATGCCTTCACTGACAATGCGGCTTCCGTACTGGCTAAATTTTTGCAAAGATTGATTTTTGTGATAATAATCTCTTATTGTGTCTATATAGATTTCACGCTTTGCATACAGCATCCACGCTGCAAGTCCCGCAACGAGGAGAATCGGTATAAGCAGTGCATTCTTCGGTGAAATAAGTGTCAGGACAGCGATAAAAATGATTACACCCAGAATCTGAACCAGTACCCGGACACGATACGGAAGAACCAGTTTCAGGAATACGATCATTAATGGAATGGTGATAAGTACTGCAATTGATGTCGAGGAAATCATTGTTGCTGTTATGATAAGCGGGATCGGTTTTATAAACTCTCCGATGATACCCGTTGCCAGAAGGAGCGGGATAAATGACCAGATAGTCGTTGCCGTTGTGGACCAGATAGGAATAAAGAAATCTCTCCACACCAGAAGTCCCGTTTCTGAAGGTGTAAATTTTCCAGAAGCGTAGTATCGGGTCATAGCCGTGACGATGACAATCGTGTCATCGATCAGAAGACCAAGGGCAATCAGAAAGGAAAACAACGTTAGAAAGTTGAGAGAAAGCCCCAAACCGTTGGCAACTGCAATTGCAGACAAAAAGGTAAGGGGAACGGTAAATGATGCGATAACCGCCTGTCTGAGTCCGAGAAACACCAGCAGCACCGTGAAAATCAGTAAAACAGTTGTGGAAAATTCATGAAGAAGATCAGTAAACTGTTCGTCTATAAGATCTCCGTAGTTGCTGATAGTGAGCAGCTTCACAGTATTTTTATAGGGCTCAAGCTGTGTATCCACTCTTTGGACTGCAGCTTCAGCAGCCGTGTCGATATTTGAAGCATCAGCTTTATATACGAAAAATTGTACTGCCCGGCGGGAAGCAATATTCTGATCAGCATAATATGTTTTATTTTGATCGGGAGCAGATATTTCTTTCACCTGTGCTATCTCTTCCAGGGTGACGATACGATCCGCAGTTGTGATACGGATAGACCTGATGTCATCAATGGTTGTGATTCCCGGATCAATAGTAAGAGAAAAGACGGAACCGTTCGCATTGATTGAACCTGCAGGATAGGAATTAGCCGTTCCACTAATGGCCTGAGACAAGACGAGAGGGGAGATACCGAATTCCTGTGCTTTCACCGGGTCGACAACTACCTGAATTTCCTGTTCTTCAAATCCGGATACCTGAACTTGTGACACTTCAGGAAGATCCTCCAAATCTTTTTTCAGATTTTCCGATAATGACATCAGTGAAGGCAAATCATCAGACGTCAATGCAAATGTCCATATCGGTTGGTTTTCAAAATCAAGCACTGCGACGCGGGGATCCTGTGCATCTTCGGGAAGATCGGTCACGGTATCAACTGCCTGTTGTACCTCGTCACGCGCTTCATCAGGATCTACCGTTGAGAGAAACTGAAGTACAATCGTGGATGCGTTGTCAAGTGAGGTTGAAGTGATAGTATCGACATCCTGCACTGCTTTCAGCTTATCTTCAATGGGAATGGTGATAAGTGCCTCCATGTCTTCGGGTGTTGCACCGGGAAGGATTGTAGTGACGGTCACAATAGGAATTTCCACTTCCGGATTGAGGCGTCTCGGGATCTCAAAATAATTGATGATGCCGATAACAAAAATACTCAATATAAGGAGAAACACGAGTCGGAAGTTGGTGATAAATTTTCCGTGAATAGTGTTTTTAAGTCTGGGGTCGAATTGTATTCTGTCTAGATATGAGGCCATGTTTGATATATAAATTCAGATGTTAGAGTTTTGATTTTACTTTGTCATTCCGACCGAAGTGGAGGAATCCCTTTTATATGATCGAAAGAGATCTCTCGACTTGCGCTCGAGATGACAGTATTTGGGTGATTTATAAACTATTTCTCAACAACCTTGTCTCCGCCTACGACATTCCGGTCGAGGATGATGACATCTCCTGATTCCAATCCCTGTTCGACTTCGACGAAACGCCCTATCACAGAGCCGAGAGTGAGATCACGAGCTACAGCTTTGCCGTTTTCAATTACAAAGACATGAGAGCTTTCCTGTGTCTGGTATACGCTGTCAATAGGAATGTAGGGGACAGAGGCAGATGTATCATAGTATCCGATCGGGATAGTGACATTTATATATCCGTCATCGGTCACGTACTGGTGATACGAATCAGGAATAGGGAAAAATATCCCGTACAAATTTCCCTGTACGGCATCCCGGGAAATGTATGACGGGTATGTCTCATAGCTGATTGTTCCGATCGTAAGGACACTCGGTTCAGCATACGTTGTTTTTAGAGCAATCTCGCGGGGGACATAAGCGATCGCGACGATCGGATCTTCTTCAATCTCCTGAGACAGAATCATCAGTGGTGTCCCCGGATTGACGGCCTCTCCGATTTTGACCAGTACGCGCTGTACTGTCGCATTAAAGGGAGAAGACGGATACATCATCGCAGCCTGTACTTGGGATACCTGGAGCTGCAGTTTTGTGACATCGCGGTTCAGGTCCAGTGCTTTTTCCTGAATTTCAAGCTGTTTGATTGTAATATCCTTTTGCAAATTGGAAAGTTCAGCCTGCGGTTTATCACCGGCTATGCTGTATTCGGTATTTCTTAAACCCGATCGGAGCTGGTTTAGAGCAGACAGAATTTGCGATTTCTGCTGAATGTAAGGCAAAATCTGCGTGTCGGTTGCGCCGCCCGTTTCCAGATCAGCGATGATTGTTTCGACCATTTTGAGCGCGCTGTCATTGACGTCGATCATTCCTTTTGTTTCTTCAATGGATTTCTGAGAAATATTCCTCAGTTCATCTGCATTCTGATCGGTTTTATTTGCAATTTCCTTCTGTTTTGCAATAATTTCTTTTTGTGTATCGTACGTTTCATTGATATTCTGAAGCTGTCTCGCAGCTATCCTGCTTTGCAGATATGCGGCGTTTCCTCCCTGATAATTGGTAGATGTCGTAAGGAGAGTCGATCCCTGTGCGACATAGTCTCCCGGAGCATAATAAATATTCTGCACTACACCCGGAGAAAGTGCAGTGATCGTAACCACACCTGATTTTTCGACCTGTGCCTGCACGGTCATTTTCGGCGGTTCGCCGATGCGATATACCTGGACAGATTTTGCTTCCTGTTCTTCCTGTTTTTCTGTTTCTTCGGGCTGACGGAACATGTTTCCCACCACGATAAGAATAAGCAAAAGCCCCAGCAGTGCAAAAAGTGTCGCAAAAGGGTGCACAGAAGCAAACTTCATTATTTTTTTACTGGGTTTTCTAGTGATAGAGAAGAAGCGTTGTTTTATCGCCTTAAAAAAACCTATAATATTATTTTTCATAAGCTTAACATTATATCAGATTCTGAAATAAATTGGAAATTAATTAAGGTAATTATTATTGCAACAGAAAAGCAATCTCCAAAAATACCTACAGCACAGTACTGTATTGTTCCGTAATTCCGAGATTTATATAATTTGTCCTATAATTTTTCTTTGTTCCTTTCGGTCTCGGCGCGTTCGTTGTTGGTCCATGGCTGTTCCCGGGACAGGAAAGCATTACGTACCTGTTCATCGGGTCTGCCTTGGTGGCGACTTCGGTCGGTATTACCGCCGCGGTTTACCAAAGCGTCGGAACTCTGAAGATGAAGTCCAGCCAAACGGTGCTCGGTGCGGCCGTCATCGATGACGTCCTGGGCCTGCTGGTCCTGGCGGTCGTCTCGGCGATGGCAAGCGGGGGAGAAGTGACCCCCATGTTCATCAGCACTTTGGTGCTGAAGGCAGTTGGGTTTCTGGCAATCGCGGTACTGCTCGGCGACTTTCTCGCAACCGGCTTGTCCAAGGCATTCTCTTCAATCAGCACAGGCCACGGCATGAAGCTCGCTATGGCTCTATCGCTGGCGTTGGTTTTTGCCTATCTCGCGTCCGTTGTGGGGCTTGCCCCGATCGTCGGCGCATTTGCTGCAGGCCTGATCCTGGACAAAGTACACTTTGACCGGTTCAACGAACCGCAAATCGTGCGCGAACTGAAGGAACTGCAGTTTGCAGATCCCAAGGCCCAGGCCAAAGTCGAAGCGCTGATCCATCACCATGACCATGCCCACGTCGAAGAGCTCGTCAAGAGTATCGGGTACCTCATCGTGCCCGTCTTCTTCGTGTTCATCGGACTCATGGTGGATGCGGCAAGCCTGCTCAATCCGTCGGTCTACATTACCGCTGCCGTACTTTCGGTGGCGGCGATCGTGGGCAAGCTGGTAGCCGGTGTGGCTGCTGAGGGAAGCACTCTAGAGAAGCTGTATGTGGGAGTCTCAATGATCCCTCGTGGTGAGGTCGGTTTGATCTTTGCGGCCGTCGGAAAGTCTCTGGGTGTCATTCCCAGCGATATTTTCTCGACGATCATCCTGGTGATCATCATCTCGACCATCATTCCGCCAAGCTTCGTGAGCATGCTCGGCCACAAGCTTGCAGCTCTCAAGAAGGAACCAGAAGTTCCGACGGTTGAATTCGTTCCGGCAGAATGAGTTACACCTCAGGATGTGGTCCGACAATGGTGTCGGGCCGGACTCTTCCCCTTCCACAATGGCGTGGGAGAGTGGAGGAGGGACCATACATCCTTCTGACAACTGAATATGAATACCCCGCCAAGTCTGCTCCAAAAAGCAGATCGCGGGGTTTTTCATGGCCAAAAAAATCCCCCGTACGATGGCGGGGGATTTAGATTTCTTTACAGTAAAGATTATTTCTCTTCAGCTTTCAGCTTCAAAGCCAGCTTATTGATGAATGCCGGCGGAATCAGTGTTGAGAGAATAATTACCAGGATAATAGTTGAGAACACACTGTCAGGAATAGCACCAAGTGCTTTTCCGGTAGCGGCAAAGATCAAACCGACCTCACCCCGCGGAATCATAGAGACACCGACAAAGAGTTTCTGCAAACGATTACCTTCTGCTGCAATACCTGCTACCAGTTTACCGACGATGGCAACAATTGTCAGAGCCACACCGGTAATATACACGGCCGGATTAAGCAATGATCCTGCATCTACCATAAGTCCTGTGAAAACGAAGAATATCGGGATAATAAGCATTCCGATGTTCTTGATAAGTTCTTCAACATGAGCATGCTGATGTTTGTGAATCAGATGATCAATTTTTTCTTTTTCTGCTTTATCAAATCCGCGCAGTTTTTTCAGATCATAAGCAATTTCGGGAAGATTGAACGAATTGAAATGAACCTGATCGAGTACAAGACCTGCGGCAAATGCACCGACGATCGGGGCAAGTCCGACTAGAGATGCCAGATAGGCATAGACCAATGCAAATGTGAGTGCGAGTGCAAGCTTCATACCTGTTCCGGTATTGACCATTGAGAACACTTTCGACAGTGTTTTGGCAAGAACGTCACCAAGAGCAACAGCAGCACCGAGGAATACCACGGCCTTCAATGTGAGTTCCATAATGAAGGCAGGTGTGACATCTCCTCCTGAGGCGATTGCTGAGACAACGGCAAGAACGAGAAGTCCAAGAACGTCATCAATAACCGCTGCGCCGAGGACAGTCTGGCTGGCTTTCATCTTCAGGACACCGACACTCTGATAGACAGAGGCTGTGATACCGACTGATGTAGCAACCATGGCTGCACCGATAAAGAGATACGTAACCTGTTCAAGTCCGGGGAACAGCATAGGACCTACGACAAAGGTTCCCATTGCAAAAGGAGCAATAACTCCGATAACAGCAACCATGAGTGCACGGGTTCCCACTTTTTTCATCTGACCGATATTAGATTCCAGTCCGATTTGAAACAAGAGAAGAACTGCGCCGAGTTCGGCGAAGAATTCCATTGAGATATTATGTCGGATCTCTTCAATAAGATGAAAACCGAAATACCCTGCGATGGAGAGGGCGATACCTGCAAGAAGCTCTCCTACAACAGAAGGCTGTCCGTAACGTTCAATAATACCTCCGAACTTCGCTGCAATAAGCAGGATAGCCAGAAAGAGAAAGGTAAGTGAGATCGGGGCCTCAGCTGCGCCTTCTTCAACCGGTGCTCCGGAAGCAAATGCGACAAGAGGTACGATCAAAAACACACCGAGACTCAGGATGTATGGCAAAAGTGCCATGGTGATTTTTTTCATATCCTTAGTGAAATTTATAAATTTTTTGGAACAAAAAATAGCCCTTATCAGATTTTAGGGCTGCAGGTCAATTATAGAGACGGTAAAAATAAATTCCAATATGCATCTGTGATGTAGGATTTCGACAATAAAAGAACACAAAAAAAGAGAAGAATATCTATCTCTAAAGCGTCAAATTAGAGTTTTTCTTCCATATCTTCTTCGATAAGCTTGCGAAGATAGACTGATTTAGGGAGTTTTTCTTTCTTTGCTATCGTATCAAGATATGAGGCGATCTTGGGTGTGATAAAAAACGTGAAACGCAGATCGGCTTTTGAATCAATATAGTGGATAAAATCCTCTAAAATTCCGGGAAGTGTCTGCAGAGTATATTTCTCGCAGAGCAGTTTCTCGTCGGAATGATGGGCGAGTAAGCTGGGAGGTTCTCCTTCGCTGTAAAGTACAAGGACTGGTTTGCCGACACGAAGCGCCAGAGAAATTTCATATCCGACACTGATACTCGGGAATGAGGTATCAGCAATCAGTGCATCACTTGAATGAATCCATTTTTCAAGCTGATTATGGAACTTCAATCGATCTTCACGGGATGCATGGTTGACTTCACTTTCCGATACATGAAGAATATGATCGGCAATAATACTATGACCTTTTTTCTCAATATATTCGACAATTTTTCGATAGTTGTCAATATACTGGTCTTTGGCAGCTATTGATGCAGTAAAATAAATTTTCAGTGTTTTCTTAGCCATATGAGTTATTATACCATTGTAACAATGCATATTAAAGAGTTATCGCATTACTTACGGTTCTCTAACACGCTCACGTAAGAAATATGCTATAGTTAAGATAGGAAACTAATTATTACTATTTATTTATATAACTATGGGAAAATCAAAATTCGGTGCAGGACTATTACTTGGTGCATTATTAGGAGGCGCAGCTGCCTTCTTCCTTTCGCCGAAAACCGGGAAAGAAAACCGCGAAATGGCGAAAAAGAAACTTGCTGAATGGAAGGAACGGTATGAAGGAAAATCGCCTGAGGAAATTGCAAAAGAAATATTCGGGTCTGCATCCGCAGAAGGGAAAAGACTTTATATGAGAGCTCAGGACGAGATGAATAAGCAGCTCGATAAGGTCAAAAAATCCGCAAATGAAATCGATCAGGAGAAATATGCCGATGTGGTTCGTGATGTTATGGATAGATTGAAAGAGGAGAAAGAAGCAACCAAGGAACGGCTGGTTCAGCTCCAGGAATATCTCATGGACCGCTGGGAATATGTCTCTTCTGAATCGGAGAAAGATGCCAAGAAAGTGGCAAAAGATGCAACTAAGAAAACGCCAAAGAAATAATTATTACTAATTAGAACATCGTTCTTATGGATCTTCAAAGCTGGTTTTACCTTCTTGCCGTCATCAGTATGTCCTTGTGGATCATATTTCTGATTGTTGCCATTTCTGTCTTCATCGGTGTATATATGATGATCAAAAATGCACCCAAAAAGATGGAAGAAGCAGTTTCACGAATTATTGAAGAAAATAAAGGGAGTCTGATGGGAATGGCCGGTATGGCGGTTGTATCCGTTCTTGCTGCAAAACTGAGAGGTATGTTCCGAAAGTAAACATTACTCTTTATTTTTTGTCTCTTCGTTTTTTTCCTTTTTCTCCGGAGCATCTGATTTGCTTTCGTTGAGGGAAGCGGCGACAAGCTTCCTTCCGTATCGTTCTTTTGACAATCGAATTATCTTTTCCGTATTTGAATTCTTCAATGCAGGCGGCGGCAATGTCTTTGCAGGGAACGGGGCAGAGGTCATCTCATCAATAGACATCTTCAAAACGGTTTGGTATTTTCCAAGACCGACCAAATCATTTCCGGTATAAATTCCTGAGAATTCTTTTGTCAAAAACTCCGCATCTCTGGCACCGACTACGAATGAAATAAGCGTTCCTACGTTTCCGAATATGGCTGTCATCACTTTCTCATCAATCTGCTCAATATACTGATTGGCCAAGGTCAGAGCAAGCCGGTACTTTCGGGCTTCGGACAAGATTTTGATAAATGATGATGTCGCAAAATTCTGGAACTCATCTACATACATGAAAAAATCACGGCGTTCGGCTTCCTTCTGAAATGAACGATTCATAGCGGCAAGCTGCAGCTGGGTGATGATCATTGCTCCGAGAAGCGCGGCATTGTCCTCACCGAGTTTTCCTTGAGAGAGGTTGAGGATCAGGATTTTTCCTGAGTTCATGATCTCTTCAAGATCGATGGTAGATTTCGGATGACCGATGATATTGCGGATCATTTTCGAGGACACAAACTGTCCGATCTTGTTCTGAATCGGGGAAATCGCTTCGACCCGGAGTTTATCAGTCATCTTATCAAACTCTCGTGTCCAGAATTCATGAAGTACCGGATCCTGCACATATTTCAAATTTTTGTTTCTGAATTTCGGATCGGCCAGAAGCGGCAATGCATCTGCCAAGGTTGAATTCGGTATCTCCAAAAGAGTCAAAATAGTGTTTCTCAAAATATATTCCAATCGGGGGCCCAGGAGTCTCCGTAAATTTTATAGAAAATCGAAACGATACCTGATGCCACAAGATCACGATGGGTTTTATTTTTGACTTCAAGGACATTCAACGAAAACGGGCGTTCGGTATCAAACGGTTCAAGATACACAACATCATTGATACGGCGTTTCGGAATATACTCAAGGATGGTTTCTGATAAATCTCCGTGCGGATCAATGATACCGATTCCGCGGTCGCGTCTTATGTCATCAATTGCCATATTGGCGATCAATGTTGATTTACCGGCACCGGTTTTCCCGATAATGTATACGTGTTTGCGGCGGTCGACTGTCTTTATTCCGAAAATGGAGTCCTTATTTTTGTATTCGGCTTTACCGAAAAAGTTTATGTCTTTTTTTTCTTCCTCAGCAATATTATCAGTTGTCGGTAAATTTTCCGGAGGTTCTCCGGCAAGAGTTTTCCCCCAGGCAATATTTTTGATGCCTTTGAGAGATGCTCCCGGAGGATGCCAGAGAGTTGCCAGCTCCTGAGCATTGAAAATCTGTTTTCGGTGTTCAAGCCAGGTAAACCGCCGTTCTTTCATCCGTTGAATGAATTTTTCTTTTCCGAATTTTTGAATCTTCAACCCCAGTTTATTGCCTTCACCAAGTGCAAAACTCCCGTATGTGCCGGCTACATTCTGAAGTAAAATTTTAGGATCCTGTGACTGTTCCTTTGATGTTGCAAGTATGCGTATTGCCGCACGACCTCCCTGATACGAAACCTTTTTCGTCATATATGAGGCATTTTCATCGGATTTTTGTTCTTTGATTTCCCCAGTTACGGGATCTTTGACTTCCTTGACACGGGAGGCAAGAGTATCACCCTGCCAGGAGAAAGATGATGTCGTGACGAGTATCTGAATTGCCAGCCGATACCACGGACCCTGTTTTGACAAAAGTCCGATGATCGACGCCAGGGGATCAATCTCTGAAAATTCTGCATATGTTTTGATCGGAAGCGTATATGACAGTTGTTGTGTGATATTACCTGCGGCAGCATAAGGATTTTTTAAAACAATATCCATCGGATCACTGGTACGATTGATGGCAGATGACGGATACGATGCCTGAATGAGGCTCTGCACCAACGATTCTCTGGTAGTCGGAACCGTTACATAATAATAAATTGATTGACCGGTGAGAAAGATTTCAAAAGAGTAGTTGTCTACCTCCGTAAAAAGTCTGCGAAACAAACTATTCTGTCCGGAAAGTAGAGATGAGAATATTTGTGTCGCAGCCTCAGGACCGGTTTCATCTTCTTTAGGATTTCGTATCTGAAGGTGTGAGAGGGTAGGCATGGATCTATTATACACTGAAATTTATACTTCATTCGACACTGACTTTTTCAATCTGCGTTGCCAGACCAAGATCATAATCGGAAATACGGCAAACAATACTGCAAATCCGATGTATTCCAAATACTGCGGCCAGAAAATGATTGTTACTACTGAATTATTGTCTGAACCGACATCCCAGCCGTTTGCCCATCCGTTAATTTTTGTATGCTGGAGTTTCTCTCCGAAAAGTACCGGCATTGTGTTTTGTAAACGACAGAGAATTCCCTGTTCGGGACACGTCTTGTAAGCAATCCAGCCAGGATGATACGACTGAAAAAGCTGTATATGCTGAACTTTTTCGGGCACAGACACTTTGTATCGATAATAATGTGTTTTCTCAACCTTATCAGCAGTCATTATTTCTCCTTGTGTGACAGGAGAATCGGCATTCGTAAGGTAAATCCCGCTGAGGTATCGATACGGGATCGGGTAGATGTCAAAGTCAGAAACGGTATTGGTACTGGGATCATCAGTATAGGATGTTGTGCCCATCAACACGCTGATACCGGTATCAAACGGATAAGCTGGCGGCAATATATAAAAAGCTTTCTCACTCAGAGCTGTATTCGTGAAATGAGTATAGGTATAGTTCCTGATGCCCTTATTTGAAAAAATATTCAGAGTAAGCGGCTGACCTGTTTCGGTTTCGTTTTCAACAGACACAACATATCCGTACTGAAGGGGTAAATCTGGTCCCTGAAGTAGCAGATAAGATGAAGCCCGACGCGATGTCAATGTGATGCTGGTACCGGAGTTTGTTTCATCAGCTTCAAGATCATATGGTCCGTCCAAAAACGAATCATAATTAAACGGTGTTTTTTTATAGAGATTCCGGTCAAGGAGATCTTCATAGGCATAATATCCTGAGCTTTTATTTATCTCTACAGTCATGCGGATCGGTGTTTTCACTCTGATAAGAGATTTTTGTGCCGTTTCAGTCAGTTCCTGAGCAAAAGATACTGATGTTTCCTGCAGAAGCGGATATGAAATAATCCGTATATTTTTATATGATATTTTCTTTACCTGATCGCGATCTTCATCCCGGAGGGCTTCCAGGACAAGTTGAGGATATATTGTATCGGCATCATTTGGATAAAATTCAAAGAAATCGCTGTAGGTCTGATACTCAGAATCAGAAAACCCGTACTTCATATTATCTTTATGATTTTTGCATGCCTTAGTATCTTCACTGTAGAAGCAGAATGTAGGAAACTCATCGGTCTCTGATTTATACTCAAACCGGATATTCACGAGCGCGGGAGTGTCATATTTGAGTGATTGGGAATACACCTGACAGATGGATGTATTTTGAGCGGAGAGTGTTATTGAATCATTAACAATATCTGCTGTATTTACAATATCGCCACGAATCGGACCGCAAATATGCGAAGGAGCAAAATTTTTGACAGCAAGCGGAAGCGTTGTTCCCTGTGAGACGGAATAAATCCTGAGTGTATTTTCCAGATTATCACTATGGAGCAGTGCATCACCGATAAATACCATTTCTGTCGGATCATTCGCAATCTCAAATGTCTCTTTATCATTGATACTAGCAATAATCTCTTGTCCTTCGGGTATCGCAAATTCGTACTGTTTTTGAAATAGCTTTGTATCTATCTTTTCGCGCTCAAGCCAGATAGTCGGCAGATCAGTCTGAATCGATACAGTGACGGTATCTATCGTTCGTTTGGCGTACACTTTGACCGGAAGTAATTGATTGCTGCCTGTAAACATCGGACTGTACAGATTGTATCTGCCCGGTTTAATTTCGGTTGTGATCAGGTATGAAGAGGGGTTTTCTTCAATCACAAACGGTGAGTCATCGGCAAATCTATTGGTAAATAAGGAACCGAAAGGGTAGACGGCCTGATAAGGTTTTGAATTATTTGTTTGGTATATTCCGTTTTTCTGATAAGCCAGATCTTGGGTAGAGTAGTGCTCAGGATACAGAATATTCGGGATATCAGTTGATGTCGACACAAAGTTTTCAGACTGACCGGGAATTACCGTCTCGTACAGGTAAACGGTTCCGAATTGTTTTACCAATGTAAGTTTGTCATTTCCGGTAAGAAGATCTTTTTGCTTGTACGCCAGTTTTGTCGGATTAAACGGATCAGACTGGACAAGGCTTTCATCATACAGGACATAAGAAATACGGTACTTGTCAATAATAGTATTGAATTCATCCATGTCTTCTTTGCGTAGAGCATCAGAAAGCTGCCAATAATATCCCTCAAGCTCGTCACTCCAGACGTCAAAAGCACGGTCCATGATTGGCTGTTCGATCCCATACCACAAAAAGCCCGATCCGCGCAGACCCCAGTCATACTCATACCATCCCCAGTAACTTCCCTGCGGCAAGTTCATGATGCGTCGGTTTTTATTTTGTTCACCCAGATAAGTAAAAAGATCAAAATATCCTTGCGGTATTGATACTTTCATACGGGGGGAAATGTACTCTCCTTGAAATGACGGATAGGCAAATATTCCGATGAGAACTGTCAGCATAAGCATTGATACCACTTCATTGAATCGTATTTTTTTCAGAAACTGCATAAGAAAAACGGCACCCATACTAAAGGCAATAGCAAAAACAAATGAAGTCGGCACGATCACTTTAGTAAACGGATTTCGGAAGATCTGGTTTACCAGGGGGAGGTTTCTCAGTACACTGTTGAGTTGCTCAATACCGGGAGTATTGGACAAGAAAATAAACGTACTGAACAAAAAGAGCGCAAGAGTGTATTTTTGCATCGGTGACTTCTGTAAAAGCCCTATGATGATAATTGCAAAAAACAGGTATCCGATTGAAAGGATAAAGGGATTTTCAATATGGTCCCGCCACACATGCATCATATATACGGTCTGTCCCTGTTCAGTATCGAGAAAATCATAATAAAATTCCTTGAGCACCATATAGTCCTCAATGTTTCCGCGGCCTTTATTCATCTGATAAAACTTCTCAGTTGCCATACGGTTTTGCATCGCATTCTGGGTGACGTTTATATCCTGCGTGACAAAATATGCCTGGGGAAGAATCCAAAAAGCGTTTGTGATAAAAATAATGCCGACGGCAAGAAGTGAGGTTATAAAAGCTTTTTTGCTCCGTCTGGATACAAGGTATACTGTGAGAATAAGTCCCACAACCATGGCATATATCAAAAAAATTGTCTGGACATACGCTTGTCCGGTTGCCAGAATATTTACCAAAGCAAACCAGAGGAGGTGCTTCTTTGAGTTCTTTTTCAGGTAGTTAAACAAGGTATACAATGTCCAGGGAAGCATACCCCAGAGCATACTGTAAGGTTCAAACGGTACATAGAAATACTGAATTGATCCGAGATTGAATACATAAAAAAGAGCTCCCAGAAATGATCCCGCACGGTATCTCAACTCTGTTTTTTTCTCAAAAACGATATCTCTCAAAAAAAAATATGTACCGATTGCTCCTGAAGCAATCATGAGAAAATGGAAAAAGTATCGGTTGAAACTTTGCGGAATGGCCAAAGAAATGAGCCATAAAAAGATTTCCCGGAATAAATCTGCCGCATGTGCCATGCCGGCTAAAAGCCCCAAACCCTGATATTCCTGCCAGACACTGTAGAATGCTCGTTTAATATTTAAACCAAAGTTAAACTCAGGATGGAGATTGTCCCAGCCGGTAAGCCAGGTCTCCGGGGTGTAATTGCGAAAAAACAAAAATCCCAGTACACCAAGGAGAATGAATAAAAATATGTTTGACTGTATCTTCTTCATAAGCGTTTGTAATCTATTCATATTGATATATTCTAACGATTTATGCTTGTTCTGTCAGAAGATCGGCATATTTTTTGCCGATCGTATTCCACGAGCGTTTTTGTTTTAATTCCCGAGAAAAGGTCTGATACCGGTTGTAATTTCTCAAAACCTGCTCAAGATGCTTTGCTAACGGTTCTTTCTCAATTTTGGATATAAGTTCATTTTTTTGAAGAGCATTTTCTTTAAGTGTTTGAGCAAAATCTTCAGATGAAAAATACTCTGATAAAGCAGGGGAGAGCAGCACGGGTTTTTCGTACGCAAAAGCCAGAGACAGCGGACCTGATGATGAGAAAAAGGTACGATAAGGAAGGATAATGATATCTGCGGCGGAAAAATACACATTTAGGTCTTCTTCCAAGACGAATCCTGTGATTTGAATATCTTTCTTTTCTGCTTCCGAATGCAAACCTTGAATGTACTTTTGGTATTCAGGATTGGTCATATGGTTTGGATTACCTCCGCCTGCTAATATGAGTATATAAGGGGATGTTTGCTCCCATGCTTCAATAAGTTGGTCAACGCCTTTATAAGGTGAAAGAAATCCGAAGTAGAGGACTAATGGCGTTTTGTCAGGAATATCCAGTTTCTTCTTTGCTTCTATTTGAGGAAGTTGGTTGACAGGCTCAACAGCATGTGGGATAACGACAATATTTTTTTTATTTCCTAGTCGTTTTTTAAACGTTTCTTCAAAGATTACAACTGTTCTTGCTGAAAATGTGATGAGATTATAAAGAACGTGCTTAAGAAACGGAAATAAACGGGCTCTCAACGTATGAGTTTCGACATCATCAATACCCTCCGGTACTTGATGTACGATGATCGTGATCTTTTTTCCCAGCAGTTTCATAAATGCTAAAAATGATAGAAATATACCAGCAAAAAAGGCATTTCCGAACATATATACCTCAAAAGGGATAATAATTTGCTGATATGGTTTCATCATTTCCTGAAAAAGTCTAAAAAGACTGGTCAGGCTATTGCGTTTCCATATTCTTTGGATATTCATGCCGTCTTCTTCATATATTTCTTTTTCAGAAAGAACCTCAGCCATAATACTGAAAGAATGCAGAGGATTTGTCTTTAGAACATGAAGAAGGGTGTTTTTCGTATAAGAAGCAATTCCGACCGTTCCCTCGCCATGAATGGTCCCTTTTTCAGGGTAGCTCGTAACTACGAGAATTGTGTCTTTCATACCTTTAGTATGCCCAATTTGCAGAGGTAAATCCACTTTAGATGAAAGTCGACAACCATTGTAATGCCGGTTTAAAATTCGAGAGAAGTGATCCTTTTTTAAAGTTATACAGACCTTTTATGGCATTTGCGCGGATTGTATACAGCTCTCCAAGAGTCTGCGGCAATGCTTTCATCAGGTTTACTTTTGACCGATCATCATTTGCCCAAACCACCGGAACCTCTTTCATACTCATACCGAGGTTTTTAGCAATAAAGAGGATTTCAGCATCGTATCCCCACCGTTCGATTCGGGCACGACTGAAAACCTGTTGAGCTGCTTTGTGTGAGAAAACCTTAAATCCGCAGGTAAAGTCAGTCACCCATGTATTGGTGATAATATTGGAAAGCAACGTAAATGCTTTACCCAAGAGCTCACGATACAACGGCTGATGTTTGATCACTGTTGAGTGACCGTTTTTGCGTGTTCCGATGATGACATCTTTCTTTTCCAGCATCACGGGCTGCATTTTCAAAAGCTCAGGGAGCGGTGTAGACATATCAGCATCCATAAAAAGGATATAATCACCTTGTGCATCAAGCATTCCGGCCTTTACGGCATATCCTTTACCGCGATTTTCACCATAAGAGATCAGCCTATAAGCAGTCTTTTTTGATGTATTCTGCTTAATCCAGGTATTGATCAATTTTTTCGTATTGTCACGGCTTCCGTCATCGACGAAAATGACTTCACTGATCTGAAATACATCAGATACGACGCCTTGTTTCAAGGCTGTAAAAGTCTTTTCCAGTCGTTCTTCCTCGTTGTAAACGGGAATGACAATGCTGAGTTTAATCATATCCTATAGTATACTTTATAACAGTCAAATATTCAACCTTTTTCTTACTCTGAAGTGCTGTTTCTTACATTACTTCATATCGGTTGAGTACCCCTTGTCTTCGATACATGTCTTATAGACAGTTCGTATCGGTTCAGTACTGGTCGTGGTGAAGGTTTGGCCGTCACCGGATGCACCTTGATTGACTGTGGTAAAGGTTCCGAGTTCTGCACAGTCTGCAATAGCCATGTTTTTCAGCCACTGATCGACTCTTCCCAATGAAAGGAAAGCGATGACAACGATTGCTACTGAAATAGCAATCAATCCGATTGATCCTAGTATTTTTTCCATATATTTGAAAAAATAATAATAATTAAAGCACTTTGTGAAGCGCTTATTCTAAACGATTTGTGAGAAATCGTCTGGAGTAAACGTTTTAAAGTGAATAAAGACATACCGGGTCCTTTAGACATTTTTTGATAGTGAGGTTCCTCTAGCGCGATAAACTGCGCTAGAGGAACCGTCTACTACCGCACGACCAGAGGCAAGAACTCGTTCATGAATCCGTAAACGGTGTACCAGCCCGGAGGCATGGTACGATTGCTGTCCGTGCGCTCGATCACGATCCCGTCGCCGACGGCCTTGTAGCCGTTGGGCAAAGTACTAGGTTCTAAAACTTCCACCTGGTAACCCATGGGAGGGTCGACCAGGCCATGGTAGTTCCAGCCGAGGTACTCAGCCCAATCCTTGACCGGGGCATATTGCCCGGGCTGCGGAATCGGGGTCTCGCTCGGTTCAGCGGTGGGGGACGGGGTAGCGCTCGGGCTGGGCATCGGGGTGCTCGTGGCGCCGCCTGTGCGGCATTGCCATGGCATCCAGATACTAGCCGCAAAAAACATTACTTCAGTTTCCCCATTACCGGTCAGAGACTGCATAGGGTCGCCGTATTGAACGACGTAATCCTGCGGCACTACCCAAGAAATCGGGTTGTTGCCGTCGTAAATCACGCGCCAGCCGGCGGGGTCGGTGTGTTGGTCATCGAACAGGTCGAACTTGACCCGGGAACTGTAAGTCCCCAAGTCCTGAACGAGGCTGTCGGTGTCCAGACAAGTCACGGTGCTTTGCGCCTGAACGGGCGCGAAAGCGAGAACGCTGGCCACGATGGCCGCCAGAACGAGTGAAACAACTGCCAGATGTAGCTTGTTCATGATAGATTTCCTCTCTTTGCTATATGGTCAAGAACGATAGATTCTTATATGAAATGTCTTCGGGAGATTCCTGCTTCCCAAAGACAGATACTGCCAATCCTGGGATCAAATATATCAATCCCATAATTGGCAGCAAATGGTTGAGAAACGGGGAATACTTCCCGGTATGTCTTATTGTAAATGTGCCGTTTTTATCGACTTTTACAAAGGGAAAAACCCAAAGAAATATCGTCTAAAACGTATCCTATAGTATAAATTATAAATGTGTGTTTGTCAAGGGGTTGTATGAGTTCCATACATATGGCACTCTTTAGGTAAAATAGATAATAGGTAATCCATAGGTGAAATATTGTTCAGGCTTTTGTGAACTCGCTTTGTATTGTACCAGACGAGGTATTCAATAAGGTGACGATTGAATGATCCGATACCGGTCCACTTGGTATAGATGTAGGGGTTCATAAATTCTTCCTGGAGTGTTCTGTTTGCTCGCTCAATAAAGGCATTGATCTTGGGACATCTGGGGTAGATAAAGAGGTGTGGGATATTGTTTTCTTCCAGATAGTCATGGAAGTTTCCCAGATACTCGAGGCCGTTATCTGTTTGTATGGTTTTTATACCATCTTGTATTGGGTATACTAGTTCCAGTCTTCTCATAAAATCAGCACCGTTTCGGCTGTTGAGTTTTGAGTATCCGTAGGAGAACTGGAATTTGAGTTTGATGTCCACTGCATTGAAGACATACAGCTTGATTCCGTGTACAAACTTCGTGATGGTATCAATCTCAATGTATCCGGTATCTTCCACCTTGGGAGACCGCTTGACCTTCTGTCGGTACTTTACTTTCCGTTTTGCAAAGCCACTTGCTGGATTGTGATAGATCCGGTAGGTCTTGCGCTGCAGGTTGTGTCTTTTGATCACTTTTCCAATGGTTGACTCAGATATAGTTGAAATTCCTTCCTGTAGGCAATACTCATCAAGTAAGGGCTTGATCTTCTCCTTTCCCAAACAAAAGTATTGTTCTCGAATCTCTTTGATAAAGGATATGACCTTCGGGTGAGTCTCCATACGTCGGGGTGTCTTTGGCTTGGTTGTCTCTGGTATCAGGCTATCCAACTGCCCTTCTGAATCTCGCCGTCTCTTCCTCCATCGAAACAATGTCCTTCGTGATATCCCATATGCATCAACTGCAGCTTGTATCCCGTACTTCTCTGCAAATGTCAGAACATCGTTTCTGATTTGTGCTACATCTGACTGATTGTAGTCTGATAGAGATCGTATCTTTTTCATAAGATCTCTATTGTACTGCCAGTCATAACTCCTAATTACTCGAAGCTGATCTCCTCCCCATTTACTCATAGATGTTAGTTCCCTATGAGTGCCATATCTTTCGTAACTTATTCAGGGGGAGAATAGTATCCTATAAAATAAAGCAGGTGACGAATAAGTGCAGTACAGCCTGGGATTCAAAAGAAAGAAGAACCTATAACAGAAATTGTGAAGAGAGGCGCTGTACAAGAGTACAGCGCCTCTTTGTGTGTCTTACTAAATTATCAGTTATTATTCAAAACCAAGTTTAGAACGACAGTCATCTGTAAACGGCGGATAGATTGACCACACGGTACCTGCTTCCATATCTCGATCCGGTGCATCTCCTCGAATTGATGCTCCTTCTTCACCAAGAGCTTCCCAACCTTCTGGAAGGCGTGTCTGTTGCGTGGTTTTTACTCGTAAACCACCATATTGTTGGTCGGCCCATCCTTGATTTTCTGCTCCAAGAACCTGCGCCATATCTTCAGGTGCTATACAACTTGTATCAAGCTGTTGTGGCCATTGTTTATCATCAATCTGCCAGTAGGTAGCACTTAGTGCAGTTACCGATCCTTCGGTTGCTCGATAGGTGTCATCACAGTCCTTGGGCATGTCATTGACAAGAACAGGGTCACCAGAGGAATATTCTGCACCGCAGGACTCAGCATAGGAATCTACCGCTCCTCCTTCAGGAACGTGAAGCGTAAATGTTCCAGCATCACCTTCATTGGGGCCTGTGACGACAAAGCCGGCATACGCCGATTTATGATCACATGACGTTATTTGCGGCCGAATTCTTGTGCTGGGTACACCAGCGAGAACTGCTCCAAGAGCTTGAACTCCTTCGGTTGTCTGAGGGAATGTGGCTTGCAAGAACAAGCATTTTGCATCAGGATTGAGCAGATCTTCACCTGAAGTTGTATCTGTTGGTTTTCCAGCCTCATCGCCGGTCTTAATGAGATCGTTTAGATTCGGCTTGGCACAGGCACTACTTACAACAGCCAGAAGTGCAAGACCCGCAATTCTCATCGCTACATTGCGATTCATCAGACGTTGAGGAGGACGTAGTATATCAATCATACTTATATAAGGACTTATAATTGAAGGTATTATACCACATGAGGCTCTAAATATCAATATATTGTATGAGTTCCATACATATGGCACTCTTTAGGTAAAATAGATAATAGGTAATCCATAGGTGAAATATTGTTCAGGCTTTTGTGAACTCGCTTTGTATTGTACCAGACGAGGTATTCAATAAGGTGACGATTGAATGATCCGATACCGGTCCACTTGGTATAGATGTAGGGGTTCATAAATTCTTCCTGGAGTGTTCTGTTTGCTCGCTCAATAAAGGCATTGATCTTGGGACATCTGGGGTAGATAAAGAGGTGTGGGATATTGTTTTCTTCCAGATAGTCATGGAAGTTTCCCAGATACTCGAGGCCGTTATCTGTTTGTATGGTTTTTATACCATCTTGTATTGGGTATACTAGTTCCAGTCTTCTCATAAAATCAGCACCGTTTCGGCTGTTGAGTTTTGAGTATCCGTAGGAGAACTGGAATTTGAGTTTGATGTCCACTGCATTGAAGACATACAGCTTGATTCCGTGTACAAACTTCGTGATGGTATCAATCTCAATGTATCCGGTATCTTCCACCTTGGGAGACCGCTTGACCTTCTGTCGGTACTTTACTTTCCGTTTTGCAAAGCCACTTGCTGGATTGTGATAGATCCGGTAGGTCTTGCGCTGCAGGTTGTGTCTTTTGATCACTTTTCCAATGGTTGACTCAGATATAGTTGAAATTCCTTCCTGTAGGCAATACTCATCAAGTAAGGGCTTGATCTTCTCCTTTCCCAAACAAAAGTATTGTTCTCGAATCTCTTTGATAAAGGATATGACCTTCGGGTGAGTCTCCATACGTCGGGGTGTCTTTGGCTTGGTTGTCTCTGGTATCAGGCTATCCAACTGCCCTTCTGAATCTCGCCGTCTCTTCCTCCATCGAAACAATGTCCTTCGTGATATCCCATATGCATCAACTGCAGCTTGTATCCCGTACTTCTCTGCAAATGTCAGAACATCGTTTCTGATTTGTGCTACATCTGACTGATTGTAGTCTGATAGAGATCGTATCTTTTTCATAAGATCTCTATTGTACTGCCAGTCATAACTCCTAATTACTCGAAGCTGATCTCCTCCCCATTTACTCATAGATGTTAGTTCCCTATGAGTGCCATATCTTTCGTAACTTATTCACATACGGTGCATGAGAGAGCTATCTAAGGGAAGCATGTATCTGCCTGTATATCCCACATCCTTGTTGTTATTCATAAAAGAGGAAATGAGAGCCAAATGACAGTTAAAAAAGGATATATTGTGAACTGTCAGGATTCCTGACAATATTGAGATCACGCATCATACTCATAGGGAGATGGAGCTGATACCGGGTGTTCTTCAATCATCCCGAAAAGCTTTTGTGCCGTTACCTGATTGAGGATTGGAGTAATCAATCGATCATCTTCATAGACTGAGCGTGTCATGGGAAGACTCAGTTCTGTTGCACGACGAATAGAAAGGGGAGATATTCCGGATTCCTGGAAATACCGTATGGCAAAAGAATCTGCTTCGGCAATGAGTTCTTGAAGGTCATCTGGGTGATACTTGCCGGCTAAAAGAACCTTGTCCATGAAATGAGCATGGATATCTTCAAAATCAAGATGGGTTGCCTCGTCTCCGCCCAGGTTAATAGTAGTTTTCAGCGGTAGATGGGGATAGCGGATGAGCGTTTCTGCTAGCTGTTGCATGCGTTGGAGAGTAGCTGCAGGATTGCGCTTCAATGCCTCTGTAGCCTCAATGATGACAGGGTTATTTCCAAGAAAATCGACTTGTAAACGCTCTTTTGAACGTTAAGGCTTTTCTGTTCGGCGATTTCTGAGTAAATCACCTATTGCAATAGGTTGAGTATATTCTTTCATACAGGGTTATTGTATCAGAGGAAAGAGCAAAGGAGATACGACTATACGTAACTAATGTTCAAAAACAGGAGTATTAGTCTTTTTTATACTCTTTTTCTCAGAGCGATACCTCCGGCAAGTCCCAGAAGGTTGAGGGCTCCGATTATCAGAAGGGGAGCTCCGGCTTCAGGTGTTGCTGTCGGCGCAGTTCCTTCAGACGTGACAACCTGTTTTTCTACACAGAACTGTGACGTATCTTCGTCAGTTGCGTTATCAGCAGTTACGACAGCCTTATTGGTCATACACATAAGACCTTTGTCAGCAGGAAGCTGATTTTGAGGTTTTATCTGAGCGATAACACGCTCAATTTTTTCCTCTCCGCTTTTCAGTTCAGAATAAGTCCACGAAATTGTTTTTGAATTGGCATCATACTCTCCGGGACCTTCGACTGCATCTACAAATGTAGGCAGAATGTCCCGAACGGTCACATTTTTAAGCGTTACATCTGAAGTATTTTTCACCTTAATCTGAAACGTAACCTGAGTATTCGGTGCAAATCGGGGATCAGAAGGTAAAAGGTTGTCGACAAATGTCTGTTGACCGCCTTTGGTTTTCTGACCTGTTGCGACCATTTTATCAACCATGATACTGCGCTCAGGAGCACCGCCGCCGTATTGGCCGTATTGACCATACTGACCGTTGCCTGCAGATACAGCAGGAGCAGTGATAAGCAAAAATGCGATTGCGATATAAATATATTTCATAGTGATAAAATGTCTGTTCGGATCGTCAGTCAGCCAATGGCTGAAAGCCTTTATACGACCCGTAACATAAAAATAATTATCAATGGTGATATTATATTATAGGATGTTTAATTTGTCAACTATAGGATAATGTTACTGTTTTAGCTTATTATACCAATATATTAAAAATAAATTAAGAACAATAAATAACTTACATCATAATTTTATGATAATAAACCTGTGTAGCAAGAATGTGATAAGGGTGTAAGAAAAAGGTATTGATATAATAGGAAGTATGGTAAAACTGAATTCAAAACAGCTTCGTGATATTCCTGAGACGGAAGCAGACGCGTTTCGGATTGACCTGAAAAGGAACCCTATCTATCTTATTGTCGAAAATGTATACGATACGTACAATATCGGCGGTTTATTTCGGCTTGCCGACGGATTGGCTGTAACAAAGCTTTATTTGTGCGGAGAAATGGAAACTCCACCGCATCATAAGATTGAGAAAGCTTCAGTTGGGACGTATAAAATTGTTCCTTGGGAGTATAAGGAATCGGCGATTGAAGCTATTGAAGAACTAAGAGCTAAGTATCCAGTCATCCCGACCAGAGCGGAGGGATCCCTCGACGTTGCTCGGGATGACAAAAAAGGTGTTCAAATACTCGCAGTGGAGCAGTCCGATAACTCAAAAGTATATACAGAGGTGAAATATGCGGCACCTGTTGCGCTTATAGTCGGGAATGAAACATTCGGAGTGACGGCAGAGACATTGGCAGCATGTGATCATACTGTTGAAATTCCCATGTGGGGAATCAATAAATCATTGAATGTCATCGTTTCGGCGGCTATTGTAGCTTTTCATGTGATGGAGAAGATACGCTGAGCCCGAAGGGGGAATCTCCAGGAGCCGACGATGGGAATCGAACCCACGACCTTCTTCTTACCAAGAAGATGCTCTACCACTGAGCCACGTCGGCAATCTATGACCTCCCCGCCAGCTGGCGGGGCGTTCTACCACTGAACCATTCGGGCATTGTACTGACTTAAGTCACAATTTTACCATACCGGCACGCTGATTTGATATAGTTAAGGTATGGACTACACAGACGAAGATCTGGAGAAACTTCTTGAAAAGGAAAAAACACCTTTCAGCCTATATCTGAAAGTATTTTTCCTCATTGGGATGGTCTCTCTCGGTGCTTTATTTCTGCATATTTATTCACGAAAAGCACCGGAACCGACTGAAGAAACAGGCTCAAAAACTCTTGAAGCAGTGCTTGGTATGAAAGATCAGATCGTGGGAAATGAAAAAATTAGGGCACTCACCAAGGAAGTAGAGAACGAAGGTGTTTTTACTGCTCTCAATACAGTAAAAAACGAAGTGCAGGATGAAGCTACAAAAGCCGCGGATCAGACTATTGATAAAACCACGGACTCAACGATTGATTATATCTATGATAAGACAATCGTGCAGGTAATTGAAAAAATGATTCAAAGCCTTCCAGAGAGACAACGAGAACAATTCATCGATAGGATGTGCCGGCCTGAATAGAAACACGACAAACATATTGATTCTTACCAAATTCTTCTTGACAAGCTGGCAGACTATCTGCTAAACTGCTAATATAAGTTCGAAATAGCGGGACTTCCGCCTTCGCTATATACGTTTTGAGTTCTTCAGCCTCAAAAACGAAATATTCGCTTCGGCGGATGTTAGAAACAGTAAACTCGCTATTCATTCGTTAACAGTTTCTAATAAAAGGAGGTGAAAAACATATGGCAAATCTGAAACTATCTTCACCGCTTGCCCGTATGATGTTTCGACCGGTCTTTTCAGAGTGGGATGAAGATTGGCCGCAACCAGCTATGACAGAAGGGCTTGATATATATGAGGAAGATGATACAGTGGTCGTAAAAGCTGCTGTTCCTGGTGTCCCAGCAGAGAATGTTGATGTCGAGTATGAAAACGGGGTACTTCATATACATGCCAGATATGAAGAATCTCAGGAAGAGAAAGAAAAGAAAACTGTGGTATACCGACAGGATCGAGTTTCATCGTTTGATTACTCAACCACCCTTCCACGCACTATCGATCCGCAAACTATGGAAGCACACGTAGAAGACGGTGTTATTCGAGTGAGCGCCAAAGTAGCAGAGGAAGCCAAACGGAAACGTATTCCTGTCAAGGCGCTGGGCGGCGGAAGCAAGAAATAACCCCTTACTCAAAGCCAGACGGTCCATCAAGGACCGTCTTTTTTTTGAGAATACAGTTGAATAAAACACGGCTTTTTGATATCCTCTTTACTACTATGGACATCAAATATCTTGGACACTCATCTTTCTTCATAAAAACCAAACAGGCAAAAATCGTGACTGATCCTTATAGCGCGGAAAGCACCGGTATGAAATTCCCCAAAACTGAGGCAGATATCGTGACTGTTTCGCATGATCACAGAGACCACAATTATATTGAAGGCATAAAAGGGGAACCTTTGGTACTCACCTGGCCGGGAGAATATGAAAAAAATGAGGTGCGTATCACCGGTTTCAGTACCTTTCATGACGCAAAAGAAGGCACCGAACGCGGTGCAAACGTGATGTACAAATTCGAAGATAATGAGATTTCACTTCTTCATTGTGGAGATCTCGGTCATCTTCTAAATGATGAAATTACCGAGCAGATAGGGGCCGTTGATATACTTATGGTTCCCGTCGGTGGATTTTTCACGATAAATGCCGAAGATGCAGTCAAAGTCATAAACCAGATTGAGCCTTCCATGGTGATCCCGATGCACTACAATCATCCGGGATTGAATCAGGAGACATTCGCAAATCTTCAGGATCTTGCCACGTTTCTCAAAGCAATCGGAGCGGAAGATGTGCAACCGATAGATAAAATAACCGTAAAAAAAGACCAATTAAACCCCGAAAGTACTCAGGTAGTTGTGTTGAGTATTTAATCGGTTATTTTAGTCATCCCGACCGTTAGTGGAGGGATCCCTTCAATATGAAGAATTATTACGTCTACATCATGGCGAGTGGGTCCGGAACCCTGTATATTGGTATGACAAATGATCTTGAACGCCGGGTATATGAACACAAACATAACATAATAGAAGGGTTTTCACAGAAATATTCATGTCACAAATTGGTGTATTATGAGCAATATCAGGAAGTGACAGATGCCATAGAGCGGGAGAAACAGCTCAAAAAATGGCGAAGATCAAAAAAGGAGTTCCTTATAAGTAAACAAAATCCGGCTTGGGTTGATCTGGGACAAGAATGGAAGTAAAAGGGATTCCTCGACGTTGCTCGGAATGACAGAATATTATTGTTAATTTTTTTCGGCATAATTTAATCTCTCGAATATCAATGGCCAATCAATCCAGCTTTTATAAAACACCGCCTTCAGACAGCGAAGCGGAGAAATCGGCACTGGGTGCAGTGCTTATTGACTCCTCAGCCGTATCTCTCATCGCAGAATATTTGAGGCCGGAGCATTTTTACAGCCGTGAACACCAACTGATATATCAGGGAATGCTTGATCTGTTTGAAAAGCAGCAGCCGATTGATGTTGTCACACTCAAAAACAGGCTTACGACAAACGGCACACTGAAAGATGCTGGAGGTGCAAAATACCTGACAGAGCTTTTAAATTCAGTACCAACATCCGCATATGTTGAACAATATGCTCATATTGTTAAAGCAATGTATACAAAACGGAAACTGATTGAAGTAGCCTCCCGATCTGTAGAAAATGCATTTGAAAATAAAGGGGACATTCAGGAGCTTATTGACAACGTTGAAGCCTCAATTTTTTCACTTGCACAGGAGTACCAGCACCGTGACTTTATCCCCATGAAAGAGATTTTAAGTGAGAGTTTTGCCAAGCTGGAGGAATTCATGAAAACCGGTAAAACCAACAGCGGAATTCCGACGGGATTTACTGCATTGGACAATAAACTTGCGGGTTTGCATAAATCAAATCTGGTCATCCTGGCTGCCCGACCCGGTGTGGGAAAAACGACATTTGCTCTTAATATTGCCCTGCATGCCGCGTTGAAAGAAAAAAAGCCGGTAGGATTTTTCTCACTGGAAATGAGTAAAGAAGAACTGGTGGATCGTCTGTTGGTTGGGCAGGCAGATATTGATGCATGGCGGCTGAAAACGGGAAAACTTACGGAAGATGATACCAAAAAACTGGTGAATGCAATGGGGGAGCTTTCCGAAGCACAAATCTTTATTGACGATACTCCGGGTTTATCTATATTGGAGATGCGTACAAAAGCCCGAAAGCTAAAAGCCGAGAAAGGTTTGGATCTTCTGGTAGTCGACTACCTGCAGCTTGCAAACGGCGGAAAAAAATTTGAATCCCGCGTCCAGGAAGTGTCTTATATTTCACAGGGTCTGAAAAATCTTGCCCGTGAACTCCAGATACCGGTACTGTCGCTGTCTCAGCTGTCGCGTGCGGTAGAGCAGAGAGGTGATAAAAAGCCGATGCTTGCTGATCTTCGCGAATCCGGAGCAATCGAACAGGATGCTGACGTTGTCATGTTTATTTATGCCGAAGATGAGGGGGATGATTTACTTGACTCAAGTCAGAGAATGGTAAAAGTAAGCGTCGCAAAGCATCGAAACGGTTCAACAGGGGAGATTGATCTGATGTTCCGCGGTGATCGTGTACGCTTCTATTCAGTCGAAAAGAGTATGGAGCTCTGATTACTCATTCATGTCCTGGATGATCAAGCTTCGGATGTAATCTGCCTTACTGATTCCTTTTTCCTGTGCCTGATCCATAAGATAGGAGTTGATATCACGACTCAGCATAAGATTGAAACGGTACGTCAAACGCTGCTTTTTAACTGCCTTCATGAAATCCTCCAGTTTTTTCTCAAGATCGGTGATTTTTTTGAGTGTATACGTTTTATTGTTAACCAGTCTGTTGGCTCCCAGATCTACGTCCTGTTCTTTCCCTTTTTCCTGCAGGATAAGAAGCGGTTTATGCTGGAAAATGGCAAGAGTCATCAGCCGTCCCAGGTCAAAATTCGTGGAACTTGCCTCCACTACTAAAGCGTCTGATTTTTTGATCTCACGGGTAATTTTTGCCAGTTTTGAGGATTTGTCCTTGGAATCAGGTGTGAACATACCGTTTGATACGGTATGTTTCATTTTTTTCAAAGTAGAAGTTATAAAATCATTTACTTCTTTAGATTGATTTGAAGATAAATAGAGTATGTACATACGTCGGGGAAATTGATAAACATATTTAGTATAACTGATTATTGATGTTATGCAAAGGCATATCATATCAGGCGTGATACAATGGACAGTATGACAATCCAGGAAGTGTATCAACGATATCGCATCACGCCGGCATTGCAGCTCCATCAGTATCGTGTCGCCGCCATTGCCTCGTACCTTTCGGACAATATAAAAGCGGTCAACAAACAGAAAAAGGAGATTGTCATGGCCTGTTTGCTGCATGACATGGGGAACATCATCAAGTTCAATATGGAACTTTTTCCGGAGTTTTTCGAGCCGGAGGGAGTGGAGTATTGGCAGCAGGTGAAGGATGACTTTATAGACAAATACGGGACAGATGAACATATTGCAACTATTGAAATTGCAAAAGAAGTGCTGGGAGATATGCCTGAAAGGGAACGGATACTGGATCTCATTGATGCAATAGGATTTTCCAATGCAAAACGAAATGCCGAAAGCTCAGATTACGGCTGGAAAATCGCGGCCTATTCAGATATGCGTGTAGAACCCCAGGGTGTGACCACTCTTGAATCGCGTCTTCGTGATGGAAATAAGCGGTTCAAGCTCAATAAGCCGGGAATAAGCCGACATGATTTTTTTGTAGAGATGTCGGAATATCTTCACCGGATTCAGGCTCAACTGTTTGAGAAATTGAGTTTTACCCCCCAGAGTATTACAGAAGACACGGTCAGACCGATTATTGCAGAGATCAGAACCTTTGAGGTAGCTACTTGAGACCCGGGACAAATCTTCACATTCAGAATTTGTCAAAAGGCAATTCCGAGCTTATCTTCACCAAACTGCTGCCATTGTTCACGTATTGTTGTAGCTTTTGTGATGGTCTCATGTTCATTCCAGAAACTTCTGACTTCAATTTCGGCTGCAGCCGATTCACTTTCACTTTGAATAATAAGAGATTGTATTGCCTGCTGAAGCATAGCAGCATCCCGTCTTTCAAGAGCGGTAACCAGTTCAGAAAAAATCGATACGTCTTCGCTGAATGTAGCAAGGGTCTCGTCATGACTTACCCGTAAGTCTTCAGGCAATCCTGAAGTGTCTATGGCTTTGTAATCTTCATAAATGTCATCAAGCTCGTTGACTTTGCTTTTGAAATTGGCAACCGAATCTGGATCTGCATTTCTGAGAATTGATTCCTGAAGTGCCAGGCCGATTTGATATCCGAGAGTTTTAGAAGAGACTTCCAGGTTATTGATTTGATTCAGGTACGAAAGCAGAGCGTCTGATTCTTCCGCAAAGTCTTTAGTATCGGAAATAAGAGAAGTTGCGTCCGGCAGAAACGGTTTGACGAGGGGATTTCCCTGATACACAGTAGCAATTTTTGTATTGATGGATGTTATATTCCTGAGGGAAGTACGGCTTTGTTTGTATTGATCTCCCAGCCTTCGGTTCAGTGCGATATTCAGATCCTCTTCAGCACCCAAAACGTTGGCATTGACATCGCTTATTCGGGTCGGGTTGGTTTTCAGGAGATTGGTGGTCTCAGCCTCGGGACTCGGAGTTTTTTCATCGAGGATAGTACGTACTGATTTATATGATTTTTCCAAAGCAGTCATTTCTTTCACCTGTGCCTGTACCTGTTGCTGCAGTTCTCTTTTTGCTGCCATGCTCATCCAGATAATCCCTCCCACGGTTGCAAGAATCACAAGTATGACCGCTACGGCAATAATTACCGTCGGTCTTTTTGCTCCACCAGGGTGTGCGGGTGTTGATTGGAGAGGAGCGCTGTAAGGCGGTTCTGTAACCGGAGGATTCTGCGGTGGTGTCGGGGGCATTGATTGTGTTGTTGTTGAGGGAACTTCAGAGGCAGGTTGAGTGGGTTGATCAGTATCCATACACTCAGAATACCGTAATCCAAACCCGGTGTCAAACTTGATACTGATGCACGTACACATTATTACAACATCCTATATTATCTTTCTATGAGAAAGTAGTCTTAGTGTTGCCCAGCCAATAATAAAGCCTATCAGTGCCCCAATGGTGATATCGATGAAATAATGACAGTGCAGGTAGACACGGGAGAGAGAGATAAGGCTTGCAATCCCATAATAAAGCCATCTCCGCTTAGGATCAAAGTGTGCAAATATTATTGCTCCCGCAAAAGCACCCGAAGCGTGACCGGACGGAAAACTGAAATCTTCGGGACAAAGCGCATCAGGAATTTGGTTCGCAACCCACGGACGGTCCCTCATGACAATGTTTTTAATGACAATATTGACCAAAAAGCCGGTTGTCAGAAAACTCACGAGAAATGCAATAATAAATTCTTTATGAGTATTGTCGAATCGTTCTCTGTAGGTAAAAAAAGCGAACAGAAGGATCCAGATGACAATTGTCAATCCCTGAAGTGACAGAAAAGAAAAAAAGAAATCAAAAAAAGCATTGTGAGGGAAAAGGGAAGAAATAAAGGAAGTAATTTGCTGGTCAAATTGAGCAATAGAATGAAGCATATGTCATTGTAATCACCATACGGTAAAAAATCCAGGCTGTTTAATAATTGATTTCGTAGGAGTATAGTTTGTGTTCGCCGCCTGCTGTTTCAATAGGCTTCATTTTTTTTACGGGATACCGATAGGAGAGGAGAGAAACTGGCTTCTTGGTCTCCTGAATTAGTTCTGCAAGAGTATCAGTGACCCAGGGAGAGACATACATATAGAACAAAATATTTTGATACGGCTCAATCATCCGCTCATAATCCATTTTGAAAAGATCGCCTTGCAATACAGTAATATGATTGCGGTGAGGATGAAACCAGGACCTCATCCACATAAAAATTACCAAAAGAAAGTTGATATCTATAGCAATAAACTCTGTGTTAAGTCCCTTTTTATGCGCTTCGGTCGCGGCGGCAAAAATGACCGTTCCGCTTCCTGCGCCGAGATCAATGATAACCTGATCCTTCTTCAGGTTGAGTTTTTTAATGACAGTTGTCAAATCGCGACTGTGAGTAGGTAAAAAGGGGATGGAGGAGTATGCAGAGGAAAAAACAAAGAACACAATGCCTGCTATTACCGCAAATAGTATGACAAATTCCATGTAATTTCAGTATATCAGAGGTTTATGAAGAACAAGTAAATTGATGCGAATCAGATATGTATCATTTGAAGGTAAAAGTGGTGCCGGAGGTGGGAGTCGAACCCACACAGGCCGAGGCCTACAGGTTTTTGACCCGCCTAAAATATGTGGCGCGAGAGGGAGTCGAACCCTCACGAGGTTGCCCTCATCAGTTTTTGAGACTGACTTGTCTGCCATTCCAACATCGCGCCATATTTCGGTGGGTGCCATTCCACCACTCCGGCATATTTTCACTCGTTTGGAATTATATTATACTTCATAAATTCAGTCTACTTAAGGCAACAAAGTCGTAGCTCACAGACGAACGTGTATAGCACGGAAACACTCTCAGATCTCTCAGGTCTCAGCCTAAGCTGAAGCCGAATTGTAGGATGTCACGATCATGTATGCAAATCTCACAACAGATTGACTATAGGATAGTTTTGGGGTATACTTACGCATTAGATATGTATATATGTGAAAACAAATACGTTTTCCGTCTCCCGGATGTGCTTGCGTGAGCGGGAGGTGTCTTGATTTGGTAAGATCCTCAGAAAATGGAGGGTTTTTTTTAGAAAAAATCAAATTATAAAGCGTTCCTGTAAATGAATGCATAAGCAAAAGCTGTTTATGTTTTCCTTTTTCAGAAAGAGTGAATATCCGTGAATGCAAAAGCTTGCAAACACAATGGATACTCGCACCTTAACAACTCAGACTTACAAAATCATGTTTACTGAACCTTGGTTCAGCATCCATGTGTTTTTTCTCATATCTTTTGGAAGGCTGCAAATAGGGAACAATCTGTTTCCTGCTTGCAGCTTTTCAAGAGGAGACTGCAAAATGAACTGTCATCGTGACTGATCATTCACACAGCTCTTGAGAAAGGAACAAACAACAGAATAATAACTGAATAGCAGTACCCCTCCGGTAGGGAAGAGGTATCCGGACCGTTTGGGAATTTGGGTAATGAAATTCCCGGGGATAGGCGAACCCTATGATTCGTCTCTGAAAGAACTGTCTATCGTCAAGAACTAAGAACAATACCCTCAAGGAGGGGGTATGTCATGAACAAGTCAAGACAGAAGTTTGATGTGGGATGGCGGATCCTTTCCATCACTCTCATCGTTGCAATTGCAATGGGGTTTCTGCCGCCGGCTGGCTTCAATCAGGTTAGCGCACAGGATACGATTCAGGAAATCAATCCCGTTCCGCAGGGTATGGGTGAGATTCCGATCGTCGGCCAGCAAGTGGTGAATGCCGCTGAAACCGGTAGCGAGAATTGCTACTATACCGGTGTCTCTCCGACGGGCGGTGGTGCGGTCAACCAGAACTTCACCTGGCACGCACAGAGCAACGCCTACTACAACAACGGCGTTGCAGGTTCGCCCCTGGACCCCCCTCTCGGTTTGATTCAGGTCGCGGAGACCACGGAAGCCGGCGGCGGGACGACGTCTCGGATGTGGGTGGAAGCCCGTGTGGCCTCTGCCGGTAGTGGTGCCGATCGCATGATCCGCATTCAACTGCCTGCAGGGCAACAAACGATCGCGGAAGCTTATCCGAACGGTACGTGGCAGACTTTGCAGTGGCAGCGGAGTGGTTCTTTGTCGTACCCTCAGACGGGCCGATTGTTGGCCCAAGGGGGTTCGAACGACACCATCTGGGTTGGTTGGATTTCTGTTATTCGTTGCTATCAGGCGAATCCGCCTACGGCAACGCCAACGACCGTCCCGCCCACAGCAACGTCAACGCGCATCCCGCCGACATCGACGCCTGTTCCGACGTTCACCCCTATCCCGCCCACAAGTACCCCGATCCCGCCGACCAGCACGCCATGGCCGACCTTTACCCCCACGCGCGTTCCGCCTACGAATACCGCGACACCCATTCCCACGGCAACACCCAGTGAACCTTACCGGGAAAAGATGCCTAAATGGGGATTGGTCATCAGGAACGGCCAGGTAGAACTGCTTCCGTTCGGGCAAGCGCTCGCACTCTACGGCAAGAAGAATTATCTGGCCGCAGTGCAAAGCGGATGGAATGCAGCAGCAGCGGCAGAAGTGGCGGCCACGCCCACCGCGACACCGACTCCGATACCGATGAACCCAGTCGGCGTCACATACCCCATTCAGGGGAACGACGACGCGCAGGTCATCTGGTACAGCGATGCCAAAGTGATGGCAGGAAGCCTCGCAGTTGTGTCGCTGGGAATGTTCGCGGACGACGTCACAATCGTCGGGATCGTTGATGATCCGGTGGCCATCGTTCTCCTGGCGGCAGCCGGCGGATACGCCGTCTACGGTGTATATCAGGCGTTCTATCAGCCTGATACCTACGTCAGCGGCTTCGGCGGTGTTGTCGAATACACGGCTCAACAGTACTACGAGACGAGTAATGTCGACACCCACATCGTCGGTGCCCGGTCTGCCAACCCCATCGTCGGCGATAACGGCTTCACCGTCGCGACGTGGTACCCCAGGGTGGATTCCTATGATCCCGCTCAGCTCCGGTTCGTCCGTGAGATGAGCGTGGTGGAGGTGAATCCCGCGGGCGCCACGGCAGTGATGGAAGCCGTCTTTTCCGACGGTATGCGGTACTTTGCCTACTACGCAAGTAGCGGCGAGAACCGCACGGAGTTCGCATCGTGGCAACTGGCATACGACTCAGTGCTCCAGCGCACTGTTGATCCCGGCTTTGCTCTGTCCGGACCGGAGGCCAACTGGTACTTCGGTATCCGGCATTACGAGTCGCCCGGGATCATGTCTGCCGTGAGTGCTTCGGAGATTCGCACCAAGGGTGACGGCCAAAGCAACGGCTCGATCGAACTTTGGGCGGGTGTCGACCAGGACACCATGATGGCGACGGTCGGCGGTGTGTATATCTCGTCGTCCTTCGTCAATTACATCGCTTTCAAAGTTCCCGTCCAGGTCGGACCGGGGCAAGGCCTCTCCAGACTTGGTCAATCGCAGTACTACTACAACCGCAATGCAGTTGAATGGGGAGCTGCATGGCGGATGACCCGGACAATCGGGCACCACAAAAAGCCCGAGAGTGAATCCCTGACCATTGGAGAGGGCCTGGCCAAGTGGGAGGGGACGAAGGTCAAGTACGGACTGACGATCCAGGTCGCGGTCCTGTACACTCCGTGGTAACGTAAGTCTGAGTAACTAGCCTGAGAGGGCCGGCAACCGCCGGCCCTCTTAGAGAACTTTTGCTATGGTATCTGGCCATCTTCATGAAGATGGAAATATACTATAATAATAAGGTTTAGAAACACATTCATTTATGACAGAATCAACAGAATCATCACGAGTCGCAGAAACACTTCTTTTCCAAAACGAGCAGGATTGGCAGGGGAGGACAGTAATCAATCTCAGCGGGTATAACAGCTGGCAGGTTGAAGCGTTGGGAATCAGAAAATGGATACAGCCTATTCCTGCAGAACGTATGGTTCTTTTTCCTGATATCTCTCCAACGGAAACCGGACTTATTGTCCCGACGGGCGTGATGGCTGATTTTGATATGGCAAAAGTTCCCGAATGGAGAAAGTTTATCCGGGGTGCCGATATCGGATGTGGTATGCAGATGAGTACATTACCGCTTAAAGAAGAGGAATTTGTGAAAAATCAGAAAGCTCTCGATGAACTTTATGAACGCTTAGGACGTGAAGGGCTTCTTCAATGCTTCAGAGGAAATCATTTCATTAACTTTGCAAAAGATATTGACACGGGAAATATGCAGGTACTGGTACATACGGGTTCCTATGGTGATGCACAAAAGAAACTTTCAGCACTGGTTGATCATCCGGAACAGTATGATGCAGAGTATAAACGCACGATTGAATCAGGAAGAGATACCAGAAACAGAATTATGCATGTAATCGGGAAAGTGTACGGAGAGGGAGAATCATTTGATACGGTTCACAATACGGTTGAAATGAATGAAAAAACCGGAATTGCCCGTGTATATAAAGGTGTTGTAGCAGTCAAAAAGGAAGGGGAACGTCAGGTTTTACCCAGTTCATTAAACGGGATAATGGTCGTATATAACACAGGGAAAAAAGCGGAAGAAATCGGAGGAACATCACACGGCACAGGACGGGCTGTCAGCAGATCGGCAATCCGAAGAACTATAGATGAAATACGGGAACAATACCACGAAAAAGAACAGGACGGCAGAATTGATCCGAAGCAATTGCATATTATGACCCCGAGCGGTCTCCGCTGGCCGGTAACGGAGATAGATACCGCTTATCATTCTATTGACAGGTCATTAGATCTTATGGAAGGAAGCGGGCTTATGAAACATGTTGATCAGCAGTTCCTTCAGCCTATAGCAGGTATAAAAAGTGGTTCGGAAGAGTGATCACTTTTTTCTTTGATATCCAAGCTGCATTCGTGAACCGATGTCTCTCATACGTTCAGAAAGCAAAGCAGCAATACGCATACAATTTTCTCTTCCGTATTTTTTTTCAAGAAAGACCGCCGGATTTTCAGAGCCTGAGCCGGAAGTTTCCTTTTCCTTGGCAATTCGCTCACCAAGCTGTATTAAGTCACTCCATTCGGTGAGTGGTTGAGCGTTTACACCGCTCTTTTTTACAGAACCTTTCATCAATTCTGCAATATATTCTCCTAAAACAATATCAGAAACGGCAGGAGCTCCAAAATGTAATGTTGGGACATCATCTTTAAAGCTGGCCACCGCAATATCGCTAATCCAATTCGGATCTTTCACAAGGGATAGTAATGTAACTGTCATCGGTTCAGATGGTATTCTCTCTGTAGTTGGGGAAAGCGAATCAAGAACTGATTGCATATGTTTACCTGCATTCGTTCGTAACGTGATATCTGGTCTTCCGATTTGTTCCAGTGCTGATTTCAGTAATAGGGGTGTAGTCACACCGAGTGTCGTGCCTAGCTGGAGAGTATCATCCACGACGGCCAGATTGCCCGAACTGTTTTTTAATCGTTCAGCCAGAAAATCTACTGTTTCAAGAGCCTGCTTATCATGTTTTAACCATACTGCATATTGAGTAATATGCTCGTGATGGGGGAATTGGGGATTTCCTTTTATATCAAAAATGTCTAATGCAGCTTTAGGGTGATCTGTATGAAATCGATTATGAAATCTGCGGTCAATAACGGTTCTAAATTCTGTTCCCGTCGGAACATGAAGTCTTTGGAGTGCTGAATTAAGTGTCTGAAATGCTATCGGACCTGATCTTTCAAGCAGTAGGAATGATTGCGGCTGCGGAGATATTGGCTCTAATGTTTGTGGATTTACAAAAAATCGAAGAGAGTTGTTCACTCCGGATTCTATGGAGTGTTGAATAGTATCAGGGATCACAAAAGGCGGTAAGTCCTGAACGGATTCAGTTTCTGTTCGTGAAGGCTGAAGGGGAGTATTTTCAAGTTCTGTCATATGGTCATATTATACAGTGTAAAAAGTGTGCGGATTTTTCTCATAGTCGATAATTATTTTTGGAATACATTGATTTTTTTATGACATAAGTGTATATTTTTAACTGAAACAACGCTTTTTCTTATAAATTTGCACATTTTACCTCATTTATAATTTAATTTTTATTTATGCAAAAAAACAAGACTATGTAAAAGTCTCGTCGTATGAGGGCCGTAAGGGAGAAGTCAAGAAAGTTGTTCTTCTGTATTCAGGCGGACTTGACACATCAGTGATGCTCAAATGGATTCAGGAAGAATATAATGCCGAAGTTGTGGCTCTTACTATTGATATCGGTCAACAGGCAGATGATCTTGAGGAAATCAGGAAAAAGCCCTGAAACTGGGTGCAGTGAAAGCCTTGGTTATTGATGCAAAAGATGAATTTGCCAATGAATATATCGCAAAAGGCATCAAGGCAAATGCCTCCTATCAGGGAGATTACCATCTCTCAACACCGATCGGACGTCCTCTTCTTGCAAAATGGGCAGTAAAAATCGCAGCGGCAGAAGGAGCTGACACGATAGCTCACGGATGTACCGGAAAGGGGAATGATCAGGTACGTATTGAAGGAGTTGCATTAGCACTGAATCCCGATGTGAAAATCATTGCTCCTGTCCGTGAATGGGGGATGGGACGTGACGAAGAGCTGGAATACGCAAAAACACAATATTCCGGTGAAACAAACAGCGGCAAAGCCGTATTCATATGATGACAATATGTGGGGAGTAACCGGTGAAGGCGGTGAGATAGAAAATCCTGGACTTATTCCGCCCTTGGCTGACATTCTGCAGGTTTCAACACTTCCGGAAAATGCAGTCGACAAACCGGAATTTGTCGAATTGGAATTTCTAGTTAATCCCGATCAAAGCCTTTGCAATATATAAAAAGAGAAGAAAAAGGAAAGAGATTATAAGTTTAGTAAATCCGATGAAGTATTGATTCAGTATTCAAAAAACAACTATGCTACTATTTGTATGAATCTTGGGTATTTTTTGGTTTGATCAAGTATTCAGACTACTTCAGGACATTTTTCATATCAATGAGTCTTCCGATACGGGCTCTCAGATCTCCGTGCTGCTTGAATACATATTGCATCAGATTACGATCGGCGATCATGATGTGCTCAGGTAACTGAAGAATAACAGATCCGTTCCGACTGCTAGTACATGCTGTAAGAGTCATGACATCTCTCCCATACGGTGATAGTTCCATCCACAACTGAAGCATATTACTATCATCAGTTCGAATACCAAGACCGAGATTTGTAGGCTTTGCGAGAGCATCATGCGTGCGTCTGACCGGTCCGACATCTCCGAACCGCTGCGATACATCGGTAATATCTCGTGATGAGATTGCGCGATAACCTCCGTAGGCATTCATTTCGATCCGTTCTCCTGACGGTGCTTTGAATTCACAGTACACACCGGGATCCATACCCATTTCAACCATTTCTAGATTTTTTTGTGCAAATCGCTCATCTTTTTGTGCCACCTTTCGATCACGAAGTGTAAATAAGCTGTCCGGACGGGAAAATATTTCGGTTGCCTGATCGGCAGTCCGAATGATTTCCTGTGCATGTGCGGGCAGATATATACCTCCTGCCGGATCATCAAGAATTTGTGCATACACATAACTGAATTCAATTAATGTTTCCGTAAGGCCTTGACCTTCTGCTCTTACCTGTTCATTCGGTCGTAGATGTTCAGCCATAGAAAAAGAGAAAAGAATAATGAGTGGATATTATACACATACAATATGTATAAATCAAACCTGAAGATAATCTCTTTCTGTGTATATTCCGGTTATTCCAATCCCAATACTTTTCTTCCGTTTACTGTGGCAATTTTCACCAATTCATCAAGATCCATGAAACGGTTTCCGATTGCCATAAGTTTGAGTTCACTCCACATATCGCCGTCCGTGAAGGGGAGCATGTAGTCGGCGATATTGTCAGATCCGATCGCGACGGTGATACCGTGTTTTACCAACTCGTCAACAGGGGTGAGTGCGTTGTGAAAAGGCTGAAGATCTTCATGACGCGGAGCATCAATCCAGGCTGTAGGACAGCCGATCATCATGACCTGTGCTTCTCTCAACTTTGCATATACGTTTTTACGATACTCCTTCGGATGGGCAGCAAGGGATATAGAGTGCACGGCAACAACCTTTCCCTGCATTCCGTGTTCGATCGTTTTTTCAGCTAACAGTTCGGTTTCTTTGTCCGACTGAGTGTTGAACTGATCGACATGTACATGAACCATTTTGCCGTGCTTTTTTGCCGTTTCAAGAAGGATATCCATATGTTCAGAGCCTTTTCCGTGATCACGTTCGTCCCGTTTGGGCAATCCGCCCACGATATCAACGTATTCCATAGCGCGGTCAAACCATTTTCTTGCCTCCGGTTCGATCACTCCTTTTAAAACCTGATTGATAAGAACGACTGAAATCTGGTCTTTGTACTGTTCTTTTGCGCGGACTGCCGCTTTTGCCGCACGGTCTTCCGCGACGGGATCAATATCAATAAATGATCCGACAGCTGTCACTCCCTGACTGATCATCAGTTCAAGAGCCATCGAAATTCGTCGGTAATATTCTTCTTCTGATGCGTTTTTGACCACATCAACCAGATCCCATTTTTCTTCAAGCGTATGTTTTCGATAAATATCAAGACTTTCAGGGGTGATGGTAAAAGCCCGATCGATATGAGCATGAGAGTTTACCCAGCCGCCGTTTTTCTTAATTTCTTCGATGAGAAGGTGCTGAAAGTTCCATTGTGGTGCCTGTTGTGACATAGTAGGTTTTGAATAAATAACATTGTCATCCCGACCGTTAGTGGAGGGATCCCTCATGATCAAAAGGGATTTCTCGACTTCGCTCGAAATGACAGCTCTAAACTGATAATCGCTTTTCAAGCGTGTGGATCAGGGTTGATACTGCTTTTTCGTTTTTTCCGCCACGCGGGATGATGATATCCGCAAATTCCTTGGTTGGCTCCACGAATTTTTCGTGCATCGGACGGGCAGTTGCGATATATTGAGCATAGACGGAATCAAGCGTACGCCCGCGTTCTTCAATATCCCTCTTGGCGCGACGCAAAATCCGGATATCCGCCGGTACGTCTACGTAAATTTTCAGGTTTATAAGGTCACGGAGGAGGGGATTATCAAAAATAAGAATACCCTCAATAAGAATAAGCGGAGCAGGAGAGACAGGTGTTGTTATATCTGTTTTTCTGGTATGTTGGGTAAAATCGTACTCAGGCACTTCAATAGTATTTCCTTTTTGTAGATCCTGAAGATGAGATATAAAGAGTTCGGTTTCCAGTGCATCAGGATGATCATAGTTTGTTTTGACACGCTCTTCCATTGATTTAGCTGACTGATCTTTGTAGTACCGGTCATGGGGAATATATACCGCTCGAGTTTTGAAATGTTCGTAGATTTTTTCGGCGATTGTGGTCTTTCCGGAACCCGTTCCTCCGGCAATTCCGAGAATTAGCTTGTTGTGCATATTTTTCTTATATTATATGAAAATTTAGGTAAAATGGAGAAAATTTATATAAATATTGCTTATTTTTTCAAAAAATGGTATAATATTTCCTAATTTATAGTAAATAGTATGAATAATACTATATTAGCATATTTCAAATAGAATTAATATGCATCACGCAGAACATGGTCATCAACCCGTTGAAGTTTCAGCAAACTATCAACAGGCTCTTGAAGGAATGATTGCCTATCAGGAGAAGGGTGTGACTGTTTTTCGCGGAGGTCCTCTTGATCTTCGTCACCATGGCATTGAAGATGCATGGTTGACTCCTATTATTGTTTCTGACAATGATAGCCACACAAGTTTTCATGCAATTCAAATAAACGGAAGCATTGGTGAGATGCAGGGGTCAGATTTCGAACTGAACGTGGCAAGTGATATTAAACTTAAGTTAGGTGATGTTGACTCTCCTCAGGTCGCGGAATTGAATAGAGTGCTTACAGAAGCCGGAGACGGGAGACCGCGTACTATCATAAGACCGAGTATTGCCGGAAATATTGCATATCCCGTGATTTCTACACCAGCAACACTTGCTGAACCTCATTTATTGTTAGAACGGGCTCAAAAAGCAGCGGGAATATTCGGATCCCGATTGGTTGCCGACAATTGTGATATTTATCATTTAGAGCAGGAGGTTTTCGTACCTGCTATGTCGACGGGTGATCTCACTATGGGGAAAGTACGACAGGTAAATGCATCTTTCGGAGACGTTTTTGTTTATCCGGTGCATGTAAACGGGGGAGATCCCTGGAAATACTACGAAGTAATATCCGCTACACCGCTTGAAGATATCAGCAGAAAAGGTCCGATGACGATCCGTGTTGACTCAGGATGTGATATCGGACAGTGCTATCATGACGGAGGATGTGATTGCCGAGCCCAACTGCACGATGCACTTATTGAAGCACAGAATACTGACGGACTGATTATTCACATCCCTTCGCAGGATGGAAGGGGATACGGCATGGCAGCAAAAATGGCTACTGAAGGCGGTAAACGAGGGATTGATGTCGGCTACAATGCCGGAAAGCCGCCGATGGATACGATAAAAGCAGCAACAGAACTACTTGGACCTAATTACGATATCCGGACATACGAGAGCGTCGGACAGATGCTTATGACACTGGGATTTTCACGCGTAACACTCCTTACTGACAGTCGCAAAAAACTTACCGCTTTGGAAAAGGCAGGGTTGGAGGTAATCCGAAAACCGACCAATACACAAAACGGCAATCATCATGCACACGATCACGTTCAGGCAAAACACTCAACACCTGATTATTTTGCAGATTAACTTATGATAGAAACACAAATTGATACAATTGAAAGACAAAACGCACAGGCACTTTATGAGATGCAACAGCATTTCCAGAAAATGGATGCCGGATTCGGTATCGTTTCAGATATTGATGAAACGGTCGTTGATACCGTCGGACGACATGTAATGTTTGTCTCACGGGGAGCGAAACTTGCAGGTTTTCAGGGAACTTTGCCGACTCTTGAAGAAATTAAAGCAGCAGGCGGCACAGCAGAGTATGCACGCGTGTTCGGCATGTCGGCCGATGAATGGGAAGAGATTATGAAACGGGTGCGTGAACGACAATTCGTCAACGAGAAAGCAAATCTGTATCATCCTAAGACTGTTAAGACACTCCTGAACGGGGGAGAACTGCTGGGATTTGTCACTGCAAAGCCCGGTACGGAACGCACCCTGGCTGCGACCCAACGAGATCTTACTCAGCGTTTGGGTTTTCCTGAAAGACCGGTAATTCTCAGACCGAATTCAGTTCCCCTTTCACAAACAGAGTGGAAAATAGAAACGCTTTGCGCCATTAAAGGCATTTCACCGAAGGGTATTGTGCTTGTCGATGACAGTCTCAGTACTGCACGTGCAATTGCAGCGCACAATCAGGAGGCAGGGAAGTTAGATATTATGCAGATTCTATATAAAGGACCGCTGACAGTCCCTGCACTTGAATCCGGTAAATTCATTCCTGATGAATCACTCGGGATTTATGCTGCCGATTGGGATGAAATGCCCGAAGTATTTGATAGAATAAGAGAACAATGTCACCTTACCCAAAACTAGTCATTATTGGCTACACCAACATTGACATCAATATTACCCCAAAATCTCAGAGTACCTTGCCCGGCGGTGCAGCATATTTTGTCGCATGTGCCGCGTCAATTCTCACTTCAAATGTCGGACTTGTGACCCGAATCGGTTATGATTTTGATCCTGAATTTTTACTGTCCCGTGTCGTAAAAGACGGCGTTCATATCATCCCCGACAAAGAAACGGCAAAATCCATTCAGACGTATTTCTCATTGAATGATCCGACGGATCGTGATGTGGTTTTGAAAAAAGGTGTCGCTCAGGATCTCAACCCGAATGATATCCCGGAAGGGTGGATTGAAAATGCCGAGATCATTCATGTTGCTACAATGCCGCCTGAGTACCAGAAAGTGTTCATCGAATATGTGAAAGAAAACAAAGGTGAACACACACTGCTGTCTACAGATACCGAACTTTCATTTGTAAAGAATCCCCGGATGAAAAAACAAATAATCAAAAACATGCAGTATCCTGATATGGTTTTCGTAAATCGACTGGAATATGAACTGTTGAAAGATGAAATGAAGCATATTGAGCATGTGATCGTGAAACTTGATAAAGACGGTGCCGTGTATCTGCATCAGGGGAAAGAGGAGTGCCGCGTAACTACAAAAAATACTGAAGCTGTGGATTCCACCGGAGCGGGAGATATTTTTGCCGGGACATTCCTGGCGTCACGTGTCAACGGAGATACTATTGAAACAGCACTTCAGAAAGGCGCAGACGAAGCAACTCATTCCATTGAGCAGGAAGGAATTATGCACTTATTCGAAGAATAATCGGATTGTTTTTCGGTATTCTTCAACAACCTCATGTGATTTTTCTGCGAAGTCTTCTGCAGGTGATGCAAAAATAACACTCCGTGAAGCGTTGACGACAAACCGATCTTTGTTCGGAAAAAGCTTTAGATCTTCGATATTTCCTCCTTGCGCACCCAATCCCGCGGCAAGAAAAAACTGATCATCAGGTGAAAGTTCGATGATTCGTTTCAATATATCAGGGTAGGTGAGAGGCCCTTCGACGAGAATGTTGCCAACTTTGTCCCAGCTCCCGACTACCATTTTTGTGAGATATTCATACAGTTTTTCACCAGACTGCAATGTGACATCCTGCAGGTCTCCTGCTGACGGATTGGAGTCATGACAGAGGACAAATACCGCTTTATCTTTATAATTCAAAAAGGGTTCAATCGTATCAAACCCAAACCACGGAGTCACGGTTGTGGCATCAAAAAGAAACTCATCAAACAGTTCTTTCGCGGCCAGTTCAGCTGTCCGCTTCATCTCACTTCGCTTGGAATCAACAATAATCTTTATTTCCGGATAGTTTTTTTTGATATATTCATTGGTTCTTTTAAGAGCTATAAGACCGTCTATCCCATATCCCGCATAGCAGACCATGTTCAGCTTATAAACAGGCGTAATATCCGCCGTCGCATCAATGATTTCTTTATTGAACTGAAAAACGGCATCAGCGAGTGAACTATCTTTTTTGACGGACTCAGGAAGTTTCTCATAGTCCGAGTCCAATCCGACGCAAATATTGGATTGTTTTTTTGCTATTTGTTCAGATAATTGAGTTTTGAAGATCATAGAGTAATCTTACCATTTCCCGTCCGGATGTACAGTGAAAAATACATACTCAGGCAAGTCCTGACGTTGTACGGGAAGACCGGGAAGTGAAAAATATTCACAGCGAATTCCTGAATTGTCACCGTTTGAGCTTTGCCAGTTTGATCCCGGCTTGATGACCACCGAAGAGAGGTGATACAACGGATCATAATGATGTGTGATCAGTGTGAGATACATTTCGCCGAGGCTCACCGGTAGAGTAGAGGTGACTGCAAACGGGTGTTCGGCAGAATCCCCCTGAACGGGACGCAAAAACTGCGATACGGCTTTCCGTACGCTGCCGTTTTGGGGCATATGAATCTCGGGACCGTCGGGATCGACTTCATAGAATTCTTCTTTATTGATATGTATCCCGAGTAAATCATAGTGGTCAGTGCAGCAGGGTCTTTGTCCTGGTCTCCATTGTACCGCACCCCGTGAATCAGCAATGACAAAACCGTTTCCCGATACTTCAATGCAATGCCTCACTGCATCAAGAAGCTGATCTCCATGAGCTGCAAGAGAAGGGTCAAAGAGAGTAGTGAAGGGCATGTCCTGATCAATATGTACAGGCCGAGGCCCGTGATTTATGACATGTCCGATAAAGGTATTATCACCATTGTTGTGGAGTCCGGTCATATTTAAACCGATCTGTGCAAACCGGCTGCGGACACTGAAAAGGGGAAGCTGTGAAAGACAGGGGTTTTCACCTTGAAGTAAAATACTTGCCGATTTGCCCGGATTTGTTGAAAACGGTTCAAGAAGTGTCTCCTCACAAACGACAAGATCGTGCTCACCGTAACGGTATCCGGATTCCTGACGTGCCTGTAGTAATTGCTCAATGCGGGTCATCTTTCACTCTTATTATACCTCAGACTGAACTCAAAAAATAGTAATTTTCTGCAGCGCCTTTGTTGCTTTTTTCGCTATAATAGCTATATCCATGGCTGAAGATACATATTCAAATAAACAGGTAGCACGACTTCTTCGAAACATTGCAGCAGCATATACTCTTATAGGAGACCCCACTTCAAAAGACGGGAAAGTTTCCCGCTTCCGCATTATTGCTTACGAAAAAGCGGCAGATGCCATCGAACACCTTTCACGTGAGATTCGTGACATCTGGCAGGAAGGGAAGCTCTACAAAGTGCCGGGTATCGGTCCCGGTATCGGATCGGCGCTCGAAGAATTTTTTGAAAAAGGGGAATCATCTCATTTTAATCAGGTGCTGAAAGGAATACCGCCATCCGTTTTTAAGCTGATGGATGTGCCCGGTATTGGCCCCAAGAAAGCATTCCGCTTGATGATGCAGTTTGGGATAACTGATGAAGAAACCGTGATCGGTGATCTTCGAAATATTGCAAAAACCGGACAGATAGCAGAACTTGAAGGTTTCGGTCAAAAATCTCAGGACGATATTATTGAAGCACTGGACGTGTATGAAAGACGCGATAGGAGAGAGGAGCGCATGCCGTTGCCGTATGCATTTGAAGTTTCTGAAGAAATCTCAAAACATCTTGCAGAACTGAAAGAAGTACAGCAGATAGATTTATTGGGATCTTTGCGCCGACGGGTATCAACAATCGGCGATATTGATATTTCAGTTATGGCGGAGATAGATGACTCGAAAAAAATAGTGGATCATTTTCTTAAGTATCCGGGTAAACGATCTATTGAAGGAGCAGGTGATCGCAAAGCCTCAATCCTTGCGGCGGGCAATGTCCGTATGGATCTTCGTGTGCAGGAAAAGGAAAGTTACGGTTCTATGCTTCAGTATTTTACGGGAAGTAAAGCTCACAATATCAGACTTCGCGAGTATGCATTGAAAAAGGGATATTCCTTGTCCGAATACGGTTTGAAGGCTGCCCGCGGTACGAAATTGGAAGCAAAAGGCGAAGGAGTCACCAAGTCAAAACATCCGGACGGAGAAGAAATTTTGACGTTTGAAACGGAACAATCGTTATATGAATTCCTGGGGCTTCAGTACATTCCGCCTGAGATGCGGGAGGACACTGGAGAGATTGAACAAGCTAAATCGAAGCAACTTCCTTCAATCATAGAATTGGATGATATTAAAGGTGATTTCCATATACACGGCTCGTATGATCTCAAGCCTTCGCATGATCTGGGTATAAACGGTTACGATGAACTGGTAGAGAAAGGTGTCTCACTGGGATATTCGTACATCGGTTTTGCCGACCACAATCCGAAACAAAGCGGCTTGTCATCCGAAGAAATAAGTACTATTATGAAAGACCGAAAAGAACACATAGATCAAATTCTTTCATCATCAAAAATACCATATTTTATCGGACTGGAAGTGGATATTCTGCCTTCAGGAGAAATCGCACTTCCTGAAAAGGCATTTGAATATGTGGACTACCTGATCGTTTCAGTACATAGTTCGTTTAGGATGCCGACTGAGGAGATGACTGCCCGCGTGCTTAAGGCACTTTCGTATCCGAAAGTACGTATCTTCGGTCATCCGACAGGACGTCTTCTCGGTTCTCGAGAAGGGATCGACGTCAACTGGGATCAGGTATTCCGACATGTAGTTGAACATGATATCGCACTTGAAATCAATGCCGGTCCTTCAAGGCTTGATCTGCCCGATACTCTTGTCAGAGAAGCACAAGAAATGGGTGCCAAATTTATTATTGACACCGATGCGCATGCTGCATCAAACATGGATTGGATGAAATACGGTGTGTATGTAGCGCGTCGGGGTTGGCTTTCACCTACCCGAGTAGTGAATACATGGCCGTATGAAAAGTTTAAAAAGTGGATCATGTCATGATCAGATTTATTCACATCTCAGACACTCATATCGGTCCTTCAAAAGACTTTACATTACAGGGAGTACAGACTTTTCACCCGTTTGAAAAAGTACTTGAGGCGATTTCTTCTTTGCCTTTTACACCTGATTTTATCGTTCATACGGGAGATATAGCTGCCGATCCGGATGAAAAATCATATGCCTTGTTTCAATCAACGGTTCAGAATATGTCGATTCCTTTTTATTATGTGGCGGGAAATCATGATGACAATGTGATGGTCAGAACGTTTTTGAACATGGGTGAAAAGACAGATCTGATGGCAAATAGAGTCGTGTATCATTTTGAGAAAAACGGACAAAGCTTTCTGGTACTGGACGGCCGGGGAGCCAGGGAAATCGATCCTCACGGAACGATTTCTGATGAACAGATTGAGATTATTGAAAAGGAATTGTCAAAGGATCAGCCGATAACGGTTTTTATTCATTTTCCGCTTCTGCCGATGGATTGTCCGTGGATCGATCGCGATATGCTCCTTTTTGAAGGGGACCGGTTACATCAGCTTTTTGCGAAATACAAAGACAGGATTAACGGTGTTTTTTTCGGGCATGTGCATCGGGGAACAACTGTCCTAAAAGACGGAGTAAGGTATAGTTCGGTGGCCAGTACGTGTCTGCAGTTCGGTTTATTGCCCGGACAAGAGAAGCCGACTTTTGAAGATCACAAGAGGGGATATTTTAATGTGGTGACTATTGATGACGGGAAGATGATTGTGAGAGAAGAGAGTGTGCAATTGTAATACAGATTTGTGATGTCATCCCGGGCTTGACCGCGATCCAGCTGTATACGCTTGTAATCGAAAATTTGTTCAGAAGTGAACTCGCCGATTTTTGTCAGCTTGAACATCCACTTCATTCACAAATTTTGGATACTTCGCTACATCGATAGATTTACCGCGCACCTCCCAAGTCGCAAAAAAATCGCAGAACTCGCGCATTTCAGTCAGTTAGAAATCCAGCCTAAGAGATATCAAAAACTATTAATTTCGTGGTATGATGTAACCAAATATGGCAAATCTTTCAGTTAGTCTCGCCGGAATTTCTCTTCAAAATCCCACCATACTAGCCTCAGGAATTATGGGAGTAAGCGCTTCGTCATTGAAATTTGTAGAAGAACACGGTGCTGGAGCTGTGACGATGAAATCAATCGGGCCGACTGACCGAACGGGCCATAAAAATCCGACAGTGTATTCGTGGGGAGAGGGGATTACGAATGCCGTAGGGCTTTCCAATCCCGGAGCAGAGGAAGGCGCAGCGCACCTTGAAGAAATGAAAAAAATTCTTCATATCCCGGTTATCGCGAGTTGTTTTGCCGATACGGTCGATAATATTGCTAAAGTGGCTGAAAAACTTTTAGAAAAAGAGCCGTTAGCACTTGAATTAAATCTATCCTGTCCGAATACTGAGGATGATTTCGGTTGTATGTTTGCAATGGATCCTCGTGTCACTGAACGGGCGGTTACACTTGTGAAAAAAACCAGCGGCAAGACGAAAATTTTTGTGAAACTTTCACCTGATGCTTCGAATATTGTTACTGTCGCAAAAGCGGCGGAAGCTGCAGGAGCAGACGGAATTACAGCCATTAATACGCTGTCCGGGCTTATTATTGATATCCATACTAAGCGACCGATTTTGAAAAATACATTCGGCGGTTTGTCGGGTCCAGCGATCAGACCGGTAGGTGTTCGGGCGGTTTACAATCTGTATGAAGCCGTTAAAATTCCGATTATCGGGACGGGAGGCATTAATACTGGTGAGGATGCGATAGAGTACATTATGGCCGGAGCAACGGCCGTCGGGATCGGTTCGGGAGTGTATTACCGGGGTATTGATGTTTTCGGAAAAGTGACTGAGGAGATGGAGAATTTTATGGATCAGAACGGTTATAAATCGTTGGAGGAGATGAGAGGGATTGCACATAAATGTTAGGGCACGTTGTTGTGTTCCAGATTCCGCCCTCGCTTTATCCTCCCGCCAGTGCTCATTCCATTGCGCGCTGTCGGGAACCCTCCAGCTCGGCCACCTGTTCCGCGAAAATAAATCAAGTCTATGAAAAAAATTGACAAACCATTAGCATTGCCGATACAAAAAATAATCACGGAAAGTGAGAGAGTGAAGACGTATGTTTTTGATTATGATTTTCCGGGAGAGCCGGGACAATTTGTGATGTGCTGGATTCCGGGTTTTGATGAGAAGCCGTTTGGCATTATCAAAAAAGAGGGTAAGGGATTTCGGATCTCTGTTGCGGCAGTCGGCGACAGCACAAAAGCCATGCATATGATGGAAGAGGGAGATTTGCTCGGATTCAGAGGGCCGTACGGATCCGTATTTGTACTCCCTGAAAAAGGAAAACAGATCGCAATGGTTGCAGGCGGATACGGAATGGTGCCGTTGTCGTATTTGGCACAGGAAGCCCGGAAAAAAGAGTATAAAGTACATCTTTTCATCGGAGCCCGGAACAAACAGGAATTACTGTTTAAAGAGTGGATGGAGGAGATCGGAGTCCTGGTTCACGCCTCGACGGATGACGGATCGGAAGGATACAAAGGCTTCAATACCGATCTTTTCAAATCAAATGCTGAGAAAGAAAGTTACGACAAAGTCTACACGGTCGGTCCGGAAATTATGGAACTGAAGATCGCACAAATTTGCTGGGAAAAAAATATTCCGTTTGAAGTCTCACTTGAACGATATATGAAATGCGGATTCGGCATTTGCGGACAATGCAGTGTCGATCCCACAGGCTGGCGTATGTGTGTCGAGGGACCGGTAATTGACGGAGAGAAGTTGAAGAAGATCGAGGAATTCGGTAAATATCACCGGACAGCCTCCGGCAAGGTAGAGAAATATCCCTGGGTGAAATAGACAGCGTTTTGATGTATTTGGGATACGCTTTCAGAGCATTATACTTACTTCATGAAAATATACGGTGAACAAACGAACCATGCCCTTGAGAACTTTCCATTCGATGTGCCAAAAGTTTCACTTGAGCTGGTGTATGCGATCACAGTCATAAAAAAGGCAGCAGCGAGTGCTCATCATAAGGTGAATGAGCTTGATACGAAACGTAAAGATGCAATCATCACAGCCTGTGATGAGATACTGGCCGGGAAACACGATGACCAGTTCCCGGTATCCTCACTTCAGGGTGGAGCGGGAACTTCGATCAACATGAATGTGAATGAAGTGATTGCCTCAAGAGCTTCGGAACTAGCTAAAACTTCCGTTCATCCGAATGATCATGTCAATATGGGTCAATCTACCAATGACGTCAATCCTACGGCTTTGCGGATTGTCTGTCTCGAGCTCTCCCATACATTGATGGAAAAACTGAAGAAACTTTCAAAAGCATATGATAAAAAAATAAAACTGTACGGTCATGTCAAAAAGCTTGCACGTACGCATATGCAGGATGCCATTCCGACCACGGTCGGTTCAGAAATCGGAGCGTGGAAGGGGACTGTTGACCGCGATATCCGCCGGCTTACCGAGTTTCAACCCTATTTGTATGAAATACATTTAGGCGGTACGGCAATCGGAAGCGGTATGAATGCCTCACGCCAATTCAGGAGAGAACTGTATAAAGAACTTAATAAATTGGTGAAGGATTCGGGCATCCGATTTAAACCGGCCGAAAATATGTTTTCCTTCACCTCTACAACGTCTGATTTTGTCCATCTCAGTAATCTTATTACACTTCTGGCCGGTGATCTGTCAAAAATCGCACATGATATTCGTTTTTTAACCAGCGGACCCCGCGGAGGAATAGGGGAATATATATTGCAGCCTCTGCAAAAAGGATCTTCCATTATGCCGGGGAAAGTCAATCCTGTCATACCTGAAGTTATGAATCAAATTTATTACCAGATATCAGGCAAAAATCTGGCGGTGCAGATGGCCAATGAGACTTCGGATCTTCAGCTTGCCGTCATGTTCCCGACTGTTGCTGATTCAGTGATAACTTCTTTCAAATTGCTTATTGTAGGCGTGGATCAATTCACGGAAAAGTGTATCAGGGGGCTCACAGTAGATCCCGAAACCTGTCGGAACCATCTTGAAAGCTCGACTGCCTATTCGACGCTTTTAGTGCCGATCCTGGGGTATGACAAAGTCGCCGAAGTCGTAAAGAAAACGATACAATCTGGAAAAGGTTTCAGACAGGTGCTGCTGGAAGATAAGATTATTGGAGAACGGGAACTTGAGAACCTCTTATCGGGCTTCACGGTAGAATAGATTTTTCTGAATATTCTGCTTGAGTACAAAAGATTCTTCATTCGTCAAAAATCCGTCTTCGAGTGTCGTTAGATCTCCGACGATCGTGGAACAGCTTTCAGATGTTCCCGGCATGTTGTTTTCGTCATAAAACAGCATCCTCAGCTGCTGCATATTTCTCAGTTCGGGATCCTGCATGGTAACGATTGAAAATTGTGTACGTGCAGGTAATTGTGACTCCCTCCGGGGGCTCGAATGGAAGGCGGCAACCCCGAATGATTCATGGTAATCAGTCAGCATAAGGCCGGAATAGACACCCGTATAATCGAACGGACAAAATAATTCGGTTTGTTGAGGGACATACTTACCGTTTTTTGGTATGTAGAGCTGCCCTTTGTATATACCGACATCATCCAATAAACACTGTTCATGAGCGACTGTGGCAAGATTGTACAGCAAAGGTCCGATCCCCTCCATTGTGTGAAGTGCCGGTGCCACATGTTTATTGACCCATCGGATTTCCCGAAAAAGGTCATGGAACACTTCTGTGGGTGTACGCGCTGATTCAAGCTGCAGGTCTTCGTTTTGCCGTTGAATGACTGCCAGCGGAAAATGGTCCGCTTCAATATCCTGAGACCATTCATCAATTCCCTCAGCTGAAAACTGACCTAGAAATTTTTCCAGCGCCTTGGTTGAAAATCTCTGCAGTACGGCTTTCTGCTGCAGCTTATTTATGAGTGCGTTTTGAGCTCGCCTTCGCTCGATCGCTCCTTGTGCCCAGGTGAGCCACCATTCCACACCCTCAGGAGGCATCTTTCCGACAAAATCAGGCAATTCATCCCGCTCCCGGTACGGGAGGTTCCCGATGAGATGGCTCAACGCAACCTGAAGTCTTTGTTCTTTTGACGGCATATAGAGCAGCATTATACAAAATTTGAACTTAAAACGGTATAATGAATATCATGAATATCATACATTTTGACGTTGACCGGGAACTGAACAAATATTTGCCGGGTGAAAAAAAAGAAACTTCATTACAAGCTTGTGACGAATCATTGCAGAAAGAAACCGAGGCGGTAAGTATAAAGACAGCTTCACAGGCAGATGCGAAAACATTGTCTCAGTTCCCGAACCTAAAACTTCTTATCACCCGAACCGTCGGGACTGACCATATCGATATTGAGTACTGCCGGGGAAAGGGGATAGCCGTATACCATATCGTTGATTACGGTTCATTCAATATCGCGGAACATGTATTTGCATTAATCCTTTCCGGAACGAGAAATATTCTGAGTACGCAAAAGGAAATCAAAGCCGGTACATTTTCCTACAACGGACACATGGGAGTAGCACTCAAAGGAAAAACATTGGGAGTTGTCGGAACAGGGCGAATCGGATTGGAAGTGATAAAGCGCGCCAATGCGTTTGAGATGAAGGTGCTAGCTTATGATGTTTACAAAAACGATCAGGCACAAAAAGAACTCGGGTTTGAATATGTTGAGCTTGACAAACTACTGAAAGAATCCGATATTATTACACTTCATGCGCCGCTTCTTGACAGTACAAAGCATATGATACATCAGGAATCTATTAACAAGATGAAAGACGGAGTTGTCCTGATCAATACTGCACGCGGAGAACTTATTGATACTGAAGCTCTGATTAAAAATATTGCAAAATTCCGACTGGTGGGACTTGATGTTCTGGAAAAAGAAAAGGAATTTAGTAAAAACAATCCGCTTCTTGGACTTGAAAATGTAATCATCACACCGCATATAGCTTTTTATTCTGACGCATCAGTGAAAAAAATTGCAGAGGAAACAATGCGGCTTCTTGCTAATTTCGAAAAAGGAAGTGCTGACGGACGGGTTGATGTGATATGATTGAGGACACCTATGAAAATTCAAGCAGTACTTTTTGATGTCGACGGGACACTTATTGATACCTCTGAGTACATTTATCAGGCATATGAACACAGTCTGGGAAGACATAACCATAATCTGCTTTCCCGTGAAGAACTCAGTCATTTGATGGGGAAATCGTTAGAGGATACGTATCGTGAAATTACCGGACTTGATGCTGTAAACCCATTTATGGAGGCGCACCGAAAGTATCAGTTTGAAAACGCAGGACTTGCCGTGGCTTTTCCTCATTCCCTCAGCACGCTTGAAGCACTGCGTCAAAAAGGGATCTCAATAGCGGCCGTGACGACCCGTGCACGGGATACGGCAATTGAGACACTGGAAGAAGCAGAACTTTTTCCGCTCATAGATTTTTTTGTCGGATTTGAGGATGTGACGACACCGAAACCTGATCCGGAAGGTATAAAAAAAGCACTGGATTTTTTCAATGTTCACCCGAGTGATGCGATCATGATCGGGGATAGCCCGGTAGATGTTGCAGCAGGAAAAAATGCCGAAACCCATACGGTGGGAGTGACATACGGATTTCACGGTGACCGGATTGTTGATACTGAGCCGGATTATGTCATTGATGATATCGGCGAGCTTATTGAGATTGTCGAAGGATTTTGATCTGCAAAGAATCTTCAGTATTTGTATAATAAAGCATGTCTTTCATTGACAGACTGAATAACGCGATTGATAAAAAAAACTCTCTTCTTTGTATAGGACTTGATCCCGTCCGTCAACAACTTCCTTCCATTTTTCAATTAAAAGAGCAGCCGCTTTTTGAATTTTCAAAATATATTATTGATCTGACTCAGGAGTATGCGATGGCGTTCAAACCGAATTCTGCTTTTTTTGAGGCGGTAGGAGCTTCGGGGATAGCTCAATTACAATTAACCTGTGATTATGTCAAAGAACGTTATCCGGATACTCTTGTAATCCTTGATGCAAAAAGAGGTGATATCGGGAACAGTAATGTAGGGTATATAAATTATGCATTTGATTACTTACACGCGGATGCAATAACACTCCACCCATATCTGGGGAAAGAATCAATCGATGATTTTCTCAAAATGAAAGAAATCGGGGTAATCGTTCAGTGCAGAAATACCAATCCCGGTGCCATTGAAATTCAGGGATTACCGGTACAATACAACAATACGGTCATGCCGCTTTATCAAGTGATTGCATATAAAGCCGCTCATGAGTGGAATGCAAATAATAATGTATTGCTGGTAGTCGGTGCCACAAATCCGCAGGAAGTCGGAATTATTCGTCAGATTACGGGTGACATGACTTTCCTTGTTCCGGGAATAGGTGCACAAGGCGGAGAATTGGAAACAACCGTGAAATTTGGTCTTAATTCGCAAAAGAGAGGTCTGATCATCAATGCCGGCCGGAGTATCATTTATGCTCAAAATCCGGTGGCTGAGGCAATGAGATTGAGAGATGCGATTAACAGTTTCCGCATGTAATATGGATATCATCGAAATTTTGAAAAAAGTGAACGCAGTAATGACGGATGATCATTTTGTCTATACATCCGGCAAACACGGAGAAGTGTATGTAAATAAAGATGCCATTTATCCTCATCCTCAGGAAGTGAGTGAGGTTGGGAAATTGTTTGCTGAGAAATACAAAGATGCCGATATTGATGTTGTCGCGGCACCGGCTTTGGGAGGAATTATCCTTTCGACGTGGACAGCTTATCATCTGACACAGTTGAAAGGAAAAGAAATACTTGGTGTATATGCAGAGAAAATGCCCGATAAATCAATGGCTTTTACCCGGGGATATGACTCACTTATTCGCGGAAAAAATATTCTTGTCATTGAAGACCTAACCACAACAGGAGGATCGGTAAAAAAAGTTGTTGATCTTGTTCGAGAGACCGGTGGCAATGTGGCAGCCGTTTGTGTCATGGTAAACAGAAATCCTGACGGAGTCAACGCGGAGTCTGTCGGAGCCCCGTTTGATGCATTGGGAGTTTTGAAAGCCGAAGCCTGGAATGAGGATGAGCTTCCCGATCGTATCAAATCAAGACCAATCAATACCAAAGTAGGACACGGGAAAAAATATCTAGAAAGTAAACAGTAATCATAAATATGGAAACCGCTACAGAAACATTTTTTACTCCTGAAATGTATCGGGGCTTCGGTGTCGACATTGTGCACCGTCAGTCACTGGAAAGAGTTGCAAACGGTCAGAAGCAGGCGGAACTTGAACAGGTGAAAGATGCTCAGCGGATTCTTCGTCATATACAGGCTCTTGAAGAGGCAGGAATTAATCTCAGAATGATCGAAGACGCTTCGTCATTTGAACCTTATGCGATTGAACTGAAAGGTATAAAAGTCGGAGGTGCGTTCGTCGGTCAATGTATGGCAGATTATCAGGAAGCAGCGCGAAAAGCAGGATATCAGCTTGTACAGGATCCGATTTTATCGCTTCGCTGATCACAGAAACCAGAGTCCGGCAAATGAAAGAACGATGATAATCATCATCGTTACTCCGTACTTCAACACAAACTCCCGTTTACCCTGGAGGAAAATATAGAAGGTTTTAGCAAGCAAATTGACTGCATTCACAATGAGAAATGCCAGTACGGCCGTCTTCATTTCTATTGTCTGACGCGACAATTCCGCAATGTTGATGGTCATGGCATCAAGTCCTGTCAAACCGGCAAGACCCGCGGTGACCAGGAATCCGCTTTCTCCGAAAAACTCAAGCGCGATATTTGAAAGGAGTTTGATAGAAAGATAGAGACCGGCAAATATGAGTGCCGGCTTAATCGAAAAAATCTCCCGGCTTTGGGCGCTTTCTTCACCGAGTTCCGCATGTTTCTGCTTCCTGCCCAAAAAGAGGAATGTGCCGCTTGCAATACCGAAACTTATGATAAGAATGAGCAATGTCGGAATGATGGTTACGGTAAAGACAGGATTGAGAGGGAGGATTATGATAAACAATGAAAAGAAACTGGCAAAGGTTGCAAGCATGGCGGCGGCAACAAGATGATTGATATGCTTGGTTTCAGTACTTTGGACGGCAAGTGATTGTGTTGTTGCAGTTGATGATACAAATCCTCCTACGAGACTTGTGACAATTAATCCTTTCCCTTTCCCGAACATCCGCTCTAAAATATAGCCGACAAGATCTACACCTGTTATGATCGCCACGATAAGCCAGGTTTTGAACGGATTAAATATTTCAAGATCACCCCAGGAGCTCAGTGAATGACCGAATGAACTGAGTATCTGTTGGATATACGGGATCTGTTTTACGGTGATACCGACATTGGGGAGAAAGGGGAGTATGATTACCGCGATGATACTGTAGCTGAGAATTGCCTTAATCTCTCGGGTGTGAATATCTTCAACAACATTCTTAACCTGATCTTTGTATGCCAAAACAAGCATGAGTACTATTGCAAGAGACAATGTCACGGTCATGGGAAACAATTCAAGAGCGATCAACGCTCCGATAAGAAAACTCAGCAAGGCCGCCAGTTCGGTAGTAATCCCGCTTTCTTTCGTGACAAATGCGGTAACGATGTAATTGCTGACAACAATGAGTATGAATGAGGCAGTAAAAAGGGTAGTAAGAATAAGATGGTCCTGATACAGAAGCCCTGCTATGGCTCCGAGCAGGGTCGTGAGAGAAAATGTCCGTACGCCGAGTAACGCGCCGGAACGGTTTTTATGATGATCTTTTTTTTGATGAATTTCTCTTTCAAGACCGATTGCCGCACCGATTGCAAGGGAAATCAACAGTTTCAGAGATGTGGCCAGTTCCATTCTTTTATTATAAAGAATCTCTCAGCTCATTTCAGCGTTTCTTGCAGTTTCTTAATAAACCCGGATTGCCTGTGCCTCTATCAAGAGTGTACCGTTTGATGCACAAAGGGCTGTATTCATAAAACGTATGGCATCTCCCGGTCTGACGTCACCGTGAACGATTGAAAACTGATGGATGGCAGGATCATAGGGGACGATCTGATCTGCGACTTCCTGTCCGTGCAGTCCGCCAATGATCAATCCTGAGTTATTTCTCAGCGTCTGTAGCTGAAGGTTCAAAGCCTGAATTGATGCTGCAAGGTCTGAGCGTTGTGAAGCAGGAGTTGCTCGGTACTCAGCAGCGAGGGTTTGATATTGCTTTTCCATGCGGAGATAATCCTCAGCCCTTTGTCTCAACAGTTCAATACGATCAGGTTGTCCGGGTTGGTTAGTTTCATAGAAATACGGTTCCATAATTTCAGAATTGTAACAGATTCTTACTCACTTTTAATCTTAAAAGGAGATAATTAGTGGACATGAAAATGATAAGGTTATGAATTATAATGTAAGTATGCTCAATGATGCAGACGGCATCCTCTCGAAAATACCTTCACATGTTGATTATGCCGATGTAAGGATTGTAGAACAGGAATCAGAAGATATTGCCACAAAAGACGGAGTCGTTGAAGCACTTTCTTCATCCTCCTCAAAAGGTTACAATGTCAGGATTCTGAAAGACGGTGTTTGGGGCTTTGCGGCATCTCATGACATGTCGACTATGGGTGTAGACGAAACAATCGCAAAAGCACTTGCAATTACCGATGCTTCTTTAAAGCACAAGACAACTGACGTAAAGCTCGATAATTCGAAACCGGTTCAGGGTTCGTACAAAACTCCTTTTCAGGAAGACCCGTTTCAGGTACCGACGGAAGAGAAACTTGAACTTCTTGTTGCGGCTGATAAAGCGCTGAGAGTCAGCGATAAAATCGTCGTTTCACAGGCATCTTATCAGGCCAATCGGGAAAAGAAATATTTTGTTTCAACAAGCGGATCAAAAATCGAACAGGAAATCATTTGGACTGGGGCGGGGATTGAAGCATCAGCCGTAGACGGGACAGAGTTTCAAAACCGCTCATACCCAAATTCTTTTCGGGGGCAGAATCAGACCAGGGGATTCGAATTAGTACGGGATTTAGATCTCGTAGAAAATGCACCGCGTGTCGGTCAGGAAGCAGTTGACTTGCTCACGGCAGATTTGTGTCCGAGCGGGGAATTCGATCTCATCCTGGACGGAAATCAACTTGCTCTTCAGATTCATGAAAGCTGCGGACATGCCGTAGAACTTGATCGGGCCCTCGGGTATGAGGCCTCATATGCCGGCACCAGCTTTTTGACACCTGACAAATTATTTGATTTCAGATACGGTTCCGATATTGTCAACCTGACTGCAGATGCGACCATACCCGGAGGATTGGGGACATTCGGATACGACGATGAAGGTGTACCCGCACAGCGCACGTATTTGGTAAAAAACGGCATTTTTCAGGATTATATCACGTCGCGTGATACCGTTTCAAAACTCCATGAAATTAATCCGAAATATAATAAACGATCAAACGGCACAGTCCGTGCTTCATCATGGAGTAGATTGCCGATGATACGCATGACCAATATTAACCTGGAGCCGGGAGGTGAGGAAGGAACTGGAAAAGCCTGGACCTTGGATGATCTTATCAAAGACACGGAATACGGGATTTTGATGTCTACGAACAGATCCTGGAGTATTGATGACAAGAGATACAATTTTCAGTTCGGGACTGAGATCGGATGGGAAATAAAAAACGGTAAAAAAGGCAGAATGCTCAGAAACCCCACATATCAGGGAATCACTCCGCAGTTCTGGAATTCCTGTGATGCGATATGCGGAAGAGATGAGTGGACTGTCTGGGGAACTCCGAATTGCGGTAAAGGCCAGCCGAGTCAGGTGATGTATACGGGGCATGGAGCAAGTCCGGCCAGATTCAGGAAGGTGAAAGTCGGAGTAGTGAAGTGGTAGTGAGTGTTATTAGTTGTTGCTTATAATTTTCTTTTCTCGTTAGTTAATCGCCGGTGGAGAGGTCTCATGTACAAGTAACGGTACGTTAGCTGGCGAGAAAACGAAACTAACTCGAAAATTAAATTATTTCGCAACAAAAAATATATGTTCGGTAAAGAAAAACTAAAACAAATTGCGGAAACGGTACTGAAGCTTTCTAAAGCCGATCAGACGGAGGTGATTCTTTCGGTGAGCGGAAACTCATTGACACGGTTTGCAAACAATGAGATCCATCAGAACATGGCCTGGAAAGACCTCGGTATTTCAGTCAGAGTCATTATTGATAAAAAAATCGGAGTTGCGTCTACGAATTCATTTGATAAAAGATCTCTAAAAGAAGCCGTAGAGAAAGCTACAGAACTTGCAAAACTGCAGGAACCTGACCCGGATTTTGTCTCTCTGCCTAAGCCCGAAGACATATCTGATGTTGAAAATGATATTTTTTTTGCAACGGAAGGAGAACTTGCAGAAGGTGCTCATACCGTGATCAGAGAAGCCTTAAGTGAGCATCTGACTGCGTCAGGCGCGTATGCTAATGATGTTTCAGAGCTCGCCGTAGCAAATTCCCTCGGGATCTTTGCGTATCATGCAGGCTCTTCCTGCAATCTCTCAACCATTGTGATGGGGAAGTCATCGAGCGGATTTGCCGCTGATGTAGCTCGTAATGCAGCGGACGTGGATGCTCAAAGAGTTGCAAAGACTGCTGTCAGTAAAACACTGCAAAGCTCTGACCCGGAGGATATAGAACCCGGTGAATATGAGGTTATTTTGGAGCCGCAGGCAGTTTCTGAAATGATGGCTTTTTTCCAGTGGTACGGCCCCAATGCGAGGATTTATCATGAAAAATCAAGCTACCTTTCGGAAAAAATGGGGCAAAAAGTATTCGGGGAGAATATTACTCTGATTGATGATCCGTTTCATGAGCTTGTGTTTCCGATGCCGTTTGACTTTGAAGGGTATCCGAAAAAGAAGATTATGTTTGTGGAAAACGGAGTTTTGAGGAATATTGCATATGATTCATATTATGCCCATAAATACAAGACAGAAAATACAGGACATGCCTTACCGGCCCCGAACACCTTGGGACCAATCCCGCTTCATCTGTATATCGCCCCCGGAGATAAAACACGTGATGACATGATCAAAAACGTCAAGAGAGGACTTCTGGTGACGAGACTGTGGTATGTGAGGGTACTGAATCCGAAAGTGCTTAATATCACGGGTATGACGCGTGACGGGACATTCCTCATTGAAGACGGCAACATCGTCAAACCCGTCAAGAACCTGAGATTCAATCAAAGTATTCCCGATGCATTGCATAATGTGGTTGCGATTGAGAACAAACTGACACAGCTTGCCAGTTTTGAGGGAGAGCTGATAGGACTGGCGCCGGCTCTTCATATCCGCAAGTGGGAATTTAGCAGCGCCACACTCTTTTGAGCATTACCAATTATTTATTTCATCTATGAAAAATGTAAAAGAACTGCTGAAGAAGAATGATATCATCCGTGTATCTCCTGAAGATACATTGTCGCAAGCATTAGGACAACTTTCCAGTTCCCATGATGCCGCGTTTGTAATGGATGAAAAGGATAATTTTCTCGGGGTAATCAATCCGTATCATGCCCTGATACAGTCATCCGCATACGACGGTGAAACAAAAGTAGAAAACTGTCTGTTCCATCCGCCGAAAATTAACGAAAACGATACACTGGGGAGAATTGCGAGTATGATGACCCAGTCGAAGGTACATTACCTTCCGGTATTTAATGATAAAAATGAGTTTGTAGGAATCACATCTGCGCGCCGGCTGCTCGGGCTTATGCGTAACAGTGTTGACCACATGACACTCGGTCAGGTACTAGCTGCAAAGAATCGCCCTTTGGTAACTATCGATGAGAATGAATCAGTTTCGAAGGCTTTGGTGATTTATAAAGAAGAAAAGATCTCAAAATTAGTTGTTGTGAATAAACAAAACAAAGTTACTGGTTTACTGAGTTATTATGAATTAATTCCGTATCTGATTGCACCGGGAAAACGGAAAAAGGGCGGCCGCGGGAGTGATGAACAGGAGCCGTTTCAGAAACTCAAAATTAAAAACTACGCAATCAGGACAGTTCTGACACTTCAGGAAGATAAAAATGTATCACACGCCATAGATATGATGCTTCAACAGGAGCGGGGAAGTGTCGTTGTGACAGATAAGGCTGATCATCCTGTAGGTATTGTGACAACAAGAAATATATTGGAATTACTGCAGAGTGATACGGAGAAAAAGCCCGTCCAGCTGACATCTAAGAACTTCAATGATGCACACATCTCCGTTGTAACGGAACTCGTTGACTACGTCTTTGAACACATTCAGAAGGATGACAATATCAGAAGTGCCGAAGTTATTGCCGAAGAAGCAAAAGAAGGAGTGCTGTTCAGGGTTGCAATTCATCTGATTCCAGATAAAGGGAAAATGATTGTGTATGAGCGCGAGGGGAAAGATCTGCCCGGCATGCTCCGTGAGCTGAAGGGTCTCGTGAGACAGGAGAAGTGATTCTGCCCAAATGCCATCAGAAATATTGCTATTGACAAATACTATCTTACTAGTATACTAGTATTAATGAATGAATTAATTTCTATTCTGTTATCGATCAAAACCGAAAAGGAAATGAGAGAATTTCTTTTGGGTCTTTTGACTCCGAAGGAGATAGAGGAGCTTCCCAAACGCATACAGATTGTAAAAATGCTCAAAAGGGGAGTCCCGCAGCATGAGATTGCCCAAAAGCTCGGTGTCGGCGTTGCAACCGTGACGCGTGGATCAAAAGAGGTTCAAAGAGGAAAATTTTCAAACGTTGCCTAATTCAGCTATTAATAAATATATGAATATCAAAACAGTTTACATATATTGGCGAAAGTGGTACTTCGAAAGAAGGAGGACTGATTGTAGTGGGTAAAACAAACACCCGCTTTAATGAGCCTTCCTTCGGGAAGGTTTTTTTTGGCTCGAGAGGAGCAGACAGGATCCAAGCTTTTCTGTCAGCTCCACAAAAGCCGTACTTTGAGGATGCATGGGATATCGGATTGTCAACCAACACTATGTTCGTGAAAGGAACAGAAGATGATTCATTCATGGCTCGACCCGGAAGCACCGTATCCTCCCGATCCGGATCAGGGGGGAAATAAGCCGAAGGGAACGAAGAATGGGCGCAATATTCAACAGTTATGCATTTGAGCGAATGATCGAAGAGTACTTCGAACGGGAAGGCGTATCAGCTCGATCGTGCTTCCGACTGTTCGGAGCATTCGCTTTGAGTGCTCTGATTGCGGGAGGGCTGATGACCTTAGTCGGTAAGCTCCTTGCAGTTTTCGTGTAGTCGCGTTGAGGAAGATGTAGTAAATCCCATGCATCCTCCTCACTCTTTTGATAGCTTGTATTTACCGTCAGTATTGGGCATAATAATACCCATGAAAACAGTCTTCATTACAGGAGGGTCAGGATTCTTAGGGATAAATCTTATTCGGTATCTTCTTAAGAAAGGCTACAAGATTATTTCATACGATATTGTTCCGTTTGATTATAATGACTGCAAAAAAAAGATCACCGCAGTTGTCGGAGACATCCGTGACAGGGAAAAACTTCATAAATCGATGAAGGGATCCGACATAGTTATCCACTGTGCAGCGGCGTTACCGCTTTATTCGGAAGAAGACATCTATTCTACCGATATTGACGGGACAAAGAACGTTATTGACGGTGCGATTATCCACAAGGCTGAGCGATTTATCCACATCTCATCCACAGCGGTTTACGGGGTACCGGATCATCATCCTTTGTACGAGCATGACCAGCTCATCGGTGTCGGGCCCTACGGTAAGGCGAAAATCAAGGCTGAAAAAATGTGTGAAGAGGCAAGGGAAAAAGGGCTTATTGTCTCGATTATCCGTCCGAAATCTTTTGTGGGTCCGGAACGTCTGGGGGTATTTGCACTTTTGTACGACTGGGCGAAGGACGGGCACGGTTTTCCGATGATCGGGAACGGCAGAAACCGCTATCAGCTTTTGGATGTCGAAGATCTATGCGATGCGATTTTTGCCTGTATGACCTTGGATAAAAAAGCCGTAAACGATGTATTCAACATCGGAGCTAAAGAGTTTACAACGATGGGGGAAGACTATCAGGCTGTTCTTGATGAAGCAGGCTTCGGTAAAAAGGTGATCGGTACACCGGCAGCACTTGTGATCGGAGTACTGAGAATTCTTGAAGCCTTAAAAATCTCACCTCTGTATGCCTGGGTATATGAGACCGCTTCCAAAGATTCGTTCGTATCGATTGAGAAAGCGGAGAAGCAGCTGAAATACCGGCCACGTTTTTCCAATAAAGAAGCACTTATCAAAAATTACCGTTGGTATTTGGCTCATCTGTCGGATTTTGAAGGGCAAAGCGGAGTTTCTCATCGGGTCCCATGGAAACAGGGAATTCTGAGTCTCTTCAAACGGTTTCTTTAACGTACGATGACGGCGATAATCCTGTTGTCCCGGTCATATACCGGTGCTGCATATGGTTCTTCAAGTCCTTTGGGGATATGACTGTCCACGTATAGTTTTACCAAATCCTTTGTTTCGTCTTCCGTAAGCATGTTTTCCGAATAACGGATACATTTTCTTCCGTTTAATAAAAAGCGAAATGTCTCATAATCACAGCCGAAACGTTCGGAATACAAGAGAATATCTGCATTCTGGGGAATTTGCTGCAGTCCGGCATATACTCCCGGGGCAAATACAAACTGCGCAATTGAAGAACGGGGAAACAGGGTAAAATACTGCCACAGATTGAGTATTATTTGTGCGACTCCCAGAAGTGATACAACCGTTAACAGGACCATTCTTTTCCCTCCATGTGACAGTGAAATGAGCATATAAAGTGCATATGCAGCAAAGATGTACAGGAAAATGTATGCGATCAGTACGCGTCGATAGTATCCGTCAACAGTCGAAAAGAGGGGGATCATCTGTACCAACAGCCCGATAAGAAGCCACAACATGAATTTATTCCGCTTTAAAATAGCGGAGACAATTCCTCCGACAGCAAATACCAGAATGATATAGTCTGCGCTTTGATAATCGCCGTAACCGTCTGCTCCGTCATTCAGGTGACCTATCAAAAAAGCCTTTGTCTTTTTGAGTCCGTTTTCATACATAAACTGCAGTTTTTCTCCGGTATCACCGTTTTTAAACTCGGCTTGATTCAATACTGATATCGTTTTGTGATGTGAAAAATATTCTTTCGGGTCCGTGGCAAGCTGCACGAGAAGCAGCGATGCGGAAACGAAAAATGTCAGCATAAAAACAGTGACATGTCTCCAGGTTATGCGCCTGATAATCCACAGATACAGGAAGGCAAGAAACAGCAACGGAGGAAAGAGAATATAGCTGTTGTATGAGTACATTCCCAAACCGCAAAAAACCGCACTCAACATGAGCGATCGATATTTTTTATCCAATAAAAATGTCGAAAAAAAATAAAGTGTACCGATGACGAAAAGCGGCGCACTGATCAGCATAAAGCCGATACGGGAATAATGCAGATGGATAAGTGAATTTGAAAAGAGGATCGTCATGATAACCGATACTGTCGATCCGTACAGTTTTTTTATGAAAAAATAAAAAAGAGGAACGGTAATAATACCGAAAAAGGCCATTGAAAGACGAAGGGTTGTGACGCTTGTTCCGAATAAGCGGAAAAAGAGTGCCGTCAGATAAGCCGGTCCGGAGGGTTGTCCCAAAGCGCTGAGGGAGTAAGCCGGAATCGGGCCTTCGTTGATTATTTTGAGTGCATCAAGCGCCGTCCAGGCCTCATCACCGTGAATACCCAGTGGGATCTTATCGACCAAAATGACACGCGGGATTGCGGCCACAATCATTAAAATGAATGCAGTAAGGATATCTTTAATTGTAAGTTTACTCATATTTTTTTAAACACCATTATTTTCGGATGATCATATACGGTAAAAGACTCATCAGCATGATCGTCAATGATTTTGAGTTGCCAATTTCCGATAGTCAATCTGGGATATGAGGTAAACTCAGCTACTTTTACAAATCCGCGTTCGTTCGCAAACAGGCGGCGGTAATACTCTCCGGTCATAGGGTAGCATCTCCCGTGTTCATCGCACTCCTGCAGCCGCTGAAGGGGGATATACAGTCTGTTTGAAGCAATGACAATATAATCACTTCGTTCCAGTTTCTCATTCAGAATATTCCATTTGAACTCATTGTCAGGTATATCATAAAGCGTAAGTTCCTCATACTGATATTTGCCGTGATCATATATCGGAACACGGTCATCCCAGTGTTCGACAGCTATTATTGATCCTGCAGGAACGGCATTATTTATCCACTCGGTAGCGGTGATACGCGTGCTTTTTGTCGAATAAATGCTCAAAAACGGAAGCGTCCAAAGAAGTGAAAAACAGATAATACTGACGCCGACTGCCAGTCTGGGAATGAGCATGCTGCGGGAGAAAAATCCGCCGTGCGGCTTATAGAGATCCATAACGACCGAAGCTCCGTATCCTGCCATAACGGCAAAAAACGGATACATCACGAGCATATATCTCATAAATTTGACAGCTGATTTTCCGATAATGACAAAATAGAGTAGGTAAAAGAGGAAAATAACGGTAAACGGTGAATGGAGTATTTTCGTCAAAGCAACGGAGATTTTTTTTATGTGAGATGACGAATGTATTGTTTGTGCAAACCATACTCCAATTCCGATCAGACTGAATACGGAAATCACCGGCCCCAACCCCCACAAAAAGATATTTTCCAGGTAGTACAGATAGGGGAGAGTACCTATATATTGCAGAGTGTACGGGAAGACATACGGATCCGAATTCATCCTGACCTGCAGCAATACATCCTTTAGGAATCGCTGCCATTCAATGTATCCGTAAGGCATAAAAAGAAACGAGAACAGAAGCGTAGTAAGGGTAAATGCCAATACGGCAGTACTTCGATTTTTCAAAATTATTGAGTTCAGGGACTTAAAACGGTCTTTTTGAAATAAAAACCGAATTCTGTCGAAAATATTTTCATGTACTGTTTTCGGAAAGAACAAAACAAAGAGAAGAACCGGTGCAAAAATGACGGGAGTGACTTTTGTCGTAAGTGCTGCTGCATAAACGATACCGATTATTACGGCTTTCCTGAAAGAAGGATGCTGTTGATACTGCAGCAGAAGAAAGAGAAGAAGGGTTATAAAAAGATTGAGAAATGTATCAACGATAAAAAAGTGGCTGTTTTGTATCGGGAAAAAGGCAACCGCATAGAAAAAAGATCCCCAAGCGGCGACAGCGCGATTTTTAAAAAGATTATAAGCAATGCTATAAATCAGAACGACAACAATGAGGTCATTGATTGTAGAAAGCAGTCTTCCGACAGGTAGCAATCCGTCATAAGTGTCAATCGGCATTTGTGTAAATGACTGACTCAATTGTGCTACTGCGGCAAGTATATAAACAGGGAGGCTGCCGTAGTTGAAGAAGTCAGGATTCAACTGTGAGAAAAATGTGATGCGTTCCGTTACCATGATGAGCATCCGTTCATCAGGATGGAAATGGTAGCCTGAATCCCAGTTCAATCCGTATATCCGCAAAAATACGGCAAGAAGTAAAATTACCAAGAGCAGTTTGTGCTTTGTTATTGAGGATACAGACATTATTTTCGCAATTTCGTTTCAATGTAATCCATGGCATCCTTCAGCGACAGGAATTTAAGTTCATAATCGATATGTTTATCAAATGCATTTGAAATCCACAGAGCTTTAGCATTTGTATTCTTATTGATGTGCTGGACGATATCCCAGTTGTCTTCGATAAAATATTCCAAGCCCAGTTCTTTAATCATCTTTTCTTTGAAAACGTGAGGCTGCAGGTTGTCTTTATTGTGAAATGTTGCATGAAAATGTTTTTTTGAATCCATTTTCTTGAGCCAGCGCTGGAAGTCTTTTTTGAGGCAATCATAACGGCTGGTAATGATATACGCCTCAATATCTCCGTTATTGGCCAAAGTTTTGACTTTATCGAAGCCCGGAGATATAAAAAGGCTCGACCAGTGAACCGCAATCCACATCCATTTTTCCAAAAATGTCCGCGGATAATAAAAATGAGTCTTCTTTGTAGCTTTTGGCTTTATGATCGTCTTCAAACCTACCGTGATAGGCCGGAAGATTCGGGCGGGGTTGTAAAGAAGTACGCCGTCAAGATCAAATCCGACTTTTAGTTTGGAAGACATGAATAATAGGGAACAAGTAATTGTTAATTGATTGTTAGCAAAATTTTATTATACTAGATACAGTAATCGTAAACGTTAGCTGATTATCAAAATTTTCATTTTATGCTGCCTGTTTTACTTGATCTCGGGTTTTTCAAACTCTACACATTCGGAATATTTCTTGTACTTGCATTTTTCTGGGGAACTTTCTTTTTGTGGAAAAATATTACGCTTACTTCCTACAAAGAGGATGAAATTTTTGACGGCGTGTTTTTTGCACTTCTCGGCGGGATTTTTGTCGGCAGGATCCAGTTTGTCGCATTGCATTTTTCTGAATTTGGGTACGACATTCTGAAATTTTTATTGTTAAACGGCTATCCCGGAATCGGTCTTTTAGGTTTTCTTGCCGGCTTTTTCCTGTTCTTTTTGATTTTTGCAAGCTGGAGAAAAATCAATTTTATGCGTGCGATCGACTATTTTATTGCACCGTTTTTCCTTGCGATGGCGATTGCAAAGCTCGGAGCATTTTTTTCCGGATCCGAAATCGGGACGCAAACTAAGTTTTTTCTTGCGCTTTCATATCAGAATCTTGATGGTGCCCGGCATTTGACGGCGTTGTATGAGACACTTGCATACTTTGCCGCCAGTTTCTTTGCGTATAAAATCGTTCGGTCAATACGGCGCGGAAGTCTCTATGAAGGCTTTAATTTCGTCTTTTTTGTTTGGTATGTGGCACTTGTTACAGTAGTGTTTGATAATCTGAAAGCATTCAGGGTATCGGTACGGGATATGAGCTTTGATCTAGTTGTTGGCAGTTTGTTGCTCTTGACAGTTAGCCTATACTTCATCTATTATTTTAGGCAATCGATTTGGATGTCTGTAAAAAGAATTTTTTCATCCAAAAAGAAGAAAAAATAACCGTTATCATATTTCTTAACCGCTATGTCACGCAAAGAAGATATAAAAAAAACATTACTTGCCGAAAAGGAATCGATTCTCAAGAGAATGGAGGACTTGAGAGCTGCAGATCCTTTTAGTGATCCGGATCATGTCGACGACAATGCTGCAGTTGATACCGATGTCCGGGAACAGGAAAGTCATCAGCGTATTGAAGCCGAGCTTGAAACTCTGGAGAAGAGACTCGAGAATATTAAAATCGCTTTGGAACAAAATGAAAACGGGATGTACGGAGTTTGTAAACGATGTAATAAAGATATCCCGCCCAAGCGGCTTCAGTTAATTCCTGAGTCCATTTACTGCGTGAATTGCGAAGCTGAGCTGACAAAGTAATTCTTACTGAAATACGCCTTTCGGATTGAGCGTATTTATGCTAGAGTAGAGGAATGAGGCAAACTCCGATCGGTACTAAAAGAAAGCCGAAATATCTCTTTTTCTATGTTATCCTTTCTTCATTTATTCTTGGTTATCTGTTGTACAAAGGGGTAACTGTTTTTTCTCATTCTCTTTTTGTTTCCAGTCCGGACCGTATTAACTTCGTTATGTACGGACCTCAGACAAGGTATTATTCCCTTGATACAAAAACGAATCGGCATTATGAAATTTCATTTCCTCCGGATCTGAAGGTAGATGTTCCGGGAGGGTACGGCCAGTATCGGGTCGGTTCGCTGGGTAAACTGGCTGAACTTGACGGCAATGCACATCTTTTGGAAAAAACATTTGCTGCAACTACTACGACATTTATTCACTACTATTTCTTCCCGGACAGTGATGAGGTATATTACGGCAGCGATATTGAAGAATCTGCAAAAAAACCATCAGTACTGCATGTCCTTTTCTGGTCAGGCAATGCGTCAGTCCTTGATAGATTGTATTTATCGCTTATGCTACTGGGAAAGAAAGATACGCAGTTTAATCTGATCAGTTATCGGAAAGAAACGGATAATGTTCTCGGTGATACGGTTTTCAGAAACGATACGTTCATGAAGAAAAGTATCGGTCTGTTGTATCAGGCAAACTACCGTGAAGAGCAGGCGAGCGTCCAGATTCTGTATCCTCATGAATATAAGACGGCTATGCGTATCAGCACATTACTTGAAGGGAACGGCATACGGGTGAGTGATGTATCTCTGGATATTGATCGTTCGGATACCTGTGAGGTGATTTTTTCCACAGAAGTACCTTCACAAACAGCACGGGATATATCATCTTATTTTACCTGTCCGCTGGTAAACGGGAAAACTGATGTATATGATATTATTTTTGTCCTTGGAATGCGGGAAAAGGACTGGGAGATAGAATAAGGTATACTATCATTATGACAATTTTAATTATTCTTGCAGTACTGTTTCTGATTTCATTTATACTGGCGTGGATTTCAATGAAAGATTTCCACATTCCGAAAGAAATCAGGAAAATGATTTCAATGAGAAAAATGAAAGGTTCAATTGTGTTTTTTAAGAATAAAGTTGAGCATTACTCTTCTTCTTCCTCTTCGTCTTCCAATTGAACGATTGAGCTCAAGTCCTTTTCTTCTTCAAATTCTTCCCATTCCTCGTCATCAAGCTCCAAATCGCCCTCGACAATTTCATCGTCATCTTCTTCTGATTCATCATCACTCTCACCGTCTTTTTCTTCATCCTGTTCAATCTGATTGATATCTGAAAGCATCACATGAGGGTTGGAAGGGAATGAAGGATACTGTCGTACCTTTTTCCCTTTTGAAAGTTCTCTGATAAATACAACGACGGCCGTAAGATCAATTTCTTTAATATATGTTTTGTATTCGCTCCCTTCATTGATAAAGTAGGCGAGACGCTTGGAAATATCATCAGGAAGGCAGCCGAGATATTCATCAGCTGCTGTCCGCACTTCTAATTTTCTCCTTTTTTCTTTTAGAAATACCTCTTCGCCGATACTGGTTCCTGCCAAATCCTCTTTTTGTCCGAGATTGACAAGATGTACTGTACGGGTTTTTCCCGGAATATCAATGAAAAGATCAGGATCAAATTTCGTTGAGGAACTGTGCCGCTTCTTTTTTTTATTAGAAAGAATGGCAATCTTTTCCAGATGTTCTTCGGCAATATTGTTTTTCGGCTGAAGTTCCAGCACTTTTTTAAACGCTTTTTTTGCTTCAGTCAGGTTATTCAATTGAAGTTGGGCATATCCTAATCTGAGATATGCATTCATATTATTTTCGTCCTGTCCGATAATGAGTTTATTTTGTTCTGCTGCTCCTTCCCAGTTTGCTTCTACCGCATAGTCGATTGCTTTTTGTTCAAGGGTGTCAATATTTTCCATTTAGTTGAGTATAAGAAAATTACGTCGAAAGTCAAGTGCAAAAAACCGGAATATCAGTACTCAATAATCAGATTTTCTGCTCGGTTTGAGTGTTATACTAGTACCATGGCGACTAAGTCTAAATTCTCATTTAATCTGTCGTTTTTATCGTTTAAAAAGCTGACGCCAAACAAGCAAAAGCAAAAAGCATTCAGCTTCATAAATGTTATTCCCAAAAGAATCAGGATTGTAATTGCAACGTTACTGATGATGGTACTTCTTACCATAAGCTCATTTTTTACATTCACCGATTCATGGTATATTTTTATTCCGATTATATTCCTGGTATCGTATATCACGACATATTTTGCGGTCTTTGAAGGGATTGATAGGGTAGAGTGGTATATGTTGTTTGTTGTTCCGATTATGCTCGCTATAGCATTGTATCTATTTTATTCACTCCTTCCTGTGAGGTGGCTTACGCGTTTACCGTTTTTGATTCTTTTCTCTCTAGGATACTATGCGGTGCTGTTGACAATGAATATTTTTAATGTCGGAGTAGAGAGAAGCTTACAGCTGTATCGTGCCGCTTTTTCCATCAATTATCTTACGCAGACATTTATTATATTTTTATTTGTATTGGTTATCCTGTCCTTCCGTCTCAATTTTATACTGAATGCATTTATCATTGCTCTTCTTTCTTTTTTTATATCACTGCAACTTTTTTGGACAGTAAAACTGGAAAAAACTTTTGACAGAAAACTTCTTATTTTTAGCGGAGTTCTTGCTTTACTTTTGCTTGAAGTATCGCTTCTCGTTTCATTTATGCCGATCAGAATCAATGTAATTGCCCTCATTTTGACCTCATTTTATTACAGCCTAACAGGCATTGTATACAACTACCTTGCTGACAGACTTTTCAAGAACACGCTTCGCGAATATGCCTTTGTTATGGTTTTTGTGCTTTTTATTACAGTCCTGACGCTCCAATGGTGATATAACTGAAAATATAATTTCAGAAAAAAACATCGACACGCCGAAGTAGAGAAGAGAGGAGAGGGGGAAGAATGTTTATAAAATTAACGTTCGTGAAATATTCGATTATATCCTATAATAATATTTAATTATTATAAGATAATTAATAAAATTCACGTACGTACATAATTGATGCATTTTGATACACTTCGATGCTGTCTGCCAGAAGTATGTGGATAACTTAGGCCGTCAGAACTGCTACTATTCTCTTAAGGGCCTTCCTACAATCCCTACGTGATATCTTTGTGTATCACAAAAGGTCAGTGCCTCTCTCGAGCGGAGTAAGCCCGACTCTCAAGGTTATTTGCCGAAAAGAGAGGTAAAAAGTGCGATATTGAGTAAAAATAAAAAAATAAAAAATAATTTATTCCGATAAAAAAGAGGAATAATAATTCTATTCCTTCGATTTAAGCAGTTATGGATATCGGCAAAATTAGACATAAACCGAGCCGGAGAACGGAATATATAAAACGTCGTAAATTGTATCTTTTACGACGTTTAGTCAAAATGAGAGGAGAGAGAAGCGATTTTTTGCAAATTTGTATTTTGTGTTTTTTTTCGTTTATTTTTGTTTTTTATTTTTAATCTTTCTGGAAATGACCTCATTTACTTCTCCCGGGCTGTGTCCTGGTTTGTGGCATGTGCCGCTACCCTATTATAGATTACTGTGACAGTCTAAATGGCATTTATAGACTCAATTCTCCTCTATTTCGTGCTTATCTGTTCGGAGAACTCTTACTGATAGGATTGTTATATCAACCTTATTGCTGTGAGTTTGTTTTTTATGGTACAGTCAGGCCCGGATAGGGCGACTATATGTTTGTGCCGCGTTATGGGCAACTTATAAATGAACGTTTTTCTTTGGAACGATGATGAGAGAATTATTTATCTGCGCTTTTAGGAAATGCATCGAAGACTTGTTGTTTTATACCGATTGTACTTAAATCGACTTTAAAAAGATGATACTTTATACGTCTCAAATCCCAGAGAGGCCTATTTGGGCGTTTTTTATGGGTGCGATATAGAATAGGCTGTTATAACAGTCTATACGCACATTGACTGTTTTATTTTTTTTCATGAAGTACCTTCTTTAGGGTTGTTATAAGTTTCTGTGAGTCATTTTTTGAAATGTTAGTCGGGAGTTTTACCAGTTTTGGAATCTGTTGTTCACACTTCGGGCATTTGTTCGGTTTGTATCCGAATAAGTGATGATTAATCTGTCCGTTTTGTAAAGTGAATAGTTCCGTTCCGAGTGAGATATTGTATTGTTTGAGTTTTTTAATAAGAGGCAGTGGATTGGAAGTTATAAGCGGAAACAAAGTAAGAGCAGAGTCCGGAATAGGAGAGTTCGATATTTTTTTATTGTATGCAGCAACCGATCTTTTTCGCTTCAGTAAGACGTCGTTAAATCCATCGAGCTGCTTCATCAAAAATATTCCGCAAATATTGGGATAGGTTTTTAGATATAAAGAGTCAAACTGACCTTTCATTTCCTTTCTTGTCATCGCAGGCGGGATCAGATTGAACTGCTTCATCATAAAATGCAATAATTTGCCGATGTAAATATCGTAGGTTTTTTTTATTAGTACAGAGGCGATTTTATAGGTTATGATCTGTAAAATCGTCCAGAATGAAGCGTTGGGTATGTTTTTTTCTACATCCCGCATTATTTCGGCGTTCTTTTTTCCCCTCGTGATAATAGCGCCGCCGAAAACTGAAGAGATTGCTGCAGAGCGGGAAAATGACATAATTACCGCTGTTGTAAAACGCTTCTGTTTAAACAAGGCTGCATCAAACCCCTGCGTGACATCTTCAAGGACATTCAATTTTTTTTCTTTTGCAAAGGCTAATATCTTCTTGCGGTCTTTGGGTACAATACCGAAGGGATGCCTTAATATCAGAAACTTCGCCTTCGGGGAATATTTTTTTTCAAGATCCTGAATATCCATACTAAAATCATCTTCATGAATATCTACATATACCGGCTTGAGTTTGTGTTCCAGAATAGGAAGCAGACAGTTAGCAGGTGTAAATCCCGAAACTAACACTTCTGTCTCAGCAGGGAAGGAAAGAGTTTTTATATATTGATACAATGCTCCGCGTGCTGATAAGAAAAAGCTGATATGGCAGTCAGAAGTGAAGAATCTGCTTTTAAGACGTCGTTTAAGATTATTCATTTCCTTACCTCTCCTCCACTTCCAAGGTTGAAAAAACAGTCCAAATGCAAGAATTGCATCTCCCCTACCCTCATTCGGTGCAAATTCAGAAGAAATCATTTGTGCACAATAAGTGAATCTATTAATGTACCCGGCAATTTACCGTCTAAAAGAATTACGGTGCTCTTGTCTACCTTTAAGAGTAACTGTTTTTGAAGATGCGAGACGTCGTTAAATGTAAATACTCTCTCTTCTTTCTTGCTGTGATTTAAAAAAAATCCGTTGTATATAGTTCCATATTGAATTTAGCGATTTTATCCACAAGTGATTCATATGCTCCCCTCTTCTCTCCTCCGAGCTCTCTGATACCCGGAGTCACAATACATTTACGCTTTTGGGGAAAATGTTTCAGAAAATCGAGTTTGAGAAGTAACCCGTTGAGATTCGATTCCTGAGTGTCTACAATTATTACCGATTTATGTAAACCGCGATGTACGGAAAAAGACCCTTTATCATGCTTAAGCTCCTGTAACTCATGAATTACATCGGCCGGTTTTATGCCGAGATCGATACAAAGGGCAAAAACCGGGAGAATATTTTGAAGAGAGTGTTTCCCTAATAATGCCGTTGTAATATTCCAAGAGTGTTTTTTGTAATGTATTCGGGCTTTTGTATATGTCTGACTGAAGGTGTATTGTGACGGATGAATATCAGCGTGTTCTGAAAAATCATACGTTACAATTCGGGCATTGGTTTTCGGACTGGGGATTTCAGCATTCATATAGACCGTCGCATTGTCTGAAAGTTTTGACAACGGAGACGTAAACTCCTCATACATGTTCTCTTTGCTGCCGAAAAGATCAAAACGATGATTACCGATTCCAGTAAGTATTACATAGTCAAACGGAATATAATAAGTAGCATTTTTTATTTCACCTTTTTTGTATGTTCCGATTTCGACTATGAAGATTTCCGTATCGTCAGAAAGATTTCGAAGTATTGCGCGTGCGATACCTATATCATTTGTGTAGCGGGGATCAGTCATCGCGACTGCATATCGTTTCGAAAAAATTCGGTAGAGGTAATTTGCGATTGCGGTTTTTCCGTAACTTCCGGCAATCCCGATAAACACTGTTTTTGAGTTTTTCATTTTTAGTCTTGCAGTCTGAATGATAACCCATCGGTATATTTGCACCGGAATCTGAGTCAACACGACGGCTGTCAAAACGATAATAAACGCCATAAAAGGAGCAAGCCAGAAAAAGTAACTCAGAAGGTTGTAGACATAGACATCTTCAAAAGCAAACAGAAAAAGCACACCTGTAACAAGAAAATGGAAAGAAAGAATCATAAAGTTTCGCGGAGTTACGGATGGCAGTGATATTTTATATGTATAGAAGAGAGAAATAAATCCGTTATCTGAAATGCCTGCCTGGAATCTGTCCAGTCTGTAATCTTTTTCTTCAAATACATGCAGGAAGTGGATACCCTTATAAAGGACCCAAAAAACACAAAGAAGAATAAAGATGAACATGAGAACCCGTGTCTGTTAATTATTAACTAACTTTATCATACAAGTACAATACTCTCAAAATTATTATACTCGCGGTTAAGGAAAATTAGGTAAGCAAAAAGGGCTCTATTTCTTTCCAAACGAGAGCGGTTTTATCAGACGGGAAATTATGGGCAGAATCAGGAAATACATGCAGCTTCGAACGGCGAATTTTCTTCTGAAGTTCATATCCCATTATCGCCGGAGTACTGGTATCGTTTTCACCCCATAAAAATAGATACCCACAGCCCACGCTTCGCTTAGTGCCGTGGTACTTATCATAATTCAAGCTTCGCTTGACCTGAATCCTGTTCCGTTTGATACTTGACGTATCGGCGGATTATCTCTTCATCGATTCCTACTGTTGAAACAAAATATCCAACCGTCCAGAGTGCTGGTGTTGCGTAGTATATCTTGTCCAGCCACGGTACTTCCTTTCTGATTCTTCGTGTGCTTTAGCTTTTTATTATCTCTACCACTTTGGATACGGAGTACCGTGGCGGAATGATAATCATCATGTGTACGTGCTCCGGTTGGATATTAAGTTCTTGCAACTCAACACCTTCAATCGCTTGTGCAATCTCTCTGATGTGATAATCCGCCACTTGTCGAAACTTCACAGGATTCAGAGCCCTCCTGCGATACTTGGTGACGATCACGATGTGATACTGTGTTCGATAGACACTGTGACCACTTAGTCTCATTTGCATACATCCTATTGTATCGCACGTCGGGCTCGGGCATTCACCCCCGTCCCGATTTCGAAAGCTATCGCAATCTCACGTGACGGGGAACTCTGCTGACGCATTAGAGTTTTATTTTTTACATTACGAATATCTCTCGTGAGATCCTGCGCAATAATTTTCCGAAAATTTTTTTCAAGGTGAGGGTACTTAAGAAGATCGGAGTCTTTGTGAAACAGCGAGTAATAGAGGGATCGTAAAGGTTTATAAAACAGTCTCATCAATGCCTGCTCCCGCGGGATCTGCTTCATCATCTGTACCGGTTTGGAAATCCTGTTCTGTCGCCGGAATGAACTGGCACAAACGACCAGATGATCGATACAATCAGAATAATGGCTGGAAAGATAGAGTCCGATGTCACTCCCGAATGCATGCCCGATATACTGCGTTCTTGTCATCTTCAACTTTTCAATAAGCTCTTTCATCATAACTGCATATCCTTCAACCCCCCAGTGCTCTGCGGGATTATCGCTTTTCCCGAAACCGGGTAAATCGATAAGATATGCACAATACTTTTTCGATGCCAGAAGCGCTAAAGCGTGGAGCTGATACATATTTTCTCCCCATCCGTGTACGAAAAGCACCGGAGATCCTTTCCCCATACGCTTGTAGTGTATTTTTCTGTTCAGAACGCGTATATACATGCAGTCTCCTTATGATGTTGTAGATTTCTCAATAGCATCAAGAAGTATATTCTTCAGTTCTTCAACCGATTGCGGTGAGCGGATTTTAGTACCGTTCAGGTAGAATGTCGGTGTCCCCTGGACATCAACTTCAATCCCTGACAAATAATCGTTCTGAACTTTTTCCTTTACAGCGTCCGATGAAAAATCCTTTTTGAATTGTTCCGTATCCAGTTTCAATTCTTCAGCATATTTGATGAACAGTTCTGACGGGTCACCCAGTTCGGCCCATTCGGTTTGTCTGCTGAACAATATATCGTGATATGGATAAAATGCATTCTGTTTTGCAGCCGCTTCTGCCGCCCAGGCAGCTTCACGTGCATTCGGATGTATTTGATCCAGAGGGAAATTACGGTAGACAAACGTCACTTTATCAAAAATCTCCTTGTTTTCAGGCGATGTTTCGTCCAGACTCTCAATCATATCAAAGTACGAAGCACATGCCGGGCACTGGAAATCACTGTATTCTGTGAAGATGATTTTGTTATCTGCAGACCATTTGGCGTGATCAGTTGATGCCACTTTTGTAAGGCTTTCAAAAAACGTCTCTTTCGGTTGGCTGGTCATAGCGTATGCCGCAAAAAGAAAGATGAACAGACCGAGGACAGATCCGATGATAAGAAGATTTTTTTTCGTTTCCATAAGTGTTCATTATACCTGCCTTATTTATGTTTTGCCAACTACTTTTTATGAAAGCTGAAACGGAATTTCCTTTTGCTGAGTGATAATTTTGATGTTGAATTGATTTTTTGCAGAAAATAAGTACCGGACCAGAATCTTGTAAATATCGTAATCAAAATAGCGTTCTTCATCTTCTGTGACAAGACACCATTTGTCAATAATAAAGTCATCTGTCAGATGTTCAACGCTGTCTTCTTCGTGGATACGGATCGGACCGGGGAACGGCCATTCTTTGATCGTCCGATCGCCGAAAGCTTCAATAAATCTGATATTGTAAGCGATCGGTTTTTCTTTATTGAGACAGGCGCCCTTACATCTTTCCAGTTTGTGCCCGAAACAGGCACCCTTTGTTTTTTCAAGACCGAGGAGCTTCCCGCACAGTTTATGTTCCAGTGCTTTTGCTTCTACAAACTCTTTTGCCTGTTTTTTACTTCGAAAAATTCCTAGAATTTGCGGAAGTATGTCTGTCGTGATACGGGTGGTTCTTCCGAATGAAACCGTTTGGTATCTTTCTTTCGTCTCTTCTTTGGTGAGGATGGTAAATACATTCTGCCGTCTCAGCTGCTGATTGTATACGGGATTCATTTTCTTAATAAGCTCTGCTTCTTTCAGTAACGCTCCGAGTTCACCGGCTGTTGGGATCGTTTCAATGTGCTTAATTTGCTGTGAAATATTCATTTCCTTGGACGAACTGTGGTCTGACGAAAAATGTGAAAGCACCCGTTTTCTGACGTTCTTGCTTTTTCCGATATATAACGGGAGCTCTTCTTCTCCGTAAAAGATATAAACACCCGGGCCGTCATGCAGATTGTCCACTTCCCTGATCGGAAGTTTGGTAGGAAGCGACGGCTTTTGGATGAGAAACTTCAGAGTTTCCTGAAGTTTGTTTGCCGGATACAGCATTTCGACCGCCTGATAAAACTTCCACAGCACCTCAGCATCATCAAAAGCACGGTGTCGGTGTTGGATTGAAAAACCGAACCTTTGGACGATCGCATCCAGATTGTGATGCCGATGTTCCGGAAAGAGAGTTCGTGAAAGTTTGACGGTACAAAGCTGCTTCAGTGACAGGTCCAGATCATATCGCCTGAATTCATTTTTCAAAAAACCGTGGTCAAAACGGACATTATGTGCAACAAAAATGGAACCCTGCAGCAGTTCATACACATCATCTTTTATCAGGTCAAAAGTCGGCGCATCCTCCAATTCGTCCGGATAAATTCCAGTCATTTGAGATATGAAAGGAGAAACATGTGTCTGCGGGTTGATAAGTTGATTGTAAGTCCTGACAAGCCTTCCGTCTTCAACGCGAAGGATCCCGATCTCAATCACTCGGTCATGTCTCATGCGGGTGCCGGTTGTCTCGATATCAACAAAAGAAAAAGTCATATATAGTGCCGTTAACGGACAGTTGTAGAGTTAAAAAATATCGAAAGGATGAGTTTAATGAAGACGGTGCGTTCTCAGAATCGGTCTTTCAAACCTTTTAACTGTACAACATTCAGATAGACTCATTCTAGCAGATACGGGGTTGGAAAAAATGTTGTATGAGTTCCATACATATGGCACTCTTTAGGTAAAATAGATAATAGGTAATCCATAGGTGAAATATTGTTCAGGCTTTTGTGAACTCGCTTTGTATTGTACCAGACGAGGTATTCAATAGGTGACGATTGAATGATCCGATACCGGTCCTTGGTATAGATGTAGGGGTTCATAAATTCTTCCTGGAGTGTTCTGTTTGCTCGCTCAATAAAGGCATTGATCTTGGGACATCTGGGGTAGATAAAGAGGTGTGGATATTGTTTTCTTCCAGATAGTCATGGAAGTTTCAGATACTCGAGGCCGTTATCTGTTTGTATGGTTTTTATACCATCTTGTATTGGGTATACTAGTTCCAGTCTTCTCATAAAATCAGCACCGTTTCGGCTGTTGAGTTTTGAGTATCCGTAGGAGAACGGAATTTGAGTTTGATGTCCACTGCATTGAAGACATACAGCTTGATTCCGTGTACAAACTTCGTGATGGTATCAATCTCAATGTATCCGTATCTTCCACCAGGAGACCGCTTGACCTTCTGTCGGTACTTTACTTTCCGTTTTGCAAAGCCACTTGCTGGATTGTGATAGATCCGGTAGGTCTTGCGCTGCAGGTTGTGTCTTTGATCACTTTTCCAATGGTTGACTCAGATATAGTTGAAATTCCTTCCTGTAGGCAATACTCATCAAGTAAGGGCTTGATCTTCTCCTTTCCCAAACAAAAGTATTGTTCTCGAATCTCTTTGATAAAGGATATGACCTTCGGTGAGTCTCCATACGTCGGGTGTCTTTGGCTTGGTTGTCTCTGGTATCAGGCTATCCAACTGCCCTTCTGAATCTCGCCGTCTCTTCCTCCATCGAAACAATGTCCTTCGTGATATCCCATATGCATCAACTGCAGCTTGTATCCCGTACTTCTCTGCAAATGTCAGAACATCGTTTCGATTGTGCTACATCTGACTGATTGTAGTCTGATAGAGATCGTATCTTTTCATAAGATCTCTATTGTACTGCCAGTCATAACTCCTAATTACTCAAGCTGATCTCTCCCATTTACTCATAGATGTTAGTTCCCTATGAGTGCCATATCTTTCGTAACTTATTCAGATGTTGACAAATTTCAGAGCAGCAGTTATTATGTTTTAACCTATTAGGATTAATAAAAATAACATTTGAATATGGTTAAAATAAAAATAATAAACACAGGGTGCTTCATCGTTTGAAGATTGTCCGGGACATCTGGAAAAATTATTGAAATGGTTGAGAAAGATACCTACTGCATTGAGATTCTTCACCAATCACTGGCGGTACAGAAGGCTTTGAAATCTCTTGATTCAACGATCATGGAAGAACATTTAGGGACGTGCGCTATTGATCAGGTGAAAAAGGTCAGAAGGATCAATTCGTGAAAGAACTTGTAGAAATTTATAAATATAAATGACAGTGCGTTGAAAAGAACACTGTCATCCCGGACATAGATCCGGAATCCAAAGCTTATGAAAACAGCTACCTGCACTTATTTTGTTTCAGGAATGCATTGCGGATCTTGTGAGGTACTCCTGCAAAAGATCTCCAAACTCAAAGGAGTTTCGGATGTAAAAGCTTCTTTACAGGACGGATCGGTACAGATCTCTTACCATAAAGGTCACAAACCGCAGGTTTCTGAATTGAATGATGAATTCTCGGAACTGGGTTACTTTTCTCCAAACAGGAAACAGTACCGGACAGACACAAAACACCTGGACTCAGGCAATTGTGTTTATGGTGCTTTTCGGTATTTTGTACATTATCGTTGAGGATACAAAAATATTTGCCAGGTTTACTCTGGATGAGAGTTCCTCTCTCCCGCCTTTTTCGGTTTGGGAGTTATTGCCAGTCTGTCCAGTTGTGCCGCGTTAGTGGGCGGGTACTCCTTGCAATGTCAAAACAGTGGAATGAGCTCTATGGCGGTGTTGATGAGGGAAAGCGGTTAACACCGTTTGTTCTCTTCAACGTCGGGAGACTTGTTTCTTTTGCGGTACTCGGAGGACTCCTGGGAGTCATCGGCTCATTTTTCAGTTGTCATTACAGTTTACTGCCGTACTTATCATTGTCGTTTCTTTGGTAATGGGGCTTGTAGGACTGCAGATGCTGGGGATTTCCCTGGGCGAAGAAGAGAATACGTCTTGGCTTCCCTCGATTTATTTCCGGGTATGCATCTGATGAACGGAATTTCAAAGGGAAATACATGCCCTTTGTCTCCGGAGCCTTAACCTTCTTTTGCCGTGCGGTTTTACCCTGATGGCACAAAGTATTGCGCTTACCTCCGGCAATTTCTGACCAGTTCGGTGATGATGTCAGCATTTGCAATCGGTACTCTCCCCGTCCTTGCGGGGATCAGTTTCTCGAGTTTTAAACTGCAGAAAAGTTCATCATTCGGCGGGACGTTCAATCTTATTGCCGGTCTTTTTATTCTACTTTTCGGGTTTTACAACATCAATGCCCAGTTCAACGTGCTCGGACTGCCGAGTATGAGTGATGTTTTTGCCCGAACATCATCCGATTCTCCAGCAGGTACTTCGCTCGGGGTGACCATGAAAGGTGAAGGCGAAAATCAGTATCAGGAACTGACCATGATGGCAAAAGAATTCGAGTATTTTCCGAAAACGATCAAACTCAAGGCGGGTGTTCCGACAAAGTTGACAGTCCTGAATAACAATGTGGTCGGTTGCGCCCAGGCAATGTGGCTGGGAGGGTTGTACGATGAGGTGATCTATTTAAACAAACCAAGATCCGAAGCTGAGTTTACCCCGGAAAAAGGAACATACAAAATCAGTTGTACGATGGGCATGGTTCCCCCCGTCATGGTACGTGTAGAGTAAGTTACTAATTCATCCCTTTTTATGATTAAAAAAATATTTCCGATAGTCGGCATGCATTGTGCATCCTGTAAAGCCCTCATTGAAGATGTAGTGAGCGATGTAGACGGAGTAACTGATGTGAAGGTCAACTATGCTGCAGAAAAAATGACTGTCTCATATGATGAAGCGAAAGTAAGCATTGAGGATTTGAAAAAAGCAGTTGCCAGCGCCGGAACCTATCAACTGGTAGACAATACCGAAGGGAAAACGGTACTTGCTTCTCCACCCGAAGCGAAAAAGATAGAAGAAGACAAAAACCATATGAATATGCACGAGGGACATGATATGGGCGGTCATCATGATCATGGGGTGCCGCTTGATGAGCAGATGAGACATGATATGTATCAAAATCTGAAGAAAAGAGTCGTGCTGATCGGTTTGGGAGCACTTCCGTTTTTAGGAATCATGTTCTGGATGCTGTTCGGAATGGATCTCGGGCTGCCCGATCCGATGATGGTTTTCGGAGATATTTCTCTCGAAAATGCCGAAATATCAATTCCGTTATTCAATCTGTTACAGTTTTTTCTTGCAACTCCAATTCTTTTTATCGGAGGGCGTGAGATTTTCCAAAGTGCGATAAGCGCGGCCAAAATAAAAGCTACCAATATGGATACTCTTATTGCAATCGGGACTTTTGCTGCGTGGTTGTATTCGACGGTAGTGACGTTTTATCCTGCTGCATTCGCCGGAATTGAAGGAGGGACGGAGGCCTACTATGAAGCCGCGGTATTTATTATTTTCTTTATCATGCTCGGCCGGCTGCTTGAGATGAGATCGAAAGGACAGGCAGCTGATGCCATTAAAGCCCTACTTCACCTGCAGGCAAAAGAAGCAACCGTCATCCGTGACGGCCGGGAACTGATAATCCCGGTAGAGCAAGTCATGACCGGAGATATCATCATCGTCAAACCGGGACAGAAACTGCCGGTAGACGGCGTGATTGTTGAAGGCTCCTCATCAATAGATGAATCGATGGTGACCGGTGAGTCTCTCCCGGTTGAAAAGAAGATCGATGATGAAGTCATCGGTGCCACGATCAACAAATCGGGAACATTCAGATATAAAGCGACAAAAGTAGGCTCAGAAACACTTCTTTCACAGATTATCCAGATGGTCGAAGAAGCACAGGCCACCGAAGCTCCTATCCAAAAACTTGCCGACAAAGTAGCTTCAGTATTCGTACCGATTGTCATGGTAATAGCAGCACTGGCATGGGTATTCTGGTACTTCATTGCCCCACAGTTCGGACTGATCGCAGATGCCAACACGTTTCAGCTTGCAACATACATCGCCATAACAGTCCTTATCATTGCCTGTCCCTGTGCTCTGGGCCTTGCCACACCGACAGCCGTCATGGTCGGTACGGGACATGCAGCTCAACAGGGAATCCTCGTCAAGGATGCTCAGGCACTTGAGATTGCACACAAGCTTGAAATCATTGTTTTTGATAAAACCGGAACTCTGACTAAGGGAGCTCCAGAAGTTCAGACGCTCGAACTTACTGATGAATCATATGCTTCACTCCTCTACTCTATTGAAAAAGAGTCTCATCATCCTCTTGCAGAGGCAGTCGTCCGGTATTTTGAAGACAAAAAAAATGTTTCCGTGATGAAAGTGGATCATTTTGACGACATATCCGGAAAAGGAATTGAAGCGCAGATACAAGGCAAAAAAATACTAGTCGGAACGGAACGCCTTATGAAGGAAAAGTCCGTCACTATTTCTGCTGACGATAAAAAACTGGCTGAGTCGCTTCGCTCGAAAGCTCAGACCGTTTCGTTTTTTTCAGTCGACGGCACGGTTAGCGGTGTTATCGGAATTGCCGATACTATCAAAGAAGATGCAAAAGCTGCGGTAGCGCGTCTGCATGATATGGGTTTGAGGACGGTCATGATAACCGGCGACAATACCGTGACAGCTCAGGCTGTGGCAAAAGAACTGGGTATAGATGAGGTTCTTGCTGAAGTGCTTCCGGGCGATAAAGCCGCAAAGATAAAGGAATTACAAAAAAACGGCTCGCTCGTCGCCATGGTGGGAGACGGTATAAACGATGCTCCGGCTCTTGCGCAGGCTGATGTCGGCATCGCGATGGGAACCGGTACTGATGTGGCGATCGCAACTGGAGATATTGTGCTTGTAAAAGGCACGCTTGAAAAAGTAGTCGAATCAATTGATGTTTCAAAAAAGACCTTGCGCATTATCAAACAAAATCTGTTTTGGGCGTTCGGATACAATGTCGTCGGAATACCGGTTGCGGCTGGAGTTCTTTTTGTACCGTTCGGGTTGCTTCTCTCCCCGATTATTGCCAGTATTGCAATGGCATTCAGTTCGATATCAGTTGTTTCAAACAGCTTACGTTTAAGGTATTTAGTTCGATAATTTACACGTTCCTCACATTCAATACGTATACTTTCTTAATTGTTAATTGAGTTTAGTATATGAATATTAATGAGGTGAAATCATTCGTACAGGAACATGACTGGAGAATTCTCATGACTTCCCTAGGACTGGCGGTAATCGCAACGTTGTCTCCTGATTACGAGACCGAAGTTGTATATGAAGTATGTGCCGATCACGCAATACAGTCACCCGCTTCACCGGTACCTATTTTTTCTTCGGTATCTGCAGATACACAATGATTGCAAGGAGGAGAAAGATCAGAAACGGCAGGATCTGAATAAAGGTAAGACTCAGTAAAGCCAAAACGGCAAAAGCGATCAGCAGACTTTTAAGCGGCTTCTGTTCTCCAAGTGCTTTATTGATAGCATCAAGAACTGTTTGCATATGTGTATATTGTATCAGGTATGATCGGTTTGAGACAGTTTATGGCATACTATCCCGTTCAAATTGTATATAAAAAGTACGGCATCGCATTTTTTTTCTGAAGGAGAACCTGTTGGGAAACATTAAAAACCGGGACTTTTTCATTTAGCATACCTTTCGGACTTCCGTGATGGGCATGGCCATGGAAAACTACAGCTGCACCGTATCTGTTTATCGGGCTTGCCAAACGTGAACAGCCCAGATACGGAAAGATTTCAGGCGGCTCTCCTTTGACGGTCGCTGAAATCGGTGCATAGTGCATGAGTACGACTTTTTTTTCCGTTGAAAGTCTCGAAAGAGCTTTCTCGAGGAGTATTGATTCGTCCAGGCTCTCCTGGACAAAATCCTTAATTATTTTTTCTCCCCAGGGAGTGAGCATATAATTATCAAAACCGCCGCAGAATCCCTTGATCCCGGCAAAGCCCACATCCTGTATGATTGTGGAATCACCGTCTAGAACGGTCACGTGTGTTTGCTGTAAAGCTTCTTTCAGCTTGTTACCCTGCCCGCTTTCTACATCATGATTTCCGAAAACGGCAACGGTCGGAATAGTGCAGGCTTCAAGATCTTCAATCAGAATTGAAAGTTCACTTTCGAGTCCGCGATCTGTAAGGTCACCGCACAACAGGAGTACATCTGCTTTGGATGAAATTTCCTGGAAAAGTGGCCGGTATTCTCCGCGTATTTCTCTGACGTGAAGATCTGCGGTTGCAGCAATTTTCATGATTTACGTTCAAAAAACTGAGTAATATCTTTATAACCCCAGTCGGTGTAAGCGATTTCATATTGTCTGTGGGAAAGGATAGATCCGCGACAGACCTTATCTTCAGGAGGCGGTATTGCCATCTGATGCTTTACCCGGGATAGAAGTTCTTTCATAATCCATTCGGGAACTATGTGGCGATCCGCAGGATAGGTAAACCTGAAAAGCAGAAGCTGTATAAGCAGTACTTCCCAATACGGTTCCATGTGTGTCAGAATGCGCTTCCAATCAAGAGTATCCCCGCACCGAAGTATCAAATGCGTGACATCCGCTCCGTCAAACTGACTTCTGCCCATGCGATAGGCTTTACTTACGATTAGTTCTTCCGGTGGTGTGATACGGATAGACAACCCCAGCACGTTTCCTGTCGGTGCCCGGCTGAACCATCCGTCAGTAATAGGCCACATGCTGGGAATTGAGCCGAAGATAATATCGGCAAAATAATGTCCCTGATAGACCTTTGCCAGCCAGCGATCATCCTTAATTGATACCTTGAATCCCTTATCCTGAAATTTTTTTAAAATGCGCGGATAATCACCGGCTTTACAGAAAATATCAATATCTTTGGTCGGGCGGTCAATATCTGTATAGTATTTGACGGCATATGTTCCCCCGATTACAAAAGGAATTTTAAATCCTGATAATGTTTCAAGGAAGACCCGATAAAACTTTTCGGCTTTTTTTTCATACTCAGGAGTAATTCCGATACTGGTCATGAGGTGATAATAGGCAGAGATTGTGAAGATTACCGTTGGAAATAGATGAATATTCTGTAAATTAGTTCTTTTTTTCCGTGATAGAATAATAACGATATGAAAATCGGTATTCTGGGAGGTACATTTGATCCTCCGCATGTCGGCCATCTGATTGCTGCAAGCCAAATCAAAGAACGCATGAAGTTTGATCAGATGTGGCTGATGCCTGTAGCTTCCCATGCCTTTGATAAAAAACTTTCATCTGCCAAACACAGGTTGAAAATGACTGAAATTGTCTCGTATGACGGTATCCTTGCTTCTGACTATGAAATTAAGCTCGGCGGTGTAAGTTCGACATATCACACGATGAAGTATCTCCACGAAGAGCATCCGGATGATACTTTTTATTTTTGTATGGGGTCAGACTTGCTGGCGGACTTTCATAAATGGAATGATTGGGAGGCACTTGTTGAGGAAAATAATTTTGTGATTTATCCGCGGGGTCGTGACTATGAATATCTTGAAAAAAAGGTTCAGGATGTCATGGGAGCAAACAGAATGTCACATATCACGATCATCGCCGGACAGGACGTCGTTATAACCAATGTATCCTCTACTCTGGTGAGAAGCCGGCTCAAAAAAAAACAGTCGGTCAAGTATCTTGTTCCTGAAGAAGTCATTTCGTATATTACAACTCATAACCTTTATAAATGAATAGTATTCCTTCAATCCAAACCACTTCCGAAGTAGCACTTGCGAAGGCCTTTATACAAACAACGCTCAAGGACACAAAACGTGAAAATGTTATCATAGCTGTTTCTGGAGGCATTGATTCCGCGACGTCGTTATATCTTTTGAATGAGGCTCTTGATAAAAGAAATATATTTGTCGTTCATCTGTATTATTTTAAAAAGTCGATTGAGGCATTCCATGCGGTGGTAGATCCTATGAAACTGCCGAAGGAAAACATACTTCTCTACTCTATTAAAAACGTCGTTGACGCGATTGTGCAAAATGTTTCGGCAGAAAATGATCCCGTTCGAACCGGCAATATTATGGCAAGGGTTCGCATGCTACACCTGTTTGATCTGGCAAAAAAACATACAGCTTTGGTTTGCGGTACTGAAAACCGTTCGGAATATCACCTGGGATATTTTACCCGTTTCGGTGATGCAGCTTCTGATTTTGAACTTATCAATCATTTGTATAAAACCCAGGTACGGCAGCTTGCTTCATATCTTCAAGTTCCTCAACCGATTCTTGATGCTGAGCCGTCAGCCGGGCTTTGGGAAGGTCAGACTGACGAAAAGGAACTGGGGTTTACCTATGAAGAAGCCGATCAGATATTGTATCTTCATTTTGAGGAAGGAAAGTCAGCGGTTGAGATCAGTGAGCAAGGATTTGAGAATACGGACGCTGTCTTGAGCGTTGTTGAGAAGAACAGTTTTAAGCACAAAGTGCCGTATGTGATGGGATAAGATGTATGGCATACTGTACATATGGAAACCGGAAATCTGGGATTTATGATACCTTCGATATACGACATCATCGAGTTTATGGTTTTTAGAGCGATTCCGGTAACAACCTTAGCACTGCTTGCCCTTTCAGGAGGAATACGATATAAAACCCACGATAAGACAAATCCTTTATATTATGCAAACGGAGTTGTCGCATTAATACTTATCTCTCTTTATGCTTCAGTTTCCGGATTCAATTTTGTATCCGGTTTATTATTTGTAGCAATATTCATTGTTATTTTTCTCACTGTCTGTAGTTTTTTTGTTAAGATTTTTTATCTACTGTATGACCGGAAAAAATCGTATGCGTTAACGTATATCTTGATTATTATTGCACTTTATGTATTCTTCTATCCGAAAGATCAGAACTGGTATCGTAACGAAGAAGAGCGGCTTGTTCCTGCAGTATCATGTGAATGTATCGGATTTTCAGAAGAAGGAATATACTCATCAGAATACGGTTTTTTTGAAGCCCGGTGTTTCGGAATTCCTGTCCAGTGCCGTGAAAGTATGAAGGATCGCTGCCCGTTCTTGCCTCCCGATGAAGATTGTATTACAGTTGATGCTTCCGATTTGTCTTAATATCTTACCATATCACCGATTTTATCCTTTAGTTCCTCAATCCCCTCTCCTGTTACGGCTGAAAGAAAATGATACTCCTGGCCTTCAATATTGGAAATGATCTCCTGCTTGTGCTGATTTGAAATCTTATCTGTTTTATTGAAAACGTATAGCTGCTTTTTGTCACCGATCTCCAATTCCTCAAGTATGTTGTTCACTACGCTGATTTTTTCATACATTTTCGGATCAGAAGCATCAATCACATGCATCAACAGATCGGCATGAACTGATTCCATAAGGGTTGATTTGAAGGCATCTATAAGCGAAGGCGGTAAATTTTGGATAAAACCGATCGTATCGGACACCATAATCTCCTGGCGGAGCAACGGAAGATACAGCTTGCCGACAGTGCTGTCTAGCGTTGCAAACAGTACATCTTTTGCAAGTTTTTCCTTTTTAGCAAGTCTGTTAAATAATGTTGTTTTTCCTGCATTTGTGTAACCGACGATAGAAACTGTTTTAAATCCTATCTGTTTGCGACGCTCCAGTTGCCTTTCGCGATTATTGACCAGCTCAGCCAGTTTATCCCGTGTTGATTTGATGCCGTCACGCCAGTGTCGTTTCATAAGCTCAACATTGGTTTCTCCGGCTCCTCTTGTACCGATGCCGCCTGCCTGTCGGCCGAGTTCTTCTGACAATCCATACATACGTGGTCCCATATGGTGCATTTGTGCGAGCTGGATCTGCAGCTTTGCTTCAGTGGTACGTGCATGTTTTGCAAAAATATGCAGGATGAGGTCTACACGATCCCAGACTTCAATATTCGGGTTTACTTTCCAGTATCGCTGTAGTAGTTTGTATTGTTGAGTTGATGTTGCGATGCCGTTTATGATGACTATATCAATTTTATATTTTGCAATCAGTACGGCCACTTCTTCCGCCTTTCCTGATCCGATATACGTCCCCGGATGAGGATTTGCGCGTCTTTGAATTATTTCCACAATCTTTCCTCCTCCGAGTGTACCGATCAAAGATACCATTTCATCAAGATCCTGCTTTGCGTCTTCTCTCCTCACGGTTGGCGGGACCACATCAATCAAAATATATTTTTTTTCCTGATCGTTATGCATGGTGTAATTATATGATACGTTTCATTGTTGTGGGCATGAATAGCGCATGGTAAAATATTTTCAAGAAATGCCAATACAAACCGATATTGCCAGGCTTCTTTCCTACAAAGCCGGCGAACATCTTGCTCTCGCAAAAAAAGCTTCAGAAGAAGTCCATGAACAGATCGAAATCGAACAAAGCATTCAGGCAGTGATTCTTTTTCAGACAGCAATGGAAGCGATTATTAATGAAGAGGTTTATAATCACCCGCTTCTCGAAGAGGTCAAACTGGAAGAATATGAACTGAATAAGCGTTATAAATCGCTGTCTTTTAAAAATAAATGGAGGAAGGCCTATGAATCGCTGCAGATTAAAGATACGGAGCATATTGAAGAGTATCTCCAATTTTACTCAAAATATCGAAGTCCGATCTCTCATCCCCGGAGCAGATACCAGTCACTCGATAAATATACTTACAAACATGTCCTGGAAGGAATTGAATCAGGATGGTATGCGGCACAGCTCTTATTTGCCATTCTCGGAAAAGAACTTACTTCATGGAATGAATATGCGAAACGTATCGGAATAAAATAACGGGTTATGCAGTTCTTCTTACAAGTATTTGACCGGCCTATAACACTGCTTTGTACTCCTTCTCTTATTCTTAAAGCATGAGAAGAAATAATATACTGAAAAACTCAATACAATCAGGTTTTGAGCTTCTGATAAAATCAGACCTGAGAAACAACGTATTACTGCTTTTTGCACTATTTTACGGGATATATTTCGGATTTTTTAAAGGATTGCCTCTCATGCTGGATGTATCATACATAGCTGCTACGGTTTGGCTCATGATTCTGGGTCTGTTGGCATTGATTGCCGTTCTGAAGATCATTATGATGAGTGTCATCGAAACCAGAAACATTGTATCGTCGATCTATAGCAAAGTAAAAGAGTCACTTCAGCCTTCTGTCTGGAAGGTCCAATCGGCTCATTCCTGATTAGCGCGTGACGGGAAGACCAGTAGGAAGTTCGTATGCAATACCGTTTACGACAATCCGGTGTGCATCACCTTCAAGCGGTGAAACATGAGGTGTGGCGGCAAGAATCTGATTTCTTCTGGACCATGACTTTGCAAATCCGGGAATATGCCAACCTTGGTGATAGTACGTAAAAGTAACCGGACGGATTTTCGGGTCAATCCCCGATTCCTCACATGAAGCGGCGATCATTCCCGGTGTGATCAGTCCTGCAGTATCAAACGGCCGTTCCGTTTGTCCGTCAAAATGACTCGGCGCCGGATTCACGAATCGTCTTTCGACAATATTGTCTCCATCTGCCAGATAGGTATAACTCTTCTTAGCAGCTTTTTTTAATGCTTCATCAGTGAGTGCCAGCTCGTCCTGTGTAAGGACAATATCCCCCCGGAAAAGCGGCATATGGGTGTCTCCGTCAAGATCAATCTCGCGGACATATTTCCCTGCCATTACCCTGGCAGGTCCTCCCTGTGGTCTTTGGAGGCCGGCAATATGCAGGCCGTCATGCCAGGCTATCACGGTACCCAATGCTCTTGCAATATCAGGATCATCACTATCTGTCGGTTCTGTGCCGAACATAAGCGCTACTTCATTCAGCGGCCAGCGTACTACTCTCCAGCTGAGGCGGTCAAACTGCAGGTCAGGAAGCTCAACCGGGTATCCGAGTTCTTCACACAACAACGCTGTCATTTGTTCAGGATCCATTTGGCCATACTCAACCGGAGACTCAGAAGGAAGGCAATGGTCAAATACTTCCAGATCAGTGGTTTTTCCGAAATCATTTGCATGTCGTGCGAGATATTCACTCATATTGGCTGCATTATAATGTTCATTATAAGAAATAGCAACGATCAGGCGTTTTTTTTACGCATTTGATAAGTCAAAACCTCCTGTGGTTGTACAGTTAAATTGGAAAGACATAATGCGGTTGGTTATATCATTCTTTCTCGGTAGGTATCTTCTTTTTAAAACTAATGAGAATAATCGATGTCACCAAAATGATGATCCCGATTATATTTGCCAAACTCAGTTGCTGCGGTGCGCCGTACGGGTTAAGCGGAGTTACTGCAATCAGGATACTTACGACCGGAAACATCAGCTCGGCAATCGTTGAAATTTTTGCTTCAGTCGCCTGAAGTCCCTTGTAATACAGATACACCGCAAATGCTCCACCCGTCAGCCCTGCGATGACAATAAATCTCCAGATTTGATCGTAATTGAGATTCATAACATTGTATGTTTCTCCCAGGAAAAGCGAAAAGATGTATGCTACCGGTACGGCAAGCAGGAACCGAAGTGCAGATACCGCAGGATACGGCAGTTTATTAAGGGAGTGTTTGCTGAGGACTGTCCCCGACCCCCATGCAGCAGCTGCCCCTATTGCCAAAAGGAAAACGAGTTCTTTCCCGATAAACTGCAGTTTTACGGGTTCAAATCCGAAGCTGATCAGGTAACTTCCGAACAATGCACACGCGGCAAGCGCAATAAAGCGTGATGAAATTTTCTCTTTTAAAAAAATTGCGGAAAACACAATGACAAAAATCGGCTGAAGTTTTTGCAACAGAATCGGAGTTACAAAGTCAAATTCAGCAAAACTTTTTGCAAGAGCCTCCGTGAAAAGAATGGTCCCTGCAACGCTGCTGACTACGGTCATCATGAGAAGTATCCCCCATTCTTTCGTCTTCAGCGATTTGATTTTACTGAGATATTTGAAAAAGAATGGACTCAAAAATAGGAAACCAATCGCATGTTCGATCATGACAATGCTTGCAGGAGGGATAGTAAAGGTAAGCTGAGTACGGAATATCGCATCTATTGCCCAGAGTGATGCGGCAATCATGATAAATACGGGCGCGATTCGGGATTGAGACATAAGAATGTTCAATGAAATTTAATAATGAAGTCCGATCAGGAGATTTTCCACAAAAGAAGATACTACATAATCTCCAGCCATGGCATAGAGAATGAATAGTTGCCTTCTTTCATCCCGATTGTAATCGGGATTGTCACTTTCGTGACATCCGGACTGTACCGTCGGCTCCGGAGTTGTCATAAACTCACCGGATCCTGCGTTGATCCGCCGTCTGGCGGGTCGCGGCTCGTGGGCTGTACCACCGATTGGGAATTGTCTGATTGAAATCGGACTCACCCTACCCTGAAGGAACATCATTAGTATACAGGATAATTGTTCATATGGGATCAACATATCTTGTTTTTGTGTTTAGGTTTCTGTACTATATGTATATCCCTATGAGGAAACTTCATCTAAACTACAATATTTACGGTGCCTTCTTTGTGTTGGTAATTATGGGCCTGACTGCAGTTACGTACCTCACGACGGCCAGTAATCGGGAATCACATACCGTCCAATCACAGGCTGCCGGAACGTGCGGTGCGAACTGTGACAATAAAAGTGTGTGGATCAGTGATTGTTTGCGATACAACGGCAGTGACAAAACGGCACAGTGCAATGACTGGTTCAATGCTGAGTGTTCAGCGTGTGGAAATTCCGTCCCTACCACGGCCCCGGATACGGGGGGAGGCAATGATACTGGAGACAACACAGTACCGTTTGATCCAACTGCCACAGCAAATGATCCAGCCGTCCAAAATTTGTGCGGGGCAAATCCCAACGATCCGCGTTGCTGCAGAATCAATGAATGGAAAAATACCAATCTCGGAACAAACTTCAGAGAATGTTCGGGAGGAACAGGAGATAATAATACTCCGACTGCCACACCGACAATTATGCCGGGAGGTACAGGAAGTTGTAACAACGGCCAAATACCGAACGGCAGCTGGGCTTGTTTTAGCCGAACCGAGGTGATTCAGTGTGTGAACGGTTCGTATCAAAATAAAACCAGCTGTACGAGTTGTACCGGTATCAGTGCAAATAAAAGCAGCATTTGTACAGGAGCGGGAAGCTCGCAACCTACAAAAACACCATGCGAACAAAACAATCCATCGTATACTGTATGTCCTGCAGCTGGCAACAAATGTATCACCCGCGATGATTGTAACCAGCTTTCAAAAAATGCTCCTTCAAAAACACCATGCGATCAGGGTAATGCTTCTTACACTATTTGTGCCGTTGCTGGTAATAAATGTATTACCCGTGATGACTGTAATACCTTAAGTAGGAATGCAGCTCTTTCTCCTACCCCGACAGTTGTCCAAACCGCAAACCCTGATGCATGCGGCCAGCCAGGAGCAAGCTGCTGCGGTACTGCTTTCGGAGGATCTGCCTGTGTGACAAACGGATATGAATGTATTGCAGGAAAGTGTCGGGTCGGATACGCGGGGTTTGATGACTCAAGTGTGACGCAAGTTCAGACTAAATTACTGGAGTGTACAACCGGTTCTTCCGGTGTCCAATGCACCAAGCCTGAAGTCATTACCGTCGATCAGGAGTTAATATTTAACGGATGCTTTGCGCTCCCCAATAATCAAGGCTTCATGTGCGCTGAATAACGTATGAACAAACTCAAATTAAAACACAGAATATTTATGTTTATCGCTATTGCGATTGCATTAGGTCTGACTACGACAATCTCTCCCCGGTTTTTTATTGCAGATTCTCCCGAGGTAAACACCCAATTTATCGCTGAGCTTCGTGATATTCCGGCCGACACCATAGCATTTATTCAGAATATCGGAGCAAGCCCTGCCGAACGGGAAATCGCGGAACTTGAAAGAAAATCAATTCCCGGTACTCCGGTCGATGCTGAGTTTCAAGCTATTGCTCCCGGAGTTCATGCTGCCGAGTCGCTGCAGGAGGGGGCCTCCTATATCAAAGTGGATGCAGGTACAAAACTTGAGGTTCGGACGGTCACTCTCGATGACGGACGTCGTGTCAAAGTTTATATCCCGGTTCAGTAATTTGTCCTTTCTTCTCTCAGCGGCTATAATACGGTATGAAATACAAAATGCTTGCCCTTGATATCGATGATACTATTGTGACGGAGGCCGGCATGGAAGTCTCACCCGAGGTATATAAAGCGCTTCAAAAGGCATCAGAGAAAGTGACTATAACATTTGTCACAGCTCGTGCTATCAATAGATTTCAAGAGTTTCTTGACACCTTAAATCTTCCTAAAGGGTATCATGTGGTAGAAAACGGTGCAAAAGTGCTTGATCCCCAGGGCAATCTGGAATTTGACCTCTCTCTCCCCCATGAAGAAGTCGAAGAAATACTCAATGCGGCGGAACCTTACTATTTGGAAATGGGTTTTCTGGTCGACGAATATTGGAAAGATGATATCCTGACAATCGGTCCCGAAAACACCGTGACAGGTGTTTCGTTTACCTGCTCATCCGAAACGCAGGCGCAGCTTCTTGAAGAAGCCGTACATCAACTCTCCCACGATTACGCACTCTATATCGGTAAACACTGGACCAATCCTGATGAATGGAAAGGCATTCTGGTGTTTCATAAAGATGCGACAAAAGGGAACGGCATGCGCCATATTCAAGAAAAGCTCGGTATTAAACCCGCAGAAACAATAGCGGTCGGTGACGGTGCCACAGATATTCATATGTTTGATGCCGCAGGTGTGAAAGTAGCCATGGGGAATGCGGTTCCTGAGCTAATAAATGCTGCAGATTATGTCGCGCCTGATGTTAAAGAAGACGGAATACTTACAGTTCTTGATACGTTTATTTTTGATACCAAGAAATAATTCAGACCTGCGAAAGATATTGATCGACGTCAAACTTTCTTTTCAAACCGTTTGCATTCATATATCTGATTTTTCCGTAAATAGAGCGTTCAAACCATGGGCGATCATGGACACCTCCGATCGACCAGGCACAGCCGACATAGCCGTTGGGATCTCTCCCGTCAAGCTCGTATTTGTCATTCAAATATACTGCTATTTCCATCGCCTCCTGTGCGGTCTTTGTCCATTCTAGAATTTTTTTTGCCCAGTACATCCGCATATAGCCGTGCATTTTCCCTTTATCGACCATTTCTATCTGTGCCTTATTCCATATCTCGTCATGGGTCTTGCCTTGTTCAAATTCTTTTAACGTATAGACGTATTCTCTTCTGTCCTTGAGATGTTCGTTCAAACTTTTTTTCGACCAATCCGGAAAGCCACGGTAAGAATCGTATTCTGAATTATAGTTGCAGTAATTATCCGCGAGCTCTCTTCTGATTATCAGTTCTTCTAAAAATGCTTCCTTGTCCTCATTCGGTGCAATTGATTGTTGTATATTCAGGGATATGTACTGTGCTGAGATTTGGCCGAAATGAAGATACGGGGAGAGATTTGACTGTGCATTTAGATTCGGGTTATTGCTTTTTTCGCCGTATCCACGAAGACGCGTTTCGATAAATTCTTTCATCATATGTTTTGCGGCCTTTTCCCCGGGGTTGAGCCATGTGACAGCTTTTACTTCTCTGTTACACGAGAGCTTATTTGTAACGCCTTCCCATTCTGTATTGTGAAGCGATATCGAATGAGGTATGTTCTTTCCGACATTCGGAAATGCAGTGAGAAATTGTTTCAACTTTTTCTGAATTTTGGGACGTATGGTACGTGCGGCAAACTCCTGTCTGGGAGAGGCTTCCCAAACGGGGACAATATTATGTGCATCAACTTCATAAAAAGGGATAGTCGTGTTTCGAGCAATGCTTGTTCTCCACTCCCTTCCAATTCTGAGGGGTGAAAAATCAGTCACTAATTCTTTTACATCATATCTGAATGTTAGTTTAGGAATTTCTTCTATCGGATCACCGATTTGAAGGATAAACGGGATATAAAGTTTCTTCAGAGAGGTATCAATTTCTTTTAGTCCTTTGAGCATAAAATCATAATGTCTCAATGTTGCTCCGGGAAAATTCGGAGTAAGTACGAAGAAAACAACAAGAGGCAGATTGTTTTTCTTTGATAGTTCCTGCGCATACAGCAATGCCCAGTTCTCGGACACACGCTGATCGCGACTCATCCAGTATGCGATCGCTGAGCCGCTGCTTGTGGTTTGGGTATTGAGCTTTCTGATTCTCTCTTTCTGAATCATATCTATATTATAATGGGTTATTACATTCATTTTCTTAATGTTATGCCCAAAAAAGTAATTATTATCGGTTCCGGTTTTGGTGGCTTGTCGAGTGCTGCGCTTCTTGCGAAAGCCGGATATGACGTCACCGTTCTTGAAAAAAATAAATCTCCTGGCGGTCGTGCTATGCAGTTTTCAGAAAAAGGATTCACTTTTGATATGGGACCATCATGGTATATGATGCCTGAGGTGTTTGATCGATATTTTGCACATTTTGGCAAGACTCCGTCATCATTCTACAAGCTGGTTCACCTTGATCCTCATTATCGCATCTTTTTTAGCAAAGATGATGTCCTCGATATGCTTCCAGATAAAGACAAAAACTTTGAAGCATTCGAAAAGATCGAGCCCGGTTCCGTTGAAAAATAAAACAATATCTTGAAAAGAGTGAAGAACTGTATGAAATTGCGATGAAGTATTTTGTGTATAAAAATTATGATTCCGTGTTTGATATGTTTGATATGAAGTTTGCCGGTGTTGCCGCCAAAATGCCGGTGTTCTCTACAATGAATTCATATATTTCCAAGTACGTCACAGATGATAGACTTAAGAAAATTTTGCTCTATACGACCGTATTTATCGGCGGTGTCCCTGACAATACTCCAGCTCTTTACACGTTAATGTCTCACATCGACTTCAATGTGGGTGTGTTTTATCCGATGGGTGGAATGTACAGTATCGTTCAGGCACTTCAGGATGTGTGTAATGAGCAAAACGTGACGATAAAGCTCGGTACACCTGTTGAGAAGATCAACGTGAAAGCCGGAAAAGCAGTCTCTGTCACAGCAGGTGGGAAGGAATATGTAGCGGATATTATTCTATCAAATGCAGATATGCCTCATACGGAAATGGCGCTTCTTGATGAAAAATATCAGACTTACCCCAAAAAGTATTGGGAGAAAAAGACAATTGCCCCCTCTGCTTTTATTCTGTACTTAGGTGTAAAAGGAAAAATTAAAAACCTGAAACACCATACCCTCTTTTTCACCTATGATTGGGAAAAACATTTTGCTGATATGTACAAAAAGCCGGAGTGGCCTGATGAACCTTCGATGTATATCTGTTGTCCTTCAAAAACAGATCCGTCTGTTGCACCGATTGGTGATGAGAATCTGTTTATTTTGGTACCGATTGCTCCGGGACTTTCTGACACTCCGGAAATTCGCAGACGATATGAAGCGAAAATAATCGATATCTTGGAAGAGACGTTGGATGAATCCATTCAGGATAGATTGATCGTCAAAAAATCTCTCTCAATCAACGACTATAAATCTCTCTACAATGCGTATCAGGGAACAGCCCTCGGAATTGCTCCGAACTTCTTTCAAACGGCTTTTTTCAGGCCGAATAATTTCAGTAAGAAGGTAAAAAATCTGTATTATGTCGGACAGGATACTGTGCCCGGTGTCGGTGTCCCAATGGCACTGATATCTGCTGAGTTAGCAGTTGAACGCATCACAAATGCCGAGTAAGCAGGAGATTTTTCGTCAAGGGAGCACAACATATTACTTTTCAAGCATCTTTTTTCCTCCCGATGTCCGAGAAAAAAGTCTTTACGCTCTACGCGTATGTCCGTACAGCCGATGATTATGTGGATGCAGTTCCTCAGGATGCCGCAGGTTTTCATCGATTCAAACAAATGACGCTGGATGCTTTGGAGGGCAGAAAAGTTCCGGATGTTATTATCAGTGAGTTTATTGATTTGGCACGGAAAGAACAGATTAAAAGTGACTGGATTCTTGCTTTTCTCTCTGCTATGGAGCAGGACTTGACCGTGAAAACATACGAGACATATCAGGATCTTGAAAAATATATGTACGGCTCGGCAGAAGTTGTCGGTCTTGCAATGGCACGTATTCTCAACCTGCCGGAGAAATCGTTACAAGCCGCACAACTTCAAGGTAAGGCTATGCAGCTTATCAATTTTATAAGAGACATCCGGGAAGATCTTGTATTCGGAAGGGTTTATATCCCGCAGGAAGATTTGCAAAAGTTTCATATTACAGAACTGAATGAACACGTTGATCCGGAACAGTTTTCAGCTCTTATTCGATTTGAGACAGAACGGTACCTAAGCCTGCAAAAACAAGCTGAGAGCGGATATGCATACATACCCCGTCGGTATAGAATTCCTGTACAGACGGCCTCTGCTATGTATAATTGGACTGCAAGACAGATTATTCAAAACCCTATGATGATTTTTGAGAAAAAAATTAAACCTCATCCCTTACGAGTGATGAGTACCGTTATGAACTATTTAATAAAAGGATGACATTGCAGGATTTTTACAAACAACACCAACCGAAACTGATTGAACATATCTACGAAAATCTTGACCAAACCTATAAAAATTATCCACTTCCTGTAGGAGCAAAAGGAATTCAAATGGTGCGAAAGTCAGTAGCACAGGGAAAAATGATTAGAGGAATGCTCGTTTTGATGAGCGCTCAGATGCACGGCGTTCAAATTACGGATGAGCTCTACGATCTTGCAGCGGCGGTTGAAATTCTTCATACCGGATTTCTGATTCACGATGACATCATGGACAATGATTACAAAAGAAGAAATCAGGATTCAGTATATTATCAGTACATTAAAGAAGGAAAACGGCGAAAAGCAAATGATCCGGAGCATTACGGTATGTCAATGGCGATGTGTCTCGGAGATATGATCTTCTTTCTCGTATTTGAGATTATTTCTAAAAAAATTAAGGATCCTGAGCTTGTGCAATGTATCATCGGATATATCAGCCAGGAAGTTCAGCATATTGGGCCTGCACAGATGATGGACGCAGCCTATGGGTTGATTACCAAAGATCCCAGTGCGACGGAAATTGACGAAATTTATACTTATAAAACTGCCCATTATACATTCTCACTCCCACTTATTCTCGGTGCTGTTTTTTCTTCATACGTGCGGTTGCCGCTTCTCAAAGATCTCGGATGCCAGATGGGAATTATTTTTCAACTCAGAGATGATGAACTCGGCATTTTCGGAACTACTAAAGAGATCGGTAAGCTGGTCGGGTCAGACATCCGGGAAAATAAAAAAACATTAATCCGCCATCTTTTGTGTAAGCGTGCCAATAAAGAGTCTCGGAAAAAATTGACCACAATTTTCGGAAATTCGGATATTTCTCAGGCTGATATTACTTTGGTCAGGAACATGATACACGAATATGGTGTTCTGAGCGAAATCAATAAACAGATACTCAAGCGCAAAAAAAAGATAGAATCTTATCTGGCTGAACTTTCTGAGGACGGGATAGATGTCTCTCTGCTTGGTGAACTTCTGATATTTATTATTTCCCGAAAGAAATGATAAAAACGATTCTCTTCATCTCCCGGCCCCGTTTTTGGATATATCTTCTCGGTCCGTTTCTTGTCGGGTTCGTAGCAGCTGCCGGTATTTCGGATGCAGTTGTATCACCCGTTTTTTGGTATGGTTTTTTCTTTTTCCTGTTGCCCGCAAACGTTTTCTTGTACGGAGTGAATGACTTTTTTGACGGTGATACAGACATACATAATGAGAAAAAGGGTATAAAAGAATCTTTGATGAGAGCTTCTGATAGAGCTTTTTACATGAGGGTATCTTTAATATCCTTTTTGTTTGCCTTGCCGTTTTTTTTGTTCCTGGATACTCAATCCACATTGCTGCTCGCAGTATTTTTTTTGCTTGCATTTTTTTACAGTGCTCCTCCGCTTCGATTAAAGGCGAAACCGTTTCTGGATTTTATCAGCAATATTTTGTACATACTTCCCGGAGTCATTATTTACCAGCAAATTACTAAAGAAACGGTACCTCTTATACTGCTTATTGCAGCAGGATGTTGGGCAGGAGCGATGCATTTGTATTCTGCCATACCGGACATTAAGGCAGACCGAAAAGCGGGATTAATTACAACTGCAGTTTTGCTGGAGAAAAAAAATAGTCTGGTTTTATGTATGATTTTATGGGGAGTAACAGCATTTATTGTGTCAGGAATATCACCGGTGCTGTCTTTAGCCTGGATATATCCTCTCATTGTTGCAGCCGTTTACGCAGGATATATGTCCCTTAAAAAAACGTACTGGTATTTCCCCTGGATTAATTTGTTGTTAGGTTTTTTATTATTTATCTATGTCGCACTGGTATAACTACACAGTTGTTGTGGTGATGCTTTTCTCATTGTTAGCATCGTTCTTTGTCAGCCGAATCGGAATTGATTCAGAGCTTTGGATTGTCTCATTGATTTTCATGTCTCTTTTCGCACTCCCATCCTTCATCTCAATAGTTCGTCTCAATAGAAAGAGAGCCTTTCTGACACTTACTTCCTTAAGCGTTGCGAGCCTGACAATCGAATCGTTTGCCATCAAAACAGGGTTTCCGTACGGAGCTTTTTACTATCAGGATAGTTTGGGCCCAAAAATCCTGGGTTTGGCACCGCTTGCGGTACCGCTTGGGTGGATTCCGCTTGTTCTCGGATCATATGCCCTTGTCAGACGACTCAGAATACCGTTTACTTACGTAAATACTGCAGTGCTTCTCGTTTTACTTGATATGGTTATCGATCCGGGATCGTTTGCGCTGGGTATTTGGATCTGGCGAACACCGGGAGCGTTTTACGGCGTACCCTTGCAGAATTTTGTAGGATGGTTTTTTTCCGGTTTGATAGGAGCGTGGATTGCTCACTTCTTTATTGGAAAAATTATTCAAAAAGCGCACTACTCAATGATAATCTTAAGTCTCGTCGGACCCGTGAGCTTCTGGACAGGGATTGCGTTTTTCAAGGCACTGTGGATCCCGGTAATGCTGGGCTGTTGCCTATTGTGGTTAATGTTTTTCTCAGTTAGAGTTCGAAGTCAGCAGTGATTTTTTTGTTTGCCCGCTCTTTGATGTGAGCTTTGACTTCGATGTATTTTTCAATACCTGAGTTTTTAAGCTTGCTTCTCAAAAGCTGATCAGTTTGGAAAATACCTGCTGAGCTGTTCATGTAGATATCAACCACAATCGGTCGTTCTTCCCCTTCACTGACAGTTACTTTATCAATTGCCATAGCTGATATCGAGTGGATTTCCATCCGCCCGGCCTCAAAAGGAAGTCGCGATCGTCCTTCACTCATATCCAGCGCGTCAGCGACGCGAAGAATTCCGCCTTCAATAGTTGATGGCTTTCCCCCGCTTCGGTGATTGATAATGGCATGCAAAGTTTCTGCGATGACAATTGTTTTTTCCTCAATCGGCAGGAAATCTATCAGTTCTCTCAGAAGGGTATGTGTCATGAAAAGACTGAACTCCTCGTGTCCTTCACGGTTTGCTGACATTCCGATATCGTGAAGCAAACTTGCCAACAGCACCACAAGTTCTGCGTGATCCCGGGTAAGTTTAAAATCTTTGACGATGGAGGGCTCGATACCGTTTTTGGCAAGAATTCGAAGCAGTCGAAGCGACAGATTCGAAACGATCTGGAAATGAACCGGCCCGTGGTCAGTCATTTTCAGACGATCAATTGCGTTTGTGTTTATAATATTCCAGAGTGTGCGAATCTCAACATTGGTATTGACCATATCGAGTGCTTTTTCTAAAAGCTTATTGTTTTTTGTCGGGACATGTATAGAAATACTGTCCGGCGACGGTTTTTGTGTTACCGTTTTCATAATAAATAATATGTTAATAATTCAAGTTACGGTTCAATTACTGCGGTCGGAGTTGCGGAGTTTGCGTCCGCTTGTTCTGTGGCCTTGTACTGGATGTACAAATAAAGAGTAAGCAGGAAGATAATAAGTACGGTGATCGTAATAACTATACTAGTGAGTATCTTCATGTAGTGATATTATATCACTCACGATTTTCTTAATCAATAAAACTATCTAATACTAGATCAATCCAGTAGTCAGATAGCTTCAGGGATTAATAGTTTCTTCTTTTGAAAGAACCGCGATCATTACTTCGTTCTTCGCGCGGTCTTGCAATAGTGACGACTATTTTTCGTCCGTCAATTTCTTTTTCATTCATTTCTTCAATAGCTCTTTGTGCTGATGCATCATCTGCGAATGTGACAAATCCGAAACCCTTTGATCGGTTGGTCTGTCTGTCCATGATAATGATAGCTTCAGAGATCTCTCCGAACTGTGAAAATAATTCGTTCAGTGACGAATCATTCATTGACCAAGGTAAATTCCCTACGTATATTTTATTTTGCTGCATTTGTGTATCACCGTCCTTTCTAAGTGCTTAACGTCTATTTCTTCGTTGATAATGTGAAAAAAATGTATGACCTTTTCGGTCGACTGAATGGATTTCCGTAACTCTAATCCTGCTTCCGTTTACTAGTTTATTATTCAATGTTGCTATAGCGTCATTTGCAACCTTGTCTGATGTCATTGTAATATATGCCGTATCATTATTCTGTTTAAAACCGATTTTTCTATTCAGTTCAACAGAGACAACTTCACCTACGGTTGAAAAAAGTGTTTTGAGATTTTCTTCGGTTGTATCTGCTGAGATTCTTCCGACGTATACGATATTTGACATGAATTAATGTTCTTCAGAGGAGAAATGGAAGTGCGAGAAATAATGTCTTTAGCTTACAAGTTCATCCAAGATAAGGATAGTATATCAGTTTGTTTGCCAAATAGCAAAAAAATAATCTTAAGAGCCGAATGTAAAGGCAAAATATGTAAAGTTGCCGTTAGATAATCTCTATGTCAAGCATCTTTCTATTTTCTTGTCAAATCCTTACTTATTCTGTACGAAAGGTTGACTATTGCTTCATTTTCTCACGATAAACTGTTAGGCTCTAGACTAGCACATTAACAATTTGTAATAGTTCATTGCAAAGGATCGATGGGGATTTGCTCCATCTCCATTCACCTCTTTCAAGTGTAATGGAAAGTTTTTCTTTACACCATTGAACTTAACGAGACGTCTTTACAAAAGGACCAGAATGACTCTATGCCATTGATATGGACCCCTTTGTATTTGAGAACTCATTTTTCTTGTGATTGATTCTCAAATGTTTGTCATACCTGACATCAATACAAGTCCGTTGTATCCGCTCCACGAATCTGAATATACAGTACTGTTCAAGTTAATCTTTCCCTTCATAACAGCATGTAGCGTTCTTTTCTTTACAGTTTGGAATGATACGAGTAAATACACGTCCTTGACGCTCATATATCCTGGGGCCACTACCTGCTTAAAATGACGTCCCACGACCTCTTTACTTGACTTGCCTCTCATCCTTCGAGGTCCAAGTATGATTCATCAATTTCTATCTCACCACCAACATATCGTTGCATCTGGTGCACTTGGTGATGATATATGAGTTCGACGAATATTATTGTAATATTTGTTGACTGTATTGCGGTTGAGACCCAAAATACCAGAGGTCTGTGTAGCACTCAGATCGTGTACAAACACCATAGTATCTTTTTCTCTTGTATTTTGATATCGGCCTATTGTTACAAAACCATACCTCTAGTTTAGCACTACTTTCTGCTAGTCTAGAGCCTTACTAATAATCCTAATGAGAAATTTCTCTCATGATTCTCTGTTCGCAAGCCAAACTGAAAATGATAATCGAGGCGTTAATGTTAAACGGGGCTTACGCAATAAATGCCAGATAGAATTCGTCCAGGTGTTGCACCGATAGGCTATAGAAACGTCTTGAGAGCTAATAGATTTCAACCGTTGAACAAGACCCGAACGGGCACCAATAATCAAGAAAATATTTGAAAAAGTAGCCTATCAAGGATTCTCAGGACGAATGGTTAAAAAGTGGCTTGATGATATTGATTCACTACCAAGAGTGGATGCAAGATGCCTCTTAGCAAAGTCTATGTAGTACTGCAAACTCCTTTTATTATGGTGAATTTAAGTACGGTGAGAATTGGTATAAAGGGACGTAAGAACCACTGATAACCAAGCGCTCTTGAAAGAGTGCAAATTCAACTTCAGGTTGCACCGAGACAGTGGAACAAACAGCTATTCCCATTCAAGAAAATCTGTATTCATGCGGCTCATGCGGTGAAGTGTCACCGCAGAAATAAAGTATCGAAGAACAAAAGCGAATAAAGTGAATAGCCATATTTATTACCATTGTAATAGGATTAAAAAGTATGATTGTCCTGAGCCATACATTACTGAGCAAGAATTAATAAACCAATTAATCGGACATCTACCAAAAATACGACTTAACACTTCATATTTACTGCAAGAATTCGATGTCGAGGTTAAAAGGCTACAGCATTTAAAAGCAGCAGTAATTGACGGATATACACCAAGAGCTGAATTAACACCACATAACAACGGACAGATTGAATTAAAATATGACGAATCAAAAACAGAGATGCTTAAAGAATATTTGCTTCATGTCCTTCAATACGGCACACCTGAAGAACGAGTCAAAATATTAAAAGGCGTTAACTCCAGATTTATCCTCGCAGACCGCCAACTTTCACTCCAGTAGTTTTCTTCAATTGCTAACCCTTACCAGAATGACAAGATTCGAACGGAAAAAAGTAGTTTTTGTGCTGTTCTGAGCGTTTTTGCTAAAAAGCTTAGAACCGAGTGCATTTCCCTTATAGGTATTTTCGGCGATTTTCACCTCTCTAGGATATGTTTGGAGTATTCAATAATTGCAGGCTCTTTTTAGCAAGTAACATCAAGCTAATCGAGCATAGGAGTTAGGTCTTGAAGCAACTCAAGGCTCTATGCGGAGGAGGCGGGATTCGAACCCGCGAGTCCATTGCTGGACGCAGACTTTCCAGGTCTGTGGAATAAACCGCTATCCGACTCCTCCTGAAGTAGTTGTATTGTATCAAATAACACTTCCTAATACAGCGTATTGCTTTAATTACGTAAGAAAAACCCGTGTTCATTTTTGATCTATTTCGTCATATTGACTCTGAAACGATCGTTTCATATACTGATATATATAAATGTTAAAAATTCATATATGGACTTATGGAACAAGATTTATTGACGCCGCTAAAAAATTTTTACCGTAAAAACAGGCGTTTGCCGTCATACTCGGAAATGCTCAAAATATTCAATGTTGCTTCCAAAAGAACTATCTATGAATATGTCCAGCAGCTTATTGACGAAGGGTTTATCAAACGGGTAAATAAAAAACTTTCACCGACAAAACGTTTTTTCGCTTTGCCGGTCCTCGGTATGATTCAGGCGGGATTTCCGATTCTTGCACAACAAAGCAGAAGCTACCTCACGCTTGATGAATATTTTATTGAGAAACCTGATAATTCTTTTTTACTTAAAGTACACGGTGATTCGATGATCAATGCCGGGATATTTGAAGGAGATCTCGTCGTAATCGAGCAGAAAGGCGATTTCCGGGCAGGAGATATCGTACTTGCCGAAATTGACAATGAGTGGACCTTAAAGATTCTGAAAAAAGAAAAAGGGAAAACATTTCTCGAAGCTGCCAATCCGATGTATCCGCCTTTTTATCCGAAACGGGAATTGAAGATCCATGGAATAGTACGGGCCGTTATGAGAAAACTTGGCGGGATGGCTAACTAAAGAACAGAACTGATTGACAACCTTCTTATAGTTCTATATACTGAAATGCATATGGAACTATTGGGTTTCCTCAGTATTATTCTGTCTCTTGTTGCTCTTTTTAAGGTCAACAGCCTCAGTAAAAAAATCGATTCTCTTACAAATCCTGTTACATCTCCATCTCAAGCTGAAACACAAGTATCCGCTACACAGAAAGCGCCTCAGGTTTCAACACAAAGTATTCAAAAACCTACAAGAACTCTTCCTGTTACTGAAAAAGGACCGGTTGAAAAGTTTTTTGCCTGGTATGCCCATGAATGGCCTCTCAAGACAGGAGCATTTTTCATTCTTCTGGGATTTTTGTGGCTTGTGACTTATGCCTTCCTCAACAACTGGATCGGGCCTGCAGGGCGGATCACATTCGGGATAATTGCCGGAGCACTGGTACTGCTTTTCGGTGAAAGACGAATGCAGAAATTCAAAACCCAGGGAATCACTCTCATCGGACTTGGAGCCGGTATCGTGATTATCACCACATATGCCGCTCAGGAAGTGTACCAAATGTTCCCGCCGCAGCTGGCACTGACTTTTATGGTACTTACAATGATATATACATCCTTTGTCAGCTTGAGGTATAAGGTACTGTCGCTGGCAGTTTTCAGTCTTTGTATCGGTGGAATTGCACCGCTTCTCATCGGTTCCGAAGAAAAAAGCATCGTAGGTCTTTACGGATATCTGCTTGCCGTGGTCATAAGTAATATATGGATTGCAAGATACGGTAAATGGAAAATCCTGTCATTCCTTTCTGTTGTCCTTATATCACTCTACAGCGTAACCTTTTTTATATCATCTGCAGAAACTCTGAAAACGACATTATCTCCGAAAGAATTTCTTGAGATCAGCTTTTTTGCCGTCACATTCTGCAGTCTCTTTTATTTTTCAACCCTTGCATCGATCATTACATCACGCAAAGCAACTACAATCGACCTCCAGACTGCAGCACTTGTCGGATTTTTTAGTCTTGCATGGATAAATGCACTGACCATGCCGGTTTATAAAAGCGTAGTGGTCCTGATTGCCACTTTTGCTTATGCAGGCGGCGCGTATATGGTATATCTCCGGACGAAGATCCCTTCGGCTGTGCAGGTGTATACGGTTGTCTCAATGATTTTACTTGCCGTTGCAACAGCATTTGAATTTGACGGCCCTGCATTGACCATTGCATTTTCTATTGAAGCCCTCATCCTCCCGATCATCTCAAGTCGCCTCCTTGGTACAACCATGACCAAGTACATGCTGCTGTATCATATCCTGCCGATCGCTCTGGGAATCAACGCCCTTGCCGGTCTAAGCGATATGCACTTTGCCCGGGAATTTACCATCCTGCTTTTTGTCACGCTTTCTACATTCCTGTCCGGGTGCTATTTTTATTATGCTGACGGAAAAGAAGACCACGATCTTCACAGCGCTTCAATACTGCTTGTAATTGTAGGTGCAGTTTACGGACTGCTTTTGATCTGGAGGACTACAAGTGAAATCATTCCTATCACGTATTTTGCCCGAGCCGTAGCGCTGGTCCTTTATACCGTTATCGGACTTTCGAGTTATGTTGTTGCAGGTTTGCAGGATCGTCCCGTACTGAAAAAATTCGGTTTAGGCCTCCTAATTGCCGTAATTGGAAGACTCTTAGTTGTTGAGATATGGAGCATGGAACTGACCGGACGAATTATTACATTTTTCCTCATCGGACTCCTATTTATCGGATCCGTATTGATGGGCAAAACGAAAAAAACAGCATGAAAGCATTTTTAAACCCTATAACAACTTCACTTTTCACAATACTGCTTCTCGCTGCCGGAGCAATACATGCACAATCCGGATATGAATACACGAGCCCTACACCAAGTGTTGATAGTGTCATTTCGAATTTTCAGTTTATTCAAAATGTTGCACCGAGGGATGAACCTCTGCCGGTACCTATAGAGATGCCAGTCTCGACAAATCGTCTTTCGGATTATGTGGTTGTAGATACCGGAACCAATACCTTGCAGCCCCGTACCATTGTGACAAGATCGGAAAATATTCCCGTTACCGTTACAGTTTACAGTTCCACCTCAAGTGCGTCACTGCTCCATGACGGAGAGACATCCACATTTGAGACATATCAGATTGATCAAAACCCGGCGGTAACCGGAGCCTCCGTATTTGTCTCTTTGCATTACACCTACGAAAAACCCATCCAAACGAGTAACCTGGTCACGGTTCTTGACCGGAATGTGGTCATGCCTCAACGCATTAGTATTCAGTCAAGAAACGGACAAAACGACAACTGGGAATTTATCACTAATAATGCATCGATGAGCAGTACTGTTTACTTTCCGCAAACTACGGCACGTGAGTTTCTCGTAACTCTTACATACAATCAGCCGCTCCGTATCGCTGAAATGAATTTTGTGCAAAACCCGACGGCAGAATCGTATTATCTGAGATTTGTAGCAAGACCAAAGACAGCTTATGCAGTGTACAGTATGCCTGAAGGGAATGTTCCTTATATTCCTTATCTGGACAATCTGAATCTGACATCCACCACTCTGGAGACGGTCGCATTCAACTCCACCCGTTTACCGAATCCGAAATATGTCCCTCCGGACACTGATAAAGACGGCATTATTGACAGCCGGGACAACTGCATCAGCGTTGCAAATGCCGACCAGGCTGACTTGAATAAAAATAATCAGGGGGATGCCTGCGAAGACTCAGATCTGGACGGCGTCATCAACGCTAATGATAACTGTCCCGATATGCCGAATCCCAATCAGCAGGACGAAGACAGTGACGGAAAAGGGGACCACTGTGACGGAGTAGAGAGCAGATGGGTAGAACAGCTGTCATTTCTTCCGTGGATCGGTATCGGAGTCGGTTTCATCGTTGTTCTGGCACTTTTCAAGTTTTCACTTTCGAAACAAACTCCAGAAGAAGCCTCTGAAGTAATGCCACAAAATAAGGAAGACACTAATAAATAACGACTTTCGTTCCTATCGGTGCCCATTCATAAAGCCAGTCGGCTTCAGCAAGCGATACATTCACGCAACCGTTGCTCATGGGTGTACCGAAGTTGTTGTGCCAATAGGCTCCGTGGATCGCATACCCTTTATAAAAATACATAACATCCGTCACTCCGGGATGATCATAGTATCCGTTTACTGAAGAATAGCCCCGCATCCTCTGCACAGGAAGTTTCCAGTAGGTTTTGTATGTACTCTTAACGGTGGGGGTTTGTGAAAGTCCCGTGGAAACAGGAGTACTCCTCACTATTTTGCCGTCCTCCCAGGCATAGAGCATCTGGTTGGAAGTGTCAACCGTAATCAGCTTTTCTGTAGTAATAATCTCTTCAGCATGTATGCCAGCAAAGGAAACAAAAAGAAACATGGTGAAAGTAACCAGAACAATTCTGATGTATCTCATATGAATAACAGTGGCTCTAGACTAGCAGAGTAGTGCTAAACTAGAGGTATGGTTTGTAACAATAGGCCGATATCAAAATACAAGAGAAAAAAGATACTATGGTGTTTTGCACACGATCTGAGTGCTACACAGACCTCTGGTATTTTGGGTCTCAACCGCAATACAGTCAACAAATATTACAATAATATTCGTCAACTCATATATCATCACCAAGTGCACCAGATGCAACGATATGTTGGTGGTGAGATAGAAATTGATGAATCATACTTTGGACCTCGAAGGATGAGAGGCAAGTCAAGTAAAAGAGGTCGTGGGACGTCATTTAAGCAGGTAGTATTTGGGATATATGAGCGTCAAGGACGTGTATTTACTCGTATCATTCCAAACTGTAAAAGAAGAACGCTACATGCTGTTATGAAGGGAAAGATTGACTTGAACAGTACTGTATATTCAGATTCGTGGAGCGGATACAACGGACTTGTTGATGTCGGGTATGACAAACATTTGAGAATCAATCACAAGAAAAATGAGTTCTCAAATACAAAAGGGGTCCATATCAATGGCATAGAGTCATTCTGGTCCTTTTGTAAAAGACGTCTCGTTAAGTTCAATGGTGTAAAGAAAAACTTTCCATTACACTTGAAAGAGTGTGAATGGAGATGGAGCAAATCCCCATCGATCCTTTACAATGAACTATTACAAATTGTTAATGTGCTAGTCTAGAGCCTTAGTAAATGATTGAGAGTAGGTTTTAATATGCAATAGTTTCCCTTGATCCATTAAGTCTACAATTCGTCCTAAATCTCCGGCATTGCGGGATAGTCTATCAGGTGCCCAAGTGAGGATGGCGTTAAATTTTCCTTCTGCCAGTTCTTTCAGAAGCCTGTTAAACTCTGGACGTTGTCCTGATTCTTTAGCGGAATGGCTTTCAGTAATAACCTCAACGACATTTAACTTCTCCCGCTTTGCCATTAATCTCATTTCCTGAAGCTGCCCGTCAATACCATTGCCTGCCGCTCATCAGATTCACTCGATTTTCTCGCATACAAACAGTATCCGATTGCTTCTGTTTTGCCCTTGGTTGTGATCCTTTCCATACAACACAATGAATGACGCAACCGTACTATGAAGTCAAGGCGCAAGATACTATACGATTAAAAAGAGAAATTTACTAACATTTATATGAGGAAGTTAGGCCGAAGGTGTCTGTGATTGAGCTTTCCAAGATTTTACTACCTGAGGTTGAGCATCTGGAGACTCTTTATAACTCAATTCTTCTATTAACCCATGTGCTGCATGAGCTACTTTTCCTGCCACTGCAAGTTCTTGTGGATTGGTTACCCCTGTAAAAGTAAGTTCTCGTGCGTTATTTACTGCCTCAGTTGCTAGCGTAAGCGCTGCTTTCTCTGGATCACCATCAGCAGCTTCTAATGCTGCATGTACATCTTGTGTAACAGATGTTCTTTGATCTCTGGGCAATAAGTCAGGGTTTCGCTGAGTAGTTTTCGGAACTAAATCATGGGTACGAAAATCAAGATGCTGGAATACTTCCACATCTCCAAGCTTTAAGGAACTTGAGTATGAATGAAAACTATCAAACATACGAAGTGCAACATGTGGGGGAATTTTAGAAAGATCCACATTTTTAAGATCAATTTTATTTCTTCCAACCTCAACTCCTAATGTCTCCTGAAGAGCACGTCCTGATCTTACAGCTTCCATATCTGTTATTTCTTTTCCTGCTAAATCAACCTCTACATCTTCTGGCGTTTTTGATTCAATTTTGCCCATCATTTCGCCTGTTCCATCATAAACTACAACTTCTTTTGCAAGCGTATAAGAAATAACTCGATCCATACCAAGACGTGTTGCTGCAAATGCTGCACCTTGAGATAACCACATAGGAATCCCAGTCATCCGAACTGTATTAACTCCACGTGCTTTAAGTTCTTTCAACTGTGCTGCAACTTCTCGCATATATTCTTGTGCTTTAGTAGGATCAGCCATTTGTTGCATCGCTTCAGGATTATCAGCAAAGGTTAATCGAAGATCTACAACGTCTGTTGGAGCATTGGGATCAAGTTTGGAGGGTGGAACTTCAGCAAGTAATGGTTTGGTCGGATGATCTGGAATATCAGCAGCAAATTCATCAGACCATAATACAACTCTACCTTCACGTCCTGGATTATTGAATGCAAATTCTTTGACCTTAGAACCAGGTTTACCTGCCTCCGCTGCAACACCCATATAAATATCCATGAGTGTTCCACCTGTTAAATCAAGACTTTTACTATCAAAAACTTTTTTTGTTCTGGCAACTTTTACATATTCTGCAAGTTGGTATATATCTGCTTTTCCACCTTCGTAGAGGTCTTTACTAACATCAAATACTCGTGGTTCTGATTGAGGTACTTGGGGTTCTTGTCCAACTGGTATTTCTGTCATATTTTTATTTAATTTAATCTAATCTTGGTTGTTAAGATCAATAGTTTAGATTAGTAATATATTGCTAATATTATCAACCGCATTAGTAAAAGTCAAGCAAGATTTTAAGATGTCATTTGTTCAATCGCTTGCTCTGCTAAATCAGGAAGCTCGGTATCTTTTGGTGGCCTTTCTCTTCCTTGTAAAAGCGATACAAATGTGGTTTGGAACCTTTGTACGTCTTCAGGATTATTACCAATATATTCTTTTACCAGATCGCTTTTTGAAGCCTTTATAGCAGCATGCATATTTTCTACTCCTCGTAACGCATTTCGCAGTTCTTGTGTTGTCGCATCATCATATCCTCTCTCTGCTTCTTGGGTTGCGAGTCTTATTTGCTGAAAAATAATAGGAAACTCTGCTTCAGAAATTTTCGCTTCTGCCATAGCTTGGGGCCCGCGACCGATAAGCGCTGCTTGTATCAATGCTCGTTTTCGAGGTTTGTTATTTCGTTGCATAAGTGTTCTTACCTCTTCTACAAGACTTTCTGTATCTCGTGCTTGAATACCACCTAAGAGAGTAGTATGAACAGGCTGTGGTTCAGTTTTTCTTTCGCCATTTGTTGTTGCAGGTATAGTACTTTCAAACGTTTCTGTTCTTTCTGGTTCAGTTTGAGTAGATACCTCTTCCTCTGCAGGCTCTCTTGGTGCAGTTATATCTTCTGGCCGAATGCCAGCCCGTGCAAACGCAGCAGCAAAAGGACTGCTCATAAGTTCTTCTTGTTCAGCTTCTGCTTGTCTTGCCCTTTCAGCCTCTTCTTCAGCAAGTCGTCGTGCTTCTTCTGCTTCAGCTCTCAACTTATCCTGTTCTCTCTTTTGCTCTGCCGCTTCTTGAATTCTCTGTTGAATCTGCTGCAAAGTCTCTTTTGCACTTCTGGGATTCGACTCAAGCCCATATGAAGCTTCTTGTAATTGATCTCGCAATCGATAAAAATCAGTATAAGAAAGACCATATTGTTCATAAGCTGCATTACCTATTTGATCTACCATGCGATCTAATTGTGAGCGTACTTCTGTTTGGAGTTTCCTGACTTGTGGCAACAGCTCAATTCGTTCTTGCTCAAGTCGCTGTTTTTCTAATGCTTGAGTTCGTATTTCCTCAACTCTTGCTTGCGCTTGCTGTGCTTCAGCTTCAGTTGCGTAATATCGGACTGAGTAAGAGTCACCAGAGTAAGAAGATCGTTCAACAGTAAGTGCCGGATACGCATACATTGGCTCACCAGTTTCAGGATCAGTACCATATGCTAAACGCTCTGGCAAAGTTGGCGCTTCACCTGTGGGATCAAAACTAGTTAATCTCTGTTGTAATACATCTGATGGTTGCGCGTAACGCCAGCTGTCCCATTGTTGCTTTACCAGGTGCTCTCTTGTTCTCTTTTTCAATTCTTCTAAATCTTTTCCTTCGAATTGTTTTGCAGTGCTTCCTTCTTTATCAACTATTTCAATAGTAATTGCTCTACCTGAAGGCAGAGCTGGCACCTCAGTAAATGAAAACACTTGATTAGCTGGAACTCGTATCCGAGCAGAAAATCGATCAGAACCCCAACCGCTATCAGCATAAGTAATACCAAATGTTGCATCACCGATTTGAAGGGTATCTGGATTATCCCGAATAATTTGTTCCTGAACTTCTACTGATACATATTCATCGAGTTTTACAGATAAATCAAGCGTCCCTGCTGCCAATGCTTCTTCTAATTCTTTTCGTGACGCAATTGACTGAAGTCTTCCTTTATAAATTTCTGCTAGTTGTTGGGTTGATAAAGGTTGTGCAGTTTCACCAGCTGAACGAAGATATAAATCTCTTAATTTTGTTATGACTTCATTGTTCTCTGATACAAATGGTAAATCAAGTCTGCCCGCAGCTAAAGCATTTGCAAATACTTCTACCGCTTCATTACCTGTCAGCTTTCTTTGTTCTGAAGCGTACGAGCTATAACTGCCTTTGAGATACAAATCAACGCTTCGTACCACTCGATCAGTTTCAGGATCGTAACTAGTGCTTCGCGCCTCTTCTCGGACAAGCTGTGGTGCTACAGTTTTAAGCACTGATGGATCAACTTTTGTTGCTAAAGTAATAAGCGGCAGTTCGCCACCTCTTCTTGTTTGTACTGTGATTAATTCATTGGCAATCACGATGTCACCAACAACTGCTGATTCTCTTCCAAGCATGGCACGTTCTCCTGTTTCAGTATTTTGATACCATCCACGCCCAGCAGCAGTAAAGATTTTATCTGGAAACCCTGCAATAATTGCTTGGCAAATCGTTTCTGGTTTTGCCTTATCCGTATTGAGAGAATATCCTAAACGTTTAACTTGTTCAGTTAATTGTGCAACGTTTTGTCGCACTTCTTTTAATGCTTGGATAGAGACATAATTTTCTCGACACCACTGATACGAAAACCCTGCACGTTCTGCTTGTTGATAGACATTCAGTAAATTGATAAGGTCAGAAGCTTGGGACGTGTTAAATGCTCGATGTGCTGCATCTGCTTGCTCTCCTTCAGCTTGTGGGCGATAAAATAACCGTTTGCTTGTTCGAAGCGCTGCAATAACTGCCATTTCTCGGCCACATCCCATTTCAGCACCTTTCAGAAGCATTGTGCCTTCTCGTGGATCACAGCTTAGCTCTGCCAATTTTTCTCCAAACTTAGAAAGTCGTGTTTCATCTTCTGGGTCAAGCGCTCCAAGTAGCCGCAGTTGATTTTTTGCAGTTTTCCAATTTTGTTTCTCAGGTGAATCAATAAATCGAAGTGGATCTCCCTCACGAGAATATCCCATGGCCTTAATTTGCATTACCACTTCTCGTAATGAAGTTCGCATAATTTCAGGTTTTGTGGAGGTAGGTCGTCTATTAAATTCATCTTCAGTTAAAAGGAAATAACACTCACCAGGTTGTGTTCTGCCAGCTCGTCCTTGTCGTTGTCGTAAGGAATCCTGTGCAACAGGCCCAACTACTAATTTTGAGGTATCAGACGCAGGATCATATTCTTTAATACGGGCAAGCCCTGAATCGACTACGTATTTAATACCATCAATAGTAAGTCCTCGTTCAGCAATATTGGTTGAAATAATAATTTTTCTTCCTCTTGTTTTTTCAAAGACTCTATGACGCTCAGCAGGTGGTAATTCACTGTGAAGGGGAAGTATTGTGACTCCTGTGACATGTTGTCTTGCTAACGCATCCACAGTCGCTTGGATTTCTTGTTTTCCAGGCATAAAAATTAATACGTCACCATCTTCTCCAGCTTGGTGAATTTGTGCTACAACTTCTGCTGCTTTGTCTGGCATTCTACTTGGGTCTATTCGCTCAGGTGCATAATGGACATCAACGGGATACGGTCTTCCTTTTGCTTCCACAATTGGTGCGCCACCAAAATGCTCTGAAAACTTCTGTGCATTCAGTGTTGCTGACATTAAAACAAACTTTGCCTTACTTCCTTGCTGCTGTGCTTTTTCAACGAGCGCTAAACCAATATCTGAAAGTAAGTAACGCTCATCAAATTCATCAAAAATAACAACCGATGCTTGATCAAGCGTAGGGTCATTGCGAACAATATTTTTGAAAACGCCACTGGTCATAAAGACAATATTGCTATTTCTCCCTGAGCGTTTTTCAGGGCCTGTTAAGTAGCCTACTTCACGACCAACCTCAACACCCATCTCATCTGCAACTCGATTTGCGACTTCAACAGCAACAGGCACTCTATTCTCAACAACAAAAATTTTCCCTTGTTGCGCGAATCCTTCTGCCCATAACGCTTGGGGAACTTGTGTTGTTTTTCCACTGCCAGTTTCAGAAACGAGGATTAAACGATTATCATGTTGGAGCGTGTCAACGATTTCTGGCATTTTCTGCCAGATAGGAAGTTCGTGATTGCCTACTTCACTTCTTGGAGCATGTTCTCTAGAATGTCCTTGACCGGTTTGATGCTCTGTCATATATATTCATTGTAATGGTGATTAGTCTTCTCGCTCTTGCGTTAGCGTGTGTCGTTGTCCCATTTTCTCCATATTACTTAAGAACAACTCATAATCAGAATCCTTAAACCATTGTCTAAATTTTCCCTCAATTCTCTGAGCTAACTCATGTAACTCTTCCTGCGTTGCATCTTGTCTTTGAAACAACTCTTGAATTTTTTGTGCTTCTTCTGCTGTTTCTCCTACTTCCCACAGCTCACTATTTTCAACACCAGCAGGAAACTTACCAGTTTTTAACATATACACTGCTCGAGGCAATAAATCACATGCCACTCTGTATAGTGGAATTACTTTTTTAATTTGTTTCGTGCCCTCTTTATCAACACGTTTTACATAACTTTTACCCCATGCATCTCTATGCAAAAATTCTTCTGCTGCACCAAGATAGTGGTGAGCAACCATATCAGGAGACAGCTCTTGCTGAAGTCTTGCTTGTAATTTTTGCCCTGACTCTGTTTGCGGTATGGTATGTGTAGCCACAATCATACTGATGGGCTGATATGATTCCTTTCCACCTTTCACCACATCCCAAGCAGCTAACTTTTCAGGCACTGCAATAACATCCATTCTTCTTTCACGAGATAATTGCGGACCAAACTTAGTATCCAATTGATAAAACCGAGGCTCAGTTAGTAAAGAAGTTACAGAAACAACATCCTGATCATGCTCATCCTCAGCCATTAACAAGTCATAACTTGCAAGTTCCGCATACAGCCGTGCGTCAGCTATGTTTTTATCAGGCATGAGAATCACCATTTCATCTTTTGAATCTTCTGCTAATCTTTTTTGTACTTCATCATACGCTGCTCTCGCTTGCTCAGCGCCTACTTCAGTTGTGTAACGAGCTAATACCTCCTCTACCTGTTGTTCAAGTGCAGGCGCTGTTTCAAGCCCTCTACCTTTTCTCAATTGATTTGCATGTTGGATTAACGGATACAACGGATGCGCTTCCAGATATTTTTGCTGGTCTTCAATGGCCTCATCAGGAGCATCAACATAGAGTAAAATATCCTGCACTGTTCGAGTGATTTTTTTATATTTCTTTCGTGGATCAGTTGTTTCTGAATCTTCCCTATAATCCTGCCAAAACTCATTTGCTTTATGGATAAGTGCTTTTCTCATAAGCTGTCTCTCGTCTGGAGAAACTCTGTCTAAAAGCGCTTTTCTATATTCAAATTCTTCCGGAGTACGGTGTTGTGAATGATTGGCAACAACAAACCAAAGTGGCAACCATGACTCCTGATGCGTTGGGTACCCTGCCCATTGTGGTAGATGCTCTGGATCTTTTGGTAAAACCAATGCCACATCCTTTCCTAAAACCAATTTTGTAGGCCGTGTTGTATCAGTTAATAAAATAACATTATGATTATTTGCAGTAGCACTTTCAAACTGCTCGCTTCCATAGGCCATATGTTGCTTCCATGGCTCTGCTTCTCTTTGTTCTGGTGGTCTTATGTGTGGTTGTATTATTTCTTCTGCCATATTCAATTATTATCGCTTTGTTGTCTCCTCTTCTCAACTGCATTTGCGACAAACATTGCTGTTGCAAAAACAGACGGATTATAGGTTCGCTCAGCCTTACTTCGATCAAGATTTGTGATAATCCCTGCTTCGTCACGGCTACCCGCAACACGCTGAACATTTCCTTCTAAAACGCTTTGATACATACCGATAATTTCTATTGGCCTATCTCGTTGAATTCTGACCCCTGTTTCTGGATCAATCCCAATCTCAATCAGTTTTCGCCATTCTTCAGCGCCTTCTGGGTTATTAGATACAATAATTACCGCATCTGCTCCTTCTAAAATCCTCGCATTTTCAGCAGTTAAGCGAGTGATTTTAACGATTTTACCATTTTCATCTTTTTTTATTTTTCCTCCACCAATGTCTCCAATAACAAAATCTGTATCTTCTTGCTGTGTTGCTTGCACAAGTTCTTGTTTTGCTTCCTCAGCAAGCTCGAGCGACCACGACCGTTTCATTGACTGCCTTCGTCCTGCCGCTTCCTCAAGTGCTCTTTTTGCCTCATCAAGTTTTTCCTGAGATAATTTTCCTTGAGCAAAAAGAGATTCTGCTTCTTTATACGCAACCTCAGCATCAAGGTACCAAGCCGGGGTAGGTGCAGCTTTATCTAAATCTAAATGCGCAACGCGTACTCCTAAGTTTTTGAGTGCCTCCCGGAAAATAGTTGAATAGACAGATTTACCAGAGTTTGGATCACCACACATGACAACCGATTTTACTTTTGAAAAATCTGGCATCTCACGTCCTGCAAATGCCTCAACGAGTTGAGCAACGATTCGTGCTGTTTCCTTATCGTTTACTGGTAAACGAACTGTTTTTGCATTTACTGCACCATACATTCTGTAGGTATCTATAAGCTCGGGCATTTGCTCAGAAATAATTTTCTCAACCGAGGGCAAATCTTCTCGTGTCCAATAGCGAATAACTGTTATTAAATCAGCAGGTTCTCTCCCCATTTTGACTGCATCTCCTGCCTCACGAAGTACACCAATTGCATACGGTGTTTTATCTGCACCATTATTATCAATTGCCATTTCCATAAGTTTTAATACCGAAAACTTTTCTGTGAGGCCCTGCGTATCAACAAGTGCAATTTGGCCAAAACCACTAGCTGTTGGAATTTCAACACGAGCCATTTTTTCTGCCTCACCTCTAAAATATTCCCAATCCTCAGCTTTTAGTCGCTGCACTGCATCCTCAAGTCGCTTCTGTGCTCGATTTTCCCACGCCTTCAATGCTTCCTGATATACTTGTGATTCCTGTTCAGTTGCGTTTTTCGGTAATGTAGGACGTGGATCATCTGAATCAGGACGGACCGCTGCATCGAGCCCTTTTGCAAGCACCATTTCCTCTTCAGTTATTGGAAGAGTAGCTGTATCTCTGTCGCAAATTGCGCCAATTCTAGCAATTTTTGATGGTTCATTTCCAAGTCTGCATTCATATGCTTGTGGTACAGATTTCACAACAACAGATGAAGCATCTGTTTGAAATGCTGTAGTGCTATGATGATCCAAGAAAAACACCGGATGCTCAAGTTCTGGCAAGTTTCTCCGTTTTCTTTCTTCGTTAATACGCTCTGCCAATTTAACAACTTCTTCTTCCGATTGGCTCAGATTTCTGAAATCAAGGGGAATATCGGTAACAATAACTCGATCAACTCCTTCTAGAGGCAATCCCGGCAGTGTTTTTGAGTAAAATGCACCAGGATGCGTAGCACCCCTTCCATTTCTCACAACTGGTGAGCCAACATACGTTTCAACTTCAGCGCCTCTTTTTTCAAGATACTGAGCAGATGTTGCAACCATGCTGACTCCATGTGCATCGGGACCACCAACAACTAATACTTTTTGCCCTTCAAATGATTCTCTTTCTTCAGGAAGTGCAATAGCACCAGTCCGTTCAATTGGGGTAGGCTGAGGTGCAATTTGTTCCGTCATATTTTTATCTTATAAAGAAAGTATAGCAAATTTTACCCGACTGTTATTACCTCTTCTTCTTATAATTTTACACAGAGAGACTACAACAAATCAACCATAGGTCGAGCATATAAAGTCTTTATATAGACAATTTTATCTCTGAATTTTGCGGAAAATTGCTCTATATGCCTTATTATTTTACTGCAAAGCTTCGTAAAGAAATAGGTGACAATTTAAAAAGGACTAGGAAAAAGAAGGGACTCAAACAAGTTGAAGTAGCAGTTGATGCAGGAATAAATCCCAGCTATTACAGCAAAATTGAACGAGGGGAAGTAAATCCATCCTTGGAGAAATTATATCGAATCATAAAAGCGCTTAAAATAAACTCTTCTGAGGTTTTGCCTTTTTAAATTCTCCTTAGTACTTAATTAAAAAACCTTATCTAATGTGATTCTATCTTCATCGTCAAATATACTTAGTGGGTTGTATCGATCATAAATACTAGGTCCCCCAATAATCATTATCCCTGGCTGAGGAGCATTATCCTCTTCCATGATTTTCAGTAAAAGCAGTGAGAAAGCATCAGCTAAATCATCGTGCTTTTCTATTCTAAATCCTGTGAGTTGCATGATCAAATCTTCTGCGCCCTGTCTAGGGAATAGTACTTTGCCTTGTTGAATGAGATGAGTAATAAGCGTTAGGCGTGATTGTTTATCCTGTCCTGATACCTTCACCCCTTCAGCTGGAATATTCATGACGTTTGATAGATGTTCTATAAGTGCCAACTGATACCCAACCTCTTCAATATACAGCTTAGATTGTAAACTGGTAGCAATCCCTGCAGCTGTTTCTACCGTTTGAGGAAATCCCATCCTTTTATTGATGGGATTCGGAAGAATATAAACCTGCAGCTTTTCTCGGTAGCCATACACCTTTGCAGTGATCATCGCTGTGAAATCAGCTGATTCCCTCTGAGAAATTGCCAAATCAATTCCTGTTGCGTTAAAGCGAAATTTATTGCCCATTTCATCCGGAATAGTATCGTAATATTGGATCCAGTCAGGATGAACTAATCGATCTTCATCAGAAATAATTTTAAGTAAGAATTCTCGATACCAGGCAGTATCTGAGGCAATGGTTGCTTTATGTTTCTCAATAGCTTGCATGTCAGGAAATTTACCTGTCCAAGAAATAACATCGTTATCATCAATAAGAGGATAGGCGAAGAATTTACCATCAAGTTTCCCCAAACCCATCATATTCTTAAGTCGCATCAACAAACAGTCTTCATGCAGGAGATTACCAATAATGATTTTCTTTGTATAGGTATCACCAATTGGCATAATCTCTCCACTGAACCACTGAAATACTTTATCTCTACCTTCTTTCGTTTTTACACTCTGTAAGTCTTCAACATCATCACAAATAATGACATCTGGTCGATATTTTCCATGCCGAATTCCTCGGATACTTTGCTCAGTCGAAGCAATCATAATTTTTGCATCATAATTAGAGAGCACGATCGAGGTCGAACCCCACTCATCGCTAAATTCTTGGAATGGTCCGATATCTGCCTTGAGTAGGTGGTTTGTTTCCAACTCTTTTTTAATGTTCGCTAGATGCTGTCGTGCCTGGTTATGTGTCTGTCCTAATATCAAAACGAACTTTTTCTGTTGAGAACCAATAATCGACCAGATGGGATAGGACAAGCTCATGAGTGTTGACTTACCTGACCCTCGAAAGGCAACGATTGTTGCCAGACGCAAATCTTGATCTTCACTAATATGAAACATTTCATGATGAAACGGAGCAAAGGGGTAATCGATGTACTCACTCAAATAAATAGTGAAGAACCAGAAATGGCTTTTCTTGGCAAGCATCTTCCGAATGGAGCGTTTCTTTTTAATCTGCTCAAGTTCTTGAGGTGATAAGGTTTGTGCTACATTCAATGTATTTGCACCTCCGTTTCTGTTCCTTTGGGAGAATCCCTCTCTAGAGCAGTTGGAAGTAATTCAGCTAATTTAAGTGCTTTCATGACCAACGCTTCTTGCTCAGGAGTCAATTGTTCCTCATGTTTCAGGTGTCCTGTTATTTCAACCTTTGTTGCGTAGCGAGGATGGTGATGCTTGAGCCAGAAAATAATCGCCGTAAGGTTTTTATCTCGAATTGCAGCCATGAGCTGGGATTCTGCCATGTCATTCACTAAATTATTTCCTTCTGCAATTGCCTCATCTGCAAGTTTGGCAAACTCCTCATTTTCTTTTCGCCAACGATAGTATGTTGCTCGACCAATTCCAACTTTTTCACAGGCAACTTGCACAATTGGTGTTTTCTTGAGTTGCTCAATGACTAGCTCTTGGTTTTTATCTATCCGTTTCTGAATTGTTGACTGATTATTTTCCATCGCCTTTTATCCTTTCTGCCTTTTGATCACTGACTTTTTGAAAGCGATCAATAATTACTTGGCAGTATTCCGGATCGATCTCAACCATGAGGCATCTTCGTTTTGTTTGCTCACACGCAATTAATGTCGATCCAGAACCACCAAACGGATCATAGATGCAATCACCAATTTTTGAGCTGTTTAGAATTAGATTCCTCAGAAGTCCTACTGGTTTCGTGGTTGGATGAAGGGGACTTTTGTTAGGTTTTGGATAACACAAAATACTTTTGTCTTTCACTTTGTAAAACTCATGACTCCCATACCAACCATATGCAATCAACTCGTGTTGGGGAAGGTAATGCATTCGACCAACTACTGAATGGTTTTTAATCCAAATAAGAAGCTGGGTAAACTTAATCTCCGCGTCTTTCATACCATCTCTTAAGGCAAACAGCATCTTGTCAGAATTGAAAATGTAAAACGAATTCTTACGAGAGAGATACGGTTTCACTACTTCAATCCATTCTTTCGTAAATAGTCTGTATGCTTCTTCCGTCTGCGTATGATCATTGATTATCTTCTTGCTGTGCTTTTTTATCTTCGTCAAGTCAGTTTTTCCTTCAACATAGGCAACACCATATGGCGGATCTGTCAGCACCAATGATATTCGCTCATCTCGGATAAGTTTCTTCATTAAACTTGAAGCTTTTGCGTCACCGCATAGTAACCGGTGATCACCTAATTGATAGACGTCACCAATTGTTATTTGCACAGCTTTGCCTCCTTTCCGGTCAACTTTTCGTAGCGTTTAATAATTAGGTCGCAAAAAATGGGTTCAATTTCTAGTAGAAACGCACGACGTTTTAACTGTTCACAGGCAATAAGGGTAGAGCCGGAACCTCCGAACAGATCAAGCACAATATCACCAGGTTTGGTACAACGTCGCAATGCTTTTTCATGGAGTGTTGGTGGTTTTTCTGTTGGGTGTTCGTAGTCTTGCGACGGCAATCGTTTTGCGAGCCAAATATTAAAAAGGTCTAGAGTGTCATCGGTAAGTCTATTCCCAGTACCCACTTCTTTATTAAGAACTTCATTTAAATTTCTAACTGAATCGGACAGATACGGATTACCTTTGATACCGTATACGCAAGGTTCATATACTTTATTAAATGCCGTTTGTGGAGTAACATTCTGATTATTTTTAATCCATAAACATACTCGTTTTTTGGTAATGCCTAGTTCCTTATATATCTCCTGAACTAATCCAATGTAGTTTTCATCACACCAGTAAAAGATATGCGAATCAGAATGTACTACAGCAAGACCATTTTCAAGCGTTTTCTTCAAAAACGCTTTATATTCGTCCTCAGATTTTCGATCATTTATTTTGCCGCCATATTTCCCATTTGCTCCGATGCCGTTGTTATAATCAAGTGCAATGTTATACGGCGGATCGCAATAGAGCATCGATACTTTATCCTCTTTAAGTAGTTTTTTAACAATTTCTGGATCGGTAGCATCTCCACAGCTGAGCCGATGCATGCCAAGTTCATAGATGTCTCCTAACTTACTTTTCGGTTCCTTAATCGTTTCCAGCTCTTTTTCAACATCAAACTCATCATCCTCCACGCCTAAATTGTCATCCCAGATGTGGGAAAGGTCACTGTCATCAAAGCCAACATCTAACAATAACTCAACATCAAAGTCTTTCAGCAACTCAAAATCCCATTCTCCTGTATTGCGATTTAGACGAAGATTTAATTCTTTCTCTTTTTGGACGTTTGGGATACTCACATATACAACGGGTACCTGTGTTATACCTAAGCTTTTTGCGACTTCAAGACGAAAATGGCCTCCAATAACAATATTCTTTCGATTTGCTGTGCTGTTGACGATAATAGGATCAACTAATCCGAAGCGTTTAATACTCTCAGCGAGTTTTTTCGCTGCTGTCTCATCCCATTTGCGAGGGTTATATTCGGCAGGACGCAGTATATCTGCCGATACATACCGTATGGTTACTTGTCGGTTAGCAATTTTTATTTGCTGTGTTTGCTGTTGCATAGGTTTTATCCTTCTATTTTCATTTTATGAATAAACAGTTAAAAACTTATACATTTTTGAAAATGAGTAGTTTAAAAGTATTGTAGAAGAGTGAAAAAAGAAGCGATACGTTATGAATTATGCTTGATTCTTAACCAAAACGTTTTTTATATCGTTTAAGCGCATTAGACACATCAGTATAGATAAAGTCTGATTGATTAAACTCTTCCCGGATCTTTTCAGCAATTTTCTCGTACGGTCTTGTTCCGCTTTTCCATAATTCGAATACTCGCTTATCAAGTTTTAAATTCGGGATCGGCTGAGACTTGTCCTTATCTTTATCTTGCAATTGTTCTTGCTGCTTCATAACTTGTGGCCATATTGCTTTTACATCTTCTAAAGTAGTATTAGCATAAATAATGAGAGAAAGTTCGCGATGTCCGGTTTTTTTATCCCACTTGATATTCATCGAGATATTACTCGCAGGTACCCAGAAGTTCTCAATGTCGTTAAAAATAACATAATTCTTGAGAGAACTTCGCCATTGGGTAGAGAGTTTATATTTATGTATAAGTTGCCAGATGCAGTAATTGATGAAATTTCTTGGAGCTTTTTGATTAAACATTAACCGTTCTTGTTCATACTCAGCCATTTGTCCTTTTTCTTTTAGCTCTTGGAGCCTCTGTATCATAGAAGGGCTATTTTCACTAAAGTATTTCTGTGTCTCAAGCTCAAGATTTATCTCCCACATTGTGTATGCATTCTCATCAGTAAATCCTCCTTCAGGAATTTTAAGTAACTTTCGCAATTCTGTAATATCTGCTTGAAAATCTTTGCGTAAGAGGAGTACTTCTAACTTCTGTTTATTACGCTCTCGACGTTTATCAAAATACGCACTTTTTGCCATGCTGCTATTGTAGCAAGTTCATCTCGCTTTGCTACTAGTTTTTTGAGGTAATGAGTCGGATGATAAATGGTATGATTCGTAGTGTGGGCAACTTATATCGATATGCTGTCTTGTAGTACCAATTAAGACATATCCTCTTCATTTCTTCACATTGCTGATCAAAAACAAAGTCATCTTCGACATCATTAATAAGATTCCCTGCTACTCGTTCTATTGCAATACTGAGCACTGCAAATTCATTTTCATAGTCAGGATCGAAAAAGTCTCGTGATCTGTTTCTTTTTGATTCTGCAAGAGCAATTAATTCTTCCTCGATAGCAAGGTAAAATCTAAGGCTCTAGACTAGCACATTAACAATTTGTAATAGTTCATTGTAAAGGATCGATGGGGATTTGCTCCATCTCCATTCACACTCTTTCAAGTGTAATGGAAAGTTTTTCTTTACACCATTGAACTTAACGAGACGTCTTTTACAAAAGGACCAGAATGACTCTATGCCATTGATATGGACCCCTTTTGTATTTGAGAACTCATTTTTCTTGTGATTGATTCTCAAATGTTTGTCATACCCGACATCAACAAGTCCGTTGTATCCGCTCCACGAATCTGAATATACAGTACTGTTCAAGTCAATCTTTCCCTTCATAACAGCATGTAGCGTTCTTCTTTTACAGTTTGGAATGATACGAGTAAATACACGTCCTTGACGCTCATATATCCCAAATACTACCTGCTTAAATGACGTCCCACGACCTCTTTTACTTGACTTGCCTCTCATCCTTCGAGGTCCAAAGTATGATTCATCAATTTCTATCTCACCACCAACATATCGTTGCATCTGGTGCACTTGGTGATGATATATGAGTTGACGAATATTATTGTAATATTTGTTGACTGTATTGCGGTTGAGACCCAAAATACCAGAGGTCTGTGTAGCACTCAGATCGTGTGCAAAACACCATAGTATCTTTTTTCTCTTGTATTTTGATATCGGCCTATTGTTACAAACCATACCTCTAGTTTAGCACTACTCTGCTAGTCTAGAGCCAATCTAATTCCATTACTGCTTTTTACCTGCTTACTCACTTGCTGCTTTTTATTCAATAGTATTGCTTCCCAAAGAACTTCATAGTCAAAATGCAGCGAATAAGAAAGTCTTGAAATTTCTGGAATAATCCTCCTATTGAAATATCCCTTTCGTAATTGTCTTGGTGTTAGTCTGTCATCAATTTTATACTTCGTTCTTATATGGCATGTTATAGCATAGCAGGCATATGAATGAGTAAATAATACAAACCGCGTTTTATTAAATGTTGAATATTTTCTTGCCCTTCCCATAAGTAAAGGGCAGAAGCACAACTATATCAAAATGTATCATTTATCATTTGTGTTGTTATGGGATATTATAGAAAATGAGACACCCTTTTTTATACTGTCTCATTTGTCTCGTTTTTGGTAGAATAGAGCCATGGAGCATGGGTGGGTTATAAGGATAATTGGGTTCCAGACCTGAGTGCTCCGCCACCTACCCTATAAGGTATACTTCTTAATATGAACATCCGCTTGCAAGGTTCAGTTTTTGTCTGATACGAAAAGCTTTGTACTGGGATTTGAGATGATCAGTCGATCATTTACTTAATTTTCATAATTTTCAGGTACAGTTTCAATCTATGTTCCCTTTATACGATTCAAGTCCCCAAAAATCATTTCCTTTTGTAAACTACCTGATTATTGCCGCAAATCTTTTGGTTTTTTTTCTTCAGATATCAGCATCCAGTTTTGACGGATTTATTCTTCAGTACGGTTTCATACCGCAGGAATTCAGTCTGCTAAACCCTGCTGCCTATTTTTATGTTTTCAGCTCTATGTTTATGCATGGCGGACTACTCCATATCGGTTCAAATCTTTGGTTTTTGCACATTTTTGGAGATAATGTTGAGGACGAACTCGGGCATTTGAAATACCTTGTATTTTATCTAGCCGCGGGTGTTGCCGCGACCCTTGCACAGTATTTTACGGATCCTGCCAGCACGATTCCGCTTATCGGCGCGTCGGGTGCGATATCCGGTGTCACGGGCGCATATTTTATTCTTTTCCGTCAGGCACGCATCAGGACTCTGGTAACGACAGGCTTCTACATTCGGACGGTTGATTTGCCGGCAAGCTTTTTTCTCGGAGTATGGTTCTTCATTCAGCTCCTGAGCGGTTTCACCACATACGGTGCAGGAGAAGGTGGTGTTGCGTGGTTTGCCCATATCGGAGGATTTGTCTTCGGATGGGTTGCAGCAATGCTTCTCGGGAAGAAGAGTTCCGAATAATGGTATAATAGATACTCAGTCCGCCATTGCTTGTAAGTAGGCTGCGGCGGGACAAAGCCGGAGTGGCGGAACTGGCAGACGCGCAGGTTTTAGGAACCTGTGGGGTAACACTCGTGGAGGTTCAAGTCCTCTCTCCGGCACAGCTATTGTCTAATGGGGATACATGTGAGGATTCGGCTCAACAAACTTCGTTCCTTTCTCAGCAGCTTTCAGACAATGTTTGAATTCATCATCAGGGACATAAGTACAAATTTCTTTTGCTTTATCAGGCTGGACAATTCCGATTGTTCCGACGGAGCCGTCGATACAGGCAAGATGATCTTCCTGCGTACCGTAGTTACAAAGGGATGTTATAAGTTGAGGATCTTCCATAATATCCAAAAGGTAGGCATATCCTAAGCCGTAGAAACACCCGACTTCTTCATCTTTATCCTTGATGTCAAGACATTTTTGCGCGATTTCTTCACCGGTATTCTTTCCTGTCAGATATTTTACCCGATACATATAACATGCTGCTGGGTATTCACTATCTTCACATGGATAGAAGTTTTCTTTTTTGGCGTCTTCAGGGCCGAAATACAAATCGCGTTCCATATACGCTCCTGTAGCACACTGGAATTGCTCAACAGAGTCATTAAATATGCTGCATATTGTCATTGCCTCTTGGACGTTGTAATCGGCTAGAAACATGGCAGCATGACCTATGCCGTGCATGCAGGATCCGGGCGGGACAGTATGGGAACTATTTTCTTCGTTGCAAATTTCATAGGTAACCTTTTTTAATTCTTCCATTGTTACATGAGTCCCGTTATCAGGATGAAATCGTTCCATCAATACTCCGTGAAAACAGCTTGTTGTGCACCGATCATCACAAATGTGAAAGGATTCGGCAAGATCCTGAGTACGACGATAGACTGCCTTGCCGATGTTATGACCGTGCAGATGACAAATCGGATTTTCTTCAATAACATCAAGCATTGCATCAATGCCGATCAGATCATAGTATTTATCGATGACGTGCATGGGTATCTCTTCATAAATATTTGCTTGCACGATTTCCCTAAACTTCTGAATGTCACGATTGTCAGCTTTTTCTGAAATATTTTTTGGAAAAAAATTCATGACTGTTATCAATGCAACAGATACAGATAGAATTACCGTAAAAATATATTTCTTCTTTTCTCTGGGTTTTTTTATTGTTGTAGTAGTCAATTTCATGTATAATAGTTCTCCTGTATCTACTGAATGACAACAATAATTCTATCAGATGTAGGATATTCTGATCTTTGACTGAATGCCTTTATTACTTAGTTGACCGAGCGAAAATGCGATCAGAATTTGCTAAATAAGTCTTGTAGTATTATTTTTTGTTATATTGAATAAATATCATACACATTGTCACAAGGCTTACTATATAATATATCAGTCAACATAGTAAAAATATTTATAATATCAACAATATCTTGTATAAATAGGCAATAATGAAAAAAAAGTCTGAAGGGTGTTGTACGGAGTAATTTGCAGGATACATACTTCTCCTCAATGCAAAGCAAGGGTAAATACTTGGTTTGGATTGTCAAATAAGCACGAATATAAAAATGAAGAAAATTAGCAGAAAACTCACACATCTGCTAATACGTATCGGTTACGCTTCCCTTTGATTCCGGCTTGCAATATATTCAATGATTTGATTATACTGACAATAGAATTTAAAACCAGAACTACTGAGAAATAATATAGCACGGCCGTACATTATATAGGTCTATATTTTTGTTTTAAAAAAATTACTCCTCTTTCGGTTGAGTAAATCTACACTCAAAAATTCATGCAAAGTAAAAAAGTGCTTCAATCAGATATTATTATAGGATATTAAAGCAGTTTTCATTTCCCTTTCCGCTCCTTGTGATTAAGGAAAGTACTCTTCAAATATGTATATAGTTCACAAAGTTAACAATCTAATTTTAAGAGATACTTTACAAATGATATGACGTCGTTTAATATAAAGGGTATATGAAAATGAAAGAAGCAATTGACAGATTTTTGGAATATTGCGAACTTGATAAAAACTTGTCAGACCGTACCATTAAAATGTATGCCTATTACCTCCACTTCTTCGAGGAGTGGCTGGCTAAAGAAAACGGTAAAAAAGATATACAGGTTGAAGAAATTAATGAAGAAACCATAAGATATTTCCGACTATACTTGTCCCGAAATTATAAGAATGAGTTTAAGGGAGAACTTAAAAAGCAAACTCAGAATTATTTCCTCGTAGCGCTCAGGAGTCTTTTCAGATATCTTATCAAATCAAAGAAAAAGGTCATGTCTCCTGAGATGATCGAGCTCGGAAAACGAAAAGACAGACAAGTGAAGTTTCTGAAGGAAGAAGAATTACAGCGACTTTTTGAGGCTGTCAAAGGTGAGGACGAACGCGCACTCAGGGATAAGGCAATTTTGGAGGTTCTCTTCTCTACCGGACTTCGCGTCTCCGAACTTGCGGGTCTTGATCGTGATCAGGTAAATTTGAAAACGGGTGAATTCGGCGTCATCGGTAAAGGAGGAAAAGCGCGGGTGGTATTCCTTTCTACACGGGCGATAAATGCACTCAGGAAGTATCTTGATAAGCGAACCGATCCGTATAATCCTCTTTTTTTACGGTATTCCGGGCCCACTCCAGATGAAGAACTTACCGATGAAAAACTCAGACTATCGGTCCGGTCAATTCAGAGAATGATTAATAAATACAGGAAGAAAGCAAATATTCTGTTCCGTATCGGACCGCACGTTCTCAGACATTCCTATGCGACGGATCTTCTGTCTCACGGCGCGGACCTCAGATCGGTTCAGGAAATGCTGGGGCACAAAAATATTGCAACGACACAAATTTATACTCATGTGACGAATTTGAGACTCAAGGAAATTCACGAAAAATTCCACTCGGGCAATACTGAAGAACCTGATAAGAAAGAGTCAGAATAGCGAAATAATGAAACGGACTGATATAATTACAGCATGATAAGGTCTTTACGTTCCCGACTCCCCTTTCTGATTCTTATTGTTGCGATGACAGCTTTTGGTGTATACTTTTCTCTCTTCACGATCCTTCGCTACCAAAAACTCTATGCTCATTACTTTGATTTGGGGATCATGCATCAGACTGTTTTTAATACTTATAAAGCACTTCAGACCGGAGATATGTCCCGTGTACTTGAAATGACCGATCCTCATACGACACTTGATCAGGTCAAGAGAATGTCAGTGCACAACGATATGTTCCTGGCACTTCTCTCTCCGGCATTCTTTATACATAGCGGACCTGAAACCCTGCTTGTGATACAGGCAATCGGTGTCGCGCTGGGTGCTTTTTGTGTATCGGATTACTCAGATCGTTTTTGAAAATCACGGAAGCGGGACTGGATGGCAGTGGTATTTGCATTGTCTTACCTTCTCTATCCTCCGCTTCAAAAAGCGGTCAACTTTGACTTTCATGCCGTGACTCTTTCTACTCCGCTTCTTTTGGGGATGTATTACTTCTGGCTGAAAAAAATGTACATACGGAGTTCTCTTTTTCTGTTTTTGACACTGCTTACCAAAGAACAGGTGGGTTTGGTCATCGCACTTTTCGGAATGTATGTATTAATTAAGAAAGTTACTGATATGGACTTTTCGTTCCTGAAAGCAAAAATCCGCTTCATCAGATCAGAAAGCTTATCAAAGCAGCGGATCGTCGGGAAGTCATATTCAGTACACTCGCGATAACATCAGGAATCGTTTGGGTACTCCTTTCCATGTTGGTGATTATTCCTGCTTTCCGCGGAACGGAACATTTCGGTGCACAGTACTATGAATATCTTAAGGATGATCCTCTGCGGGTTTTCCCGGTTGTATTCCGGTATGAGACTTTTCACTACCTATTTATACTGACGGCTCCGTTGGGGATGCTGGCCCTTTTCTCTCCCGCACACCTATTGATGGCAGCGTCAGAGTTTGCTACCAATATTTTGTCTTCAAACGGAAATATGCGTAACATCTATTTTCATTATGATACGGCGCTTACGGCTTTTGTTATGATTGCCTCCATCTATGGAGCAAAAACGTGTATGAACATTTCATCCAACCGAACTGTTTTGAAAAAAATCCCGGTATCATCCGAGACAATCATCATTCTGTATGTTTTGAGTTCCACAATTCTTTTTTCTCTGTACCTCAGTCCTCTTCCGTGGGGACATCACAGGGATTTGTATGCATGGACCACTCACCCCGGGCGTGTTCAGGATGTCAGGTTGTGGCAAAAATATCTGTCAGGAGATGATATTAAGGTGTCAGCCACAGGTCATATCGCTCCGTATTTCACCTCAAGACGGTATTTCTATGACTTTGCCGGAGGGTATGAAAAAGCAGAATATGTAATTGTTGATGTCAGTGACATCGGCCGGGGGTTTCAAGCTGAAGAATCAACAGCCAATTATGAAGCTCTGCAAAATGACTGGCGGTATATTACAATATATGAAAAGAATGATATTAAAGTATATAAAAATATCTCACACTTATAATTCATTTTAAATCATATGAAAGATTTTATTTCTGTTGTTATCCCATTTCATAATGAGAAGGAAAACCTTCCTGTTCTCCTGCCTGATCTGAAAGAAAAACTCAAAAAGCTGGGAGTCGGTTATGAAATTGTTCTCGTTGATGACGGGTCATTGGATGACTATCGTGAATCCCTGCAGCCGCATCTGGATCATGAAACACGGCTTGTTGTCCTCAACAGACAGATGGGAAAAGGAAGAGCTCTCACGGAAGGACTGAAAGATATAAAAGGAAACCTGATTGTTTTCATGGATGCCGATCTCCAGGATGATCCCGCGGATCTTTCGGGTTTTTATGAGAAGGTCAACAAGGGTTTTGATCTCGTGAACGGTTTCCGTTTTGACCGAAAAGACAATCCGATCATAAAAATATACTCAAAGTCTGCCCGCTGGTTTCTGCAGCATTTCTTGAGTTCCCCGTTTTCTGATATCAACTGCGGTTTCAAGATGTTCAGAAAAGAAGTTTTGAAAGAAGTTGTTTTGTACGGCAATAATTTCCGGTTCCTGCCGCTTGCCGCTTTTTATGAAGGGTTCCGTGTCGGTGAAGTCAAAGTTCACAATAAACCGCGTCTTCACGGAAAATCGAAGTACGGTATGAGAAAACTCTTTATCGGCCTTATTGATATGCTTTCTGCATACTTTTTATACAAATTTTCAGAGCGCCCTCTCCACTTTTTCGGCAGTATCGGGGCGCTCCTTTTTGTAATCGGAGGTCTCGCTCTTGCTTGGGTGACATATGAACGTATTTTTGAAGGGGTACTCCTCTATCGCCGACCCGCCCTGCAGTATGCGATATTCCTCGTCATTCTCGGAATTCAGATCATTATGACAGGCATTGTCGGTGAACTTATCGTGTATCTGCATCACAAAAAGAAGCTTTCCTGAATTCAATCTCTGTATTCGGTACGGTTCTTCTGATACCATGAATACATGTCAGGAATTATTGCCATACTTACCGCCACAATCATTTGGGGAGCCGGATCACCCATTTTCAAATATGCCCTGTCGGATATTCCTCCGTTTACGCTTGCTTTTATCCGATTTTTTACCGCATCTTTCATCTTTTTACCACTGGCGGTCAGTCATTATAAAAAAATGACCCCCAAGCTGTGGTGGCATCTCATAATGGGTGCCTTTTGGGGAATTTCGGTCAATGTATCCTTCTTTTTCCTGGGACTGCAGCTTTCTCCGAGCATCAATGCCACTATCATCAGCTCAATCGGACCTATACTGTTGTACGTTCTTTCACTTCGGCTGCTGAAGGAAAAACCGCATCCTCAGATTATCCGCGGGATGGTTATCTCTCTCCTCGGCGTACTGATCATTATTCTTGCGCCGCTTATCAAATCAACCCAGCTGCATATGCTCACGGAACAGGCGGGTTTTAGTGCATTCTTAGGTAACCTATGCTTTATTGCCGCCATGATAGGCGGAATCATGATCACGATTGACAATAAACAGCTTGCCGGGAAAGTCCATCCGTATACCGTGACCGGTTTTCAGTTTCTGATCGGATCTCTTGCTTTTGTTCCGTTTATGTTCTATGAACTCCAAAGCTGGTCTTTTCAGGAACTGACCGACAAAAGTTGGATAGGAATCCTATACGGAGTATTCCTTTCGTCAGCACTTGCCTATTTCGCTCAGAATTATGCTCTTACAAAACTGTCTGCACAGAAAGTGGGGATGTTTACCTATATTATGCCTGTTGCAGCTGTCTTGGTCGCCGTTCCGCTTCTGGGAGAGTATCCCGATATCTTCTTTATGCTTGGCGCGGCAGCGGTCTTTGTCGGTATTTTGGTCGGTGAACGGAAAGTAAAAAGCGGCAGGAAGAGCTGAGCTTCTATTTGCTACAATATACGCATATGAAAAAAGTACTTATCACTGGGGCCGGCGGTTATATCGGCTCCGTCGCAACACATCTTCTTCTTTCAAAAGGATATGAAATCGTCGCTGTTGACAACTTCTCAACAGGTTTCAGGCAACCTCTCGAGACATTACAGCAAAAACACGGTGAAGATAAGCTCAGATATTATGGAATTGACCTCTCTGCCGATCTTTCGGAGGTTTTTTCAAAAGAAAGAGACATTGATGCGGTACTCCATTACGCTGCAAGCTGCAGTGTCAATGAATCCATGGAAAATCCGGGTAAATATTTTTCGAATAATACCTGTGCGACGCACAATTTTATCAGACAATTCGTTGAAAACGGGATAAAGCATATGGTATTCTCCTCTACCTGTGCCGTGTACGGTGAGGCTGATTATGTGCCGATCGACGAAAAGCATCGGACCCGTCCTGCCAATCCGTACGGTGAATCGAAACTGATGTCTGAAAAAGTCATTCAGTGGTACGGCAAGCTGAAAGGATTGAATTACGTCATCCTTCGCTATTTCAATGTCTGCGGTGCGACTGATGACGGTTTGATCGGAGATGCCAAAAAGCCGTCTGTTCATCTGATGCAGAATGCGGTACGCGGTGCTCTCGGTCTTGAGCCGTTTTACCTCACCTGCGGAAAATTCGATACCCCGGACGGGACCCCGATCCGTGATTATGTCAATGTCGTCGACCTCAATCAGGCCCATCTTCTCGCACTTGAGTATCTGACAAAAGGCGGAAAAAGCGAGATTATCAACCTCGGAACAGGGACCGGAAACTCCGTCATGGAGATTGTGAAGCAGGTAGAAGAAATTACGGGTAAAAAGATCACTGTTGATACCGGTTCCGAGCGTGCCGGCGAATATGCCAAAATGATCGCCTCCACTGAAAAAGCTCAACAAGTGCTTGGCTGGAAACCGGAACACTCTCTCAAAGACAGTGTTCAGACACTCGTGAATTGGTATACGGGACGGCCTAAAGGTTGGGAGAAATAATTACTGTAAAAGAGTTCATGGGCGGGCCGAAATATCGGCCCGCCCTGACAATCTACATACTACGTATTCTTACCACTGATAGGTATAAGGATCTTCCATGGTGAAAACTCCCTGTAGCTGCCAGTGCAGCTCATCCTCAGTAAGGACTGCTCTGTAGATGAGCGTATAAAGCTCATCATCCTGAAATACATGTCCGCTGAAGCCTACTCCAGCACTCGTACCGGCTTTACGATCTTCCATACGATGACTGTAACGGATTCTCGTTCGTCCCTGACTAAGCAGTGACAACATCTCCTCCTTAATACTTCGGGGAATCTGATGTTCAGTCAAAGCCGTGATGTCACGAGCGATGTGTGCGATGGCGATAGGCTCGATACAAATAATGCTTTCATTTGTTTCGTTCGGATCGACAGGCATGATAAACGTTCCTTTCCCTTCAGATGGATAAAAGTTGTTGCAGATTGTAAAAGCATGCTTATCCCGTCACATCAAGCAGCTTTTGCCTGAGAGACGGAACTTGCATATCCGTATTCCATAAACCGGAATACAGGCATATTATACACATTCATTACATACTTGACAAAGTCCTTAAGATACTGTATCATTATGTATGATAGTGTATGAAATATTGTTATGACAGGTTAAAAATACATTTTTTACCTCTATGAACGCCAATATTAAAGTACAGTCAATACTGAAAGGTAAACAGAAAATTCTCGCCGTAGTCGCCCATCCGGACGACTTTGAGGATTATTTTTCAGGAACGATGCTTATTGCTATCGAAAAAGGATGGATTAAGCCGGAAAACATCAATTTGCTGATCGTGACTGACGGTTCCAACGGAAGCCGCGGAAATATCGTGGATCCTGAGGTCCTGAAAAAACTTCGTCATGAAGAGCAGATGAAGGCACTTGATCATGTGGGTATCCCGCGTGAAAACTGTCATTTCCTTGACTTCAAGGACGGATATGTCCACAACAACGACAATCAGCTCACCGAGCGTATCAGTTACTTTATCCGTAAACTGAAACCTGATCTTTTGCTGACACACAACGGATTTGAGGCTATTATTGAGCGTCAGAGCGGTATGTATTATGTACACAAAGATCACCGTGTTGTCGGTCAGGCAGCGCTTGATGCAGCCTATCCGTACAGCCGTGATTTGCTCTTTTTTCCGGAACATCACAAAGAGGGTCTGGAAGGTCATTTCCTTCTGGAAGTGCTCATTGCAGAGACTCAGAATCCGAATGTGAAGGTTGATATTACGGCTAAAATGCCGGAAAAGATCGCGCTTCTCAAGAACTTTATGTCTCAGATTGAGTCTGATGACTGGTTGTATAAGTATTTCAAAGATACGACCGGCGAAGATGACCGCTATCTTGAGTCATATAAGTACGTGAAGATCATCATCTAACAGTGAAACTTACAGTCGCCCTTGCTTGAAAAAGCCGGGGCGATTTTTTTGCCTCAAAAAATACTGATTTCCTGCTTGCCTTCCCGATCGATATATCCTCGGAACATGCCGGGAGAGTTGAAGGGCATGGCAATATTCCCATCACGATCCAGAGCGATCATACCGCCCAGGCCTTCCATGTCGGTTATTTCCTGAAGTGTCTGTTCGGCTGCTTCCTTGAGAGGCTTTTGGGCGTATTTGATGCGTGCTGAGACGTTGAAAGCGGCCAGTGTCCGCATGAAAAACTCCCCTGTCCCCGTGCAGGATACGGCGCAGGTCATATTGTCTGCATAGGTTCCCGCTCCGATGATGGGTGAATCCCCTACTCTGTGGGGGTATTTGTTGGTCGTACCGCCTGTGGAGGTGACAGCGGCGAGATTACCGTGAATATCACGTGCGATGGCACCGATCGTGCCGTGTTCGACTTTTTGTGAAAAATGTGGATTGAAAAAGTATGTTTCGTCGACGATTTCACAGCCGTTTTCTGCTGCCAGTTTTTCTGCCCCTGCTCCGACAATCATCACGTGAGGCGTTTTGTCCATGACCAGTCTGGCGACTGTTGAGGCATTTTTGACACAGCAGTCAGCGACTGATCCGGCCTTTCTCGATGATCCGTCCATGACTGATGAATCTACTGAATGGGTGCCTTTACTTGTTTTGAGTGAGCCTTTTCCGGCTGTGAAATACCCTGAGTTTTCCATGACATTGGCGGCTTTTATCACGGCATCAAGTGCTGCTCCCCCTTCTTTCATGTGGTCATATCCGATTTTGAGCGCTTCGGCGATGAATCTCTGATAGATACCGTCAAATTCTTCATGATATTCATTGCAGGTCGGGCCGGGTTTCGAAAAAAGCGCACCGCCGTGTACGACGATGACAGGTTCTTGATGGGACATGCATTGATTATAGTGCTTCTCTTCTTGAAATCAATATTAAGATGTTTGGATTGTTAAGTGGCGTTTTTTTCTGGAATTTCCGTTATAATACCTTAATTGTAAGAATTTATTTACATTGTATGTCCGAATGGAAATATGCCCGCCGGTATCGTTTCGAGTCGCAGTTTGGTGATGAACTGGATTATCTCACCAGGCTCAACAGATTCAAAGCTCCGAAGGAGGTTATGGATCTTGTGGGAAAAATGGAACCGAATATCTTTGTCACAGGCGGTGTCGCCCGCCAGGCTGCTCTGATGCAGATAAGCGGAATCGCAGTAGATGAGCTGCCGGAGACGACTGATTGTGATTTCCTGAGCTTCAGTGAAGGCGGTATATACCGAGCACGTTTTAAAACGCCGGTTGCAGCCATTTATGTAGGATACAACCGCCCGTTTGCAGAGAAATTCGGTATATTTTTGGATAAACATACGGCTCTTACTCTGGATCAGATGGTGATGGGTACTCCCCAAGGCGCTGCTGACCCTGAGCTTTTTGTCACGGATGCTGCAGTACAGGCATATCAGGATCGTGTGGTGGAACTTTCACCGTATCAGAACGGAGATTGCCGGAGTACTGACCTGATCACAGGATTTTCCGCCGTATGCCGGGCAGCTGTCATGAGTGAAATACTGCGGCCGCAGGGATTTGTGAATGGTGTGGATCCTGCATTTGCGCGGCATGTCTTGCGGGAAGGCTGGTCTCATCCCCGTGCAATGGGAAAAATCCGAAGTGTGGTGAATAAATCGAAGCTGCACGGCGTAAAGGAAGGTTTGTATGATTACTTCCGAGGACAGGGATTTACTATTCCTCAGAGATTTGTTGATGAACCTCCGTATGTCAGTGACGATGAAGGCTGATCTCTTTTGAAACGATCGTTTATCCCCTGCTCTGCCCGATCTTTACGGATTGAAATGCCTGAGTATCCATAAGCGTCAGAGGAAGCATATTGGCAATCGTATCCATGGTAAGCCAGTGTTGAAGAAGTGTCAGTTCGCGGTCTGTGGTAGGGAGATCCCCTTTCGCCTCCAGTTCTGCCATTCTGCTATGGACCTGATCGAGTATGAGGTAAAAATACGGAATCGTGTAGTATTCCCGGTGTTCGGGTTGTTCCGGTCGCTCGATCGGAGTGTGTTCCATGCGGTCAGTATACCATATTGAGAAAATTGGCTGGTATTTGGTATAATAGTTCACAACTTGCGGAGTTAGTTCAGTTGGTAGAATGTCTCTTTTCCAAAGAGAAGGTCACGGGTTCGAGTCCCGTACTCCGCTCAACCTCTTAATAAATAAGAATTCTAATGTTCATAGATGAACCAGAGGGCTTTTCCTTTTCAGATTTAAATGAATATCTAGGGGCAGCATCTGCTCTCGGGACTGCTATAAATATAAAACTTTCAAATGGAAAATCTTTGAGTGGATATTTAAACCATTCTCAAGAAAGCTTACCAGACTATATTGAGTTATTTGATCCTATCGGGAATGGTGTTGATATGGAGATAACAAAAGTTTTATCTAATCAAATTATTTGGTTTAAGCTAAAGAGATATGGAAGAACAGAAAGTTATATTAATGATGCAGGGGTACCAGAGGCGAAGTTACCTATAGTTGTAATTATGGCTAAAAAAATTAAAGGTAGTGGAATGATTATAAATCCTGGAATTACTTCTATTTACGGAGAGAAAATAGATTTTTCGGGAGAAATTAAATCAAAAAATAAAAATAAGGAGAAAAGCAATGAATAAATTAAAAAGTGGATCACAAGGAATCAGTGGTAAAAATGTAAATGTAGGGAAAATGCTATCCGATCATGGTTCACAAACAATAACTGCATCAGGTAAAGCCAAAATCAGTGTTATGGATAACAGAGGGTATAGGCCGCGGAGATTTCCTTTTACCTCTGTAAAGATTGGAGAAGTTACCATTTTAAATGGGGAATGTCACTTTTCAACTCGTTTTTAGAAAGTATTTTTAAGATATTCAAGAGGGAACCTAAAGTTGACTAGAATTTACATTAAATTTGGCTCTAGACTAGCACATTAACAATTTGTAATAGTTCATTGTAAAGGATCGATGGGGATTTGCTCCATCTCCATTCACACTCTTTCAAGTGTAATGGAAAGTTTTTCTTTACACCATTGAACTTAACGAGACGTCTTTTACAAAAGGACCAGAATGACTCTATGCCATTGATATGGACCCCTTTTGTATTTGAGAACTCATTTTTCTTGTGATTGATTCTCAAATGTTTGTCATACCCGACATCAACAAGTCCGTTGTATCCGCTCCACGAATCTGAATATACAGTACTGTTCAAGTCAATCTTTCCCTTCATAACAGCATGTAGCGTTCTTCTTTTACAGTTTGGAATGATACGAGTAAATACACGTCCTTGACGCTCATATATCCCAAATACTACCTGCTTAAATGACGTCCCACGACCTCTTTTACTTGACTTGCCTCTCATCCTTCGAGGTCCAAAGTATGATTCATCAATTTCTATCTCACCACCAACATATCGTTGCATCTGGTGCACTTGGTGATGATATATGAGTTGACGAATATTATTGTAATATTTGTTGACTGTATTGCGGTTGAGACCCAAAATACCAGAGGTCTGTGTAGCACTCAGATCGTGTGCAAAACACCATAGTATCTTTTTTCTCTTGTATTTTGATATCGGCCTATTGTTACAAACCATACCTCTAGTTTAGCACTACTCTGCTAGTCTAGAGCCTAAATTTTTATTTCAAAATCTTTCGTGCTGAGCTAACAGGTTTTTAGATCTGCAGCATATTTCAGAGTTTTTTAACTTGATCCGAACCTTTAACATATGGGATTTTATATATATGGAATTTCGGATATACGTGAATTGAGAGTAAATATTCACTATCAACGTTGCACGAAAAACAGATCCGCCCAATTTCATTTCTTTTTGAAAAGAGTTTATTTAATTCTTCATGCAGCTCTTCAAAAACTTTAAGTGATATTGCATTATCTGATGATGGTTGAATTACTATATAAAAATTGTAAGGATCAGAATAACGAAGTACTTTGTTACGAATAAACTTTGCTAAAGATTCTTTATCTATTGACTGACGATATCTTTTTAGTTCAAATTCAAATATTCCTTCTGGAGTTTTAACTAGAATATCTGGTGGGTCTGTTTTCTGTTCTTTTAGATCCTCAAATGAGGTGATTTCTGTTTGGTTTAGGCGAAATGAGTCTTTTAAGTAAAAACCGAATTCACAATCATTATTAAATTCTTGTGTAAGTCCAAATATAGCTATCCACAACTCATGCTTATCTCTGTCATTTGCACTAGAGGCCATTATCTGTTTTATATCTTGTTCTCGATCTTTTACCTCTTTTCTAAATATGTGAACTATTGATTCTATATCCGATGACAGTACTAAATTTAGAATATCTTTACTACTGAACCAGACCATAAGTCTTTGCTTATATTTTTGGAATTTCATATTCTTATTATAGTTGGTCCAAAATTTCGTATTTATTGAGTCAGCGTCATTTGAAAATTTTGTCTCGCTACCTTTTCTGATACCATTTACGTATATGATCTCCAAACAGCATCTCTTTGAATTTGTCGATCGTGCGGCGAAGGCGACGTATGCCGGTGGCGGCAGTTACGAAGAACATCCGGAGCGGCCGGGGTTTTTCGAGCTTGTGTATGAAGAATCTCCCCTTTCCTATCGTGATAGTTACTCAGGACATGCCCGAAGCGGCGGTCAGGAGATTGTTCGTTACGAACAAAAACCGATCTGGTGGTCGGGATACGGAGGCGGGATGGTCGACGGGAAAGATGATCTTTCCGATCAGACATTCGAGTACCTGAAGAAAGCCCTTTCTCAGGATGAGGAAGGATTTGATTCACTGCGGGGGCCGCATGAATTCACGGATGGAGACTGGAAGTATACTTACACCCAGGAAGGCGATATCCATGATTTTTACGGCTATGAAGAGATATCCTACAAAGGCGAAAAAGTCTTCTGGCATCGTGCGGTCGGTGGGATAGTGAGATAACATCTGGATCCCCGGGTCAAGCCCGAGGATGACAGGAAAAGGGATTCCATGACTACGCTCGGAATGACAATGCTATTTGCGACATGCTACAATGAAGGTAAGATGACAGCGTTTTTTAAGAAATTTCATATCTGGATTCTTCTCATATCCGCATTCGCGATCCGTCTCATCCATCTCGATCAGTCACTCTGGCTTGATGAGGCCACTACCGCTGTCACGGTCCAAAGATATTCATTCTGGGAAATTGTTACACAGTTCTCCCCTGCCGATTTCCATCCGCCTCTCTATTATCTTTTCATGGACATATGGACATCATTTTTGGGCTATTCAGAAATTGCTCTCCGGATGCCAAGCGTGATATTCAGCGTGGCAGCAGGATATTTTGTATACAAAGCAGCACGGAGACTGTTTCCCGCCACGGAGCACGGACTCGGAGCGGCAGTGCTCAGCGCCGTCTTTTTCCTCTTCAACCCCCTTATTGTCTATTATGCACAGGAAGCACGGATGTATGCATTTGTCACCTTCCTCGTTGCCGCCAACTTTTATTATCTTCTGACTCTCATGACACGGAAAGTCCCAAACAGTAGCCTTTACTTTCACCTCACTCTTGGTGCCATGTTTTTGACATTCTATGCCAGCATTTTCTACATCGGAGCAGTCATCCTCTATCTTCTCTATCACAAAAAATATCCGCTCCTTGTCTCGGCGGTCACCACTGTTCTGGCCAGTATCACCGTCGTCTTCCCGCTTCTTTATACGCAGTACACCGGCTCAAAAACGGCGCTTGAAGCCGTCAAAAACTGGTCATTGGTACTCGGTACCGTATCTCTGAAAAATATCATTCTCATCCCGATCAAATTCACCTCAGGGCGTATCAGTTTTGAACCGAAAGTTGTATATTATATTCTTGCAGGAGTATGGGCATTGTTATCGTTCTATCTTGCCTCTCTTCTTGTCATTCCGGACTTGATCCGGAATCTAGTAAAAAAAAGAGCTGGATCCCAGGTCAAGCCTGGGATGACATTGGCGTATTTCTTCCTCACACCGCTCCTGCTCGGTACCGTATTTTCATTCATTTCTCCGCTTTTGCAGTATTTCCGTTTCCAGTTCCTTCTTGTATTTTTGAGCATACTTCTGGGAGTATCGGCATCCAGGCTGAAATCTGATGTGTATAAATATGCGATTGTAGCGGGATTTATCGCCTGGTCATTTCTTTATCTCCTTGTCCCTCAGTTCCATCGTGAGGACTGGAAGCTGCTGGCGCTTTCTCTGAAAAATGAAACAAAGCCCATATACATGATCGAGTCATCATCCGATCCTCTCACATACTATGCTGACTCAATCAGAACTAAGCCTCTACGGGACATTGTATACGGCGAATATCAGGAAGAAGATATGATAGTCATACCGTACACTTCAGATATTCACGGCATAAATTATAGTATAATTCTACAAGGTAATAATCTATGTCGTGAAGTAGTTCCGTTTCGAGAGCTTACCTTCGAGAGATGGAAAAAATGCTAATATGTATGGCTCTAGACTAGCACATTAACAATTTGTAATAGTTCATTGTAAAGGATCGATGGGGATTTGCTCCATCTCCATTCACACTCTTTCAAGTGTAATGGAAAGTTTTTCTTACACCATTGAACTTAACGAGACGTCTTTTACAAAAGGACCAGAATGACTCTATGCCATTGATATGGACCCCTTTTGTATTTGAGAACTCATTTTTCTTGTGATTGATTCTCAAATGTTTGTCATACCCGACATCAACAAGTCCGTTGTATCCGCTCCACGAATCTGAATATACAGTACTGTTCAAGTCAATCTTTCCCTTCATAACAGCATGTAGCGTTCTTCTTTTACAGTTTGGAATGATACGAGTAAATACACGTCCTTGACGCTCATATATCCCAAATACTACCTGCTTAAATGACGTCCCACGACCTCTTTTACTTGACTTGCCTCTCATCCTTCGAGGTCCAAAGTATGATTCATCAATTTCTATCTCACCACCAACATATCGTTGCATCTGGTGCACTTGGTGATGATATATGAGTTGACGAATATTATTGTAATATTTGTTGACTGTATTGCGGTTGAGACCCAAAATACCAGAGGTCTGTGTAGCACTCAGATCGTGTGCAAAACACCATAGTATCTTTTTCTCTTGTATTTTGATATCGGCCTATTGTTACAAACCATACCTCTAGTTTAGCACTACTCTGCTAGTCTAGAGCCTATGTATATCGGATTCGAACACAAAGGCCCGTACTACACCATGCTCAGGACAGGAATAGAATCTTTTCGCTTCGGCGATCACCTGGACAGATATCAAACAGTATTCGGTACAGCAGCAACAATGCTTGATGCAGCTTCATTGCATGTAGCAAGCCTAAACGGCACAAGTCTCTCCCCTATTCACCGCATCGGGACGGCTGATTTCAAAGGAATAGTTCTGCCTGCTTTTTATACAACTTTTCCCTTTTCAGACAGACTCATTTTCAGAAGTATGGAAGGAACGGAGATCGGTTATGAAATGACCGCACGTCAGTACGGCGGTGCAACCCGAGTGCACGTATTTGAGAAAGAAGATAAAAACAAGCGATTTGCAGGCTGGAGCATCGTTCGGGGAGATCTCTTTGTTGAGGCTTTTGATATCGGTGAGGAGGCCGGTGATGATCAGGCTCTTGATTGGGGTCTCAATCTGCTTGAAGGTATGACTGCAGCCAAACTTGCATTAAACGGCCTCGAAGATACAGCACTCTCTATCGATCCATCCCCTTTTGTTCCCACCAAACGGCCAAGACCTGTATCCCGACCGCGACGATAAAAGCCAGTAAAATTGCAAGCGGCGGTCCGTACATCCCCTTCTGAGGAATCATAAGATACGATCCGACGCTAATAATCAGGAAAAACAGAATATTTGAAACCAGAATATACCCCGGCTTCTTCACGGTATACAACAAAAACAAATTCGGGATTGTCCCCAGGGCATTCAGGATAAACGGAAGGGCTAAAATATGGGTTATTGCCGCCGTTTCTTTGAAAGTGCCTGTAAATACCAGCTCAAAAATAAAATCCGGAGTAAAATAAAGAGCGATAAAAACGGTTGTCGGCAACAGCATATATACCAGTCCGGTTCTCATCTGCCTAAAGGCTTCTTTGCGGGTTTTAATCGTTGCAAATCGGGGCGAAAGCACCTGAGAAATGCTGACAATCGAGGCAATAATTGTCAGAATGATTTTTTGTGCCAGACCGTAGTATCCGACCTGTTCCCGCAATCCGAAGAAAGAAAGAAGGAAAAGATCCATCCGAAGTCCGAGATTGTAAAATTGAGATGCGACAAAATACTTCATCGTGTAGCTGAACTTAAACTCCTCTTTTCTGATCGGTGCTGCCTTCATTTCACGAGTCAATTTCTTGTTTCTCCAGAACATCAAGAGAAAAAATGTCAAAGGACCGAGTACCCCGAAGGCAAAAATGACCATGCCTACATTGATTTTTCCGAAATATGCAATCAGCAGGACAAAAGCGGTTTTGATGATATTGGCGGCATTGATATAAAGATTGGCACGAAGAAACCGCTTGGCCGCAAATAAAATATTCGTCAGGAAGTTCTGCCAGATGAAAAGCAGGACGGATATGGCCGTCAGATACAGGTCTGCAATCGGTGCCCCTGTTTTAAAAAATACTTTGTCAAGCCAGGGGAAAAGCACAATTAGCGTCCCGATCACGACAAACGAAAACAAAGACTGAAAGAAGAATGTACTTTTTATAAAGCTGTACATTTGCTTGTCATTTTTACCGTATAAAGACGGGACAGTCGAATAGATTGTTGCAGTAGTCCCGAACTCAAGCACATTTGCCAAAACATACGCAATTCCCAAAAGGACACTGAGTACTCCGTACTGTGAAGGTGAAAGGATACGGACAAGAATGAGAGCAAAAAAAGCGGTGAAACCGACATTCAGATAATTTCCGAGTGTATTGATGATGACATGCTGGCTTGTTGGATCCTTGAAGAAGGTCGTCGCATTTTTAATCATCCCCTCATTGTAGCACGAAACAAATGTATTCTAACGGTTTTATGCAAGGTCACTATAGAATGTCGTTTTCGTATGATTGAGGAGAAAACTTGCCGGTATGTCTTCCGTCGGTGCTGATAATCGCTGCAGCTTTTCAAACACTTCCTTTTTCTTCTCCCCTGTCACGATCATGACGATTTCTTTTGATTCGAGAATAGTGCCGATACCCATTGTCATTCCGTGTTCAGGTACTTTTTCCAAATCATCACCGAAGTATTTTTTGTTGGCTTCCCGGGTTTCGGGTGTGAGGTCAATTTGTCTGGTACGGGTGTCGCCGGCCGATCCCGGCTCGTTGAATCCGATGTGGCCGTTTATACCGAGTCCGAGAACCTGAAGATCCACACCGCCGGTCTTCTGAATCATCTTTTCATAAATCCTGCATTCCATATCGGGATTCGGTGCTTCTCCGTTGAGGATGTGTCCGTTGGTTATCTCAAAACTCTGATTGAGATCATGAAGCGGTTTCCAGAAGCCGTGATACATTTCCTGGAAGTAACTTTGGGGATGTCCCTGTCTGATCGGATAATATTCGTCTAAATTGAATGTGTGAAGTCCGGAAAGATCGAGATCTGATGTTCCGAGTTTTTGAATGAGTTTCTGATACATGAGACGGGGGCTTGCTCCGGTGGCCAGTCCGAGGACGAATGTGCCGGTCTCTCCTATTTTCTTCTGGATGATTTCAAAGATGTATTGGGCACTTTGTTCGGATAGTTCTTCGTGGGTTGAAAAGGTTTTGATGTTCATAAAATGGTTAAAAAATAAAAGATCGCTTGTAACCGAAAATTTGTTCAGAGTGTGTTTATCGGTATTCTCCCTTGATACCCTGTTTTCTTGGCTGCCGAAGGAGCCCTCCCTCTTGATAATCGGGGAATCCCTATGCAGCAGAAAAAGGGTATCTGCTGTCGAATACCATTGTTTGTCATCCTGAACTCTCCGCCAGTTGGCGGATCAGGATACACTTCATTCACAAATTTTGATTACTGTGCTCGCAAAAATCAGGTCTTACTCCCCGAATGATTTATAGGCCTTGATGTACATGGCCATGTTCCAGGACTGGTACGGGACACCGATCGGCGTGCCGAGTTGTCCGTGGAGGAATTCATTGAATTCCCAGTCATTGACTTTGTTGGCTTCTGCCAGTTTTTCAAGTTCTTTTGCTGCCGTTTCTTTGTTGTACTTCGCAAGCCAGGTGACCCAGAATCCGCCGACATACGGCCAGATTCCGGCATTGTGATACTGCCACGGATAATTTTGTCTTCCTTTTGACATATATGATCTCCAATCAGGTTCACCGGGATAGATCGGCGGATACATGACTTTGACGGGATATGGATTGTTTACACCGGATCGTATGACGAAATCAGTTATCTTTTCGGCCTGCTTTTCATCTGCGAGTCCTGTCAGACAGGCAAGGATATTTCCGTATGTCTCACAGCGCATTTCAAAAGAACGGTGTGATGAGTATCCGAGATAATACGGTAGATAAACTGCCTGGGCATTGGAGTATTCGATCATTGTAGATGCATACACCATTTCTGTGGAGTATCCGTTTGACGGCACGTAATTGGATCCGCGGTCATCAGATTTATGCACCCACAGAAGGGTATTTACTCCTTCATGAATTTTTTTTGCAAGTTCCTGATAATCATTTCTTTTTTCAACCTCAACACGGAGTTTGACAAGCCAGTACCAGAGGGCATTGGTATACAGGACGGTGCCCTGTCTCGGCATTTCATCATCCCAGCCGGCACATTCTCCCTGTTCCAAGAGTTTGTCATTGTTCGTATCCTGATAAATAAGCCAGTTGAAGGCTTTCTCTAACCGTTCTTTATGTTTATTGTAAAACTCCTGATCATCCGTTTTTTTGACATACTCCAAAAAAGCTATTGACCACCAGAGAGTGCCGTCAATAGTGCCCGGCATCCACCAGTGAATTTCATTTTTTTCGGGTACAAAATTTTGCGGAAACTGTCCTCTTTCGGACTGTGAAGGAAGCAGATTTTCCAAAGATTTCTTGGCAAGACCGATCAGTTCATCATTGTCCGAAGCGAGCATACCGAGCGTCGAAACACCGATATCACGCGGGAAAAGTGATGCATAGGTGCCCTTTTCCATGTCTCCGACGGGTCTTGCCGCTGCCATTCCGTACTCAGTCTGATTCTGAAGAAGGTATTTTACTGAAAGTTCATATCCTGTTTGTGTGATATTTGTCATATTTTTACAGAATACCCCGATTTTGTATGTAATTCAACATCAATAATATCCGTTATGTCTCGGTTTGGCCATAAAATCTTCGAATTTTTCATTGAGGATACCGACCAGCTGTTCACAAACTTCAGTATCGCGGAAGGTCCGGTGTGCATGAACCTGACCCATACGCCGTACATCTTCAAACTCCTGCGGGAACATTGCGGCTCTGAAGATCTGTTCATAGTGACGTGATTGTCTCGGATCAAACATCAAAGCGGTATCAGGTCCGTTGGTGTCGCGATGTGCAATGATATCCGAAACTGCGACCAGATTCCCCGCTGCCCGTGCCTGTTTTTCGGAAATATTAAAGGTTTCCGAAAATGACGGATACACCTGCATACCGAATCCGTGTACCACTTCATGATGCGGAGCCGGAGTAAGCGGCAGTAAAATGTAGTGTTGAAGTTCGGGAGGAAGTGAACGGATCTTTTCAAGTGTCAGCTGATGACGGTCAATGATTCCGGGTTTGTTGGCAAGTCCTCCGAATGCAACAAATGTGGGCGGTTTTATACTTCCGAATCGGGCATCATGCAGAAATTCTGCATAAGCATCAATAAAATCCCAGATACCTTTTTCGTGGTCAAAGCGTCCAATATAGCCGAATAATTGTTCGTCTTCCCCGACTGCCGTACGCGGCAGATGTGTCACGCCGTTTTGATGTGCGCGCTGAAGATGCATATTGATATTTGCGACATGTTCCCTACGTTTACTGCCGTTTGTGTCAGGCTCGAACTGTGAGAGATTGAGAGGAATAGGCAATGTCACAAAACGGTTTTCAGCATCTTCACCTGTCATAAGACCGAATTGCCGGACTGCTTCAACACTTTTTTTACGTTCTGTTTCGGTCGAAAAAACGACAAGATCCATATCCTGAAGTGTCTCAGCCTGAGCTTCCCACAATTCTTCACCGTATTTCCCCGGATACATTGTATTGTATGACTCAGGATCAGTAAGAAGGGTTGTGGCAAGAAGCGGTGAATGGAAACGGGCCACAATCCGTGTATCGTCCCGTGTTCCCGCTTCGCGCTGAATGACAGGCTCCAGGTTGGTACTGACGGTGTGATGGGCAAAGATGATATGTTTACCCGGCTTTTGACGGTCAGCAACATGCTGTGCCATCCATTGTTCGTCACGCTGATATGCCTCGATCATCTCATCCTGTGTCATGATTTCTCCGTCTTCCCTGACGGGTCTGTCATATGCAAGAATGTCATATGGCAGTTCGGGATAGCCGTCGAATCCGTTTACAGGATGCGGACTGTCAAGATTGTATGTTTTCCAATCAAGCTGGGCATTTACCCTGCTTTCAGTCTCAACAGCAGGTGCGGTACCTCCCGTTATCCCGCCCATGCCTGACTTTGCAAAATCGATCACGTCAGAACGTGCGGATATAGCACCCTCATGCATGAGGGAACTGGTACCGTGAATTGTGTTTAAATTCGCTTCTTTTCCCATAGTTTTCATATAGTATCATACTTATAAGAAACTGCAAGTATTTCATACAATCCGTGCTATACTGTCAGCCAAATGAACAAGAGTGAATTTTTTCACACGCAGCCGATTCTCCCCCAAGATTTTGATGTCACAAATTCTTTTGCATTTCAGACATCTGAACAGGCTCGGGATTATTATGAACAATGTCTTGTGGAAATTGAAGAAACTCCTACAAATATTGAAAATGAAGGGGCGGATACTCCCCTTATCGAAATTCCGGGTTACGGAGAATTTTCTATCAGAACGTTCCGGACAGCTGAATTACGAAAGCCTGTCGAAGGACATGTCTCACAAAAAGTACTCCTTGCCTCTCCTCATTGTGATGACGAAGTCATTGCAACGGGTGCTTTTGCAGTCGCGGCTGCCGCCCGCGGTGATGATGTCCGTGCCCTTGAATTTACGGTCGGCTCTGCCGGACGGATGGATCACGGATTTGATGAAAAAAAAGGGAGCGTCGTGCGGCTTGCCGAGACCTTGAGAAGTGCGAAACTCGTCGGTATCAACAGTGTGGATATCCTGGTAAAACCTGACGGGACGCCGGGAATGCCTGAATGGTTTTGGGATAATAATGAGATATTACGGCCTCTCGGCGTGGCGATCGGGAGATTGTATGATACGGATATTGTCGCCTATCCTTTCAATGATCCGGCAGTTGATGCTCATATTGACCACAATGCGACTGCACGGGTGATGGATTTTGCGACAGGCTGGGGTCAGGATCCGGCTTTTCATCCGAATATTCCTTTTCGATATGAAAAAAGGGGCAAACCATTACACAAGCTACTCTACAGTGTCTGGTCAGGAGGAAAAAATGTAGAACCGAATTTTTTCGTGCCGTATGACGTAAACGGACCGATTGCGCAGATCCTTTCAAAAGCAATAACTCTTCACAAAACACAATCGGTACCTTCAGTCGGCGTTGCTGCCCGTTTCGGCTCGAATTATGCAGCTGCAAAAATACTGCGTGATTATCAGGCGGGACTTTGGAGAGATATCAACAATCCCCATGTCATGGCTCGTGAGATGTACACGGCAGAACCGCCGTTCCAATTAGAACAGGCGTTTCCCGTAAGTGATGAGGTACTGGCACGGATTGCAGCGAGAATGGATTGATTATCCAACCAGTTTTGCAGCTCCAAAAAGATCACTGTGGAGCACATTTTCATATGATGCTTTATATTCGGGACAAAGCTGTGTGACAAGCTGCTCTACTATCTCTTTGTACTGATTTCCTTTCCAGTACAAGCTTCCCTGCATGATGAATACCAGATCGCGTTTTGAAAACTCAAGAATTCCTGCAATTTGAGCTGCTACAAGCTCCGCCGAGTGTCTCAAGATTTCGCGTGCAAGACCTGAAATATCGGGATTTGCATCTCTGATCAAGGCATCCAGTTCTTTGGTAGATTCAATTTCCCTTACGTCCAAACCTCTCTTTTTTGCTTCGAAGTTGAAGTGTCTGTAGAGATACGCACCTGAAATTTCTTTTTCATACAAAGCATCTCCCGGAGCGGCTGATTGCTGATCAATATCTTTTCCGGCCTCGGATTGAGGAAAATTGCTGAATGCTGCTGATTCTAAGTTGACTGTTGTGTGTTCATCAAGGAATATGGCAAAGTTTAAACCAGTACCGACAATACCGGCGGAGATGGCATCCCATTCATGGTGGATCAGACCGGAAAGAAGAAGACAAATAGTGTCATTGGCCGCCGAAACACGGATCGTGCGATCATGTTTTTCAGCCATGTATTTTTCAATTTCTTCTCCGACATTCTGTCCGACCAGTCCTTCAAACGTATTTTCCTTGGAACCTGACTGAAGTGTTCCGTCAAGGATCCCGTCACGGGAGACAGGAGTCATCGGATAAGCAAAATTCAAAGCTACTACCGTTACTTCAGGATCAATATGTCCTTCGATAAATGTCAGAAGATCCTGTTTTGATAAAAACGGAGGTTGAGGGCCCTGATCATGTTCAATAATCTGAATATTTCCGTTTATCTTTTTCATTTTGGCTTTTTGATAGAAGCTCCCGCCGATGACAAGGGTTTGAAAAATGCCGTTCGGTTCAACTATGGAAGTTGTTGCGAGCTGGTGTCTGATAAAAGGAAGCGAGCTTCCTCCGTTGTCTCTTCCCGTCTCCAGTTCCTGGACGAAGTTATTTTTGATTTGTGTTAGCTCTTGAATATTCATAGTGAAATGTAATTAATAGTGGTAATGTCATTCATGTCATTCCGGACTTGATCCGGAATCCAGAATTAATGCTGGATGCTGAATCGTGGTTGAGCATGACAATACACATCATTGAATTTTGCTTCTCGTTATTATACTCTACTGGTAATTATACGAGTCTGATACCGAACTGATGACTTATGCTTTTACCGGGTTCTAAAGTGATAAGTCCGAGTCCGTTGTTGAATGCATCAGGTGCACAGCTCATAGGCTCAACTGCGATAGACAGGCGTTCTTCAGGTGTGTAGCTCTGAAAATACTGCATGCTCTCCTCCATCCAAAGTTCGATATTTTCAAACTTCACTGTGTGATCAACAAGGTCGGTAAAGCAGGTATCAAGCTGAGTCGCTCCGATTGTTTTCAGTTCCGGTCCGAACTCATTTTCCAGCAGTTTTCCGGTCGGGATAAGCTCTTTATCCGTCCGGACTTCCATGATTTTTTTGGCCGGAATCCTGAGTTTGCAGTCATCGATTTTTTTTCCTGCAGTCAGATACGGATGCCAGCCGATCCCGTAAGGAGCATTGGTTGTGCCGGTATTTTTTGCCGTTATTTCAATATCGAGAGCGGTTTCTTTCAATGTAAATGTCAAGGTCATCTCAAGATCAAACGGATATCCCTGAAACTCCCCTTTGATAAACGTCGTGCGGAATACTGCAACGGTACTCTCCGCTCTTTCATCCTGTGATACGAGTTCACATGCTTTTTTCATCAGAAAACCGTGAAGGGCATGGCCGCGGGCCGTTTCGTTCGGATATAGTTGGTACGTCTCCCCTTCAAATGTATAGATCCCGTCACAGACTCTGTTCGGGAAAGGTGCCAGGAAATCTCCTTTACAAATATAGTCTTCTTTTAAAAGCTCTTCCGTTTCGTTTCCGTCAAGCACTTTTTGTCCATTGAGAATGAGGATATTGGGATTGCAGCCGTACTTTGGTGCAAGCTGAAGTTTGGAGTTTTTGTATGTTACTACATGAAAATCATCCATGAAGATCATTTTATCATATCTGATATGAAATCTTTTGACTATTCATTTTTTTTGTCGTATAGTTTTAGCAGTTTATTCTCAAATATGGTTGATTCTCCCGAAGGTATAATTGTGCGTCCTGACAGTAAAATTATTGTCCCCCGTGTTGTTGCAGAACAGGATTATTTTGGTCTTCTCAATAAATGTAAAGCTTCAGGATTTGCTGACGTGAATATGGGAAGTATCTCCAAGGATCCGTTCACTCCAGCTCTCACATTCGGTGCAAATCCTTGTTTTGCCGGTGTCACATACACGAAAGACGGAAAAGGAATGTATGTATTTCATTCCGATGAACGGATTTTCCCGCCGGAACTGGAAGGTCTTATAAAAAAAGGGATAGTTCATGGAGGGATTGTCGGAGGGTCTCCTGCAAGTTATAAACGTTCTGAGAATATGGAACTGCTCCAGCAGATTGCCGTTCAGCTTGTCCCCCCGCCTGAAGATGATTTTCAGGCATCATTTGCTGTGGCAGCAAACCCTGCAGAGAATACCGTTTACTATTCTTATAATTCGAGACTATACAGACTGCAGAATACCCAAAAGTGATTGTCATATCAATATTTAACAATTATTTCACTCTATGAATAACGTTGATCAGGCAAAACAAACATTTAAGACTCTCTACGGCAAAGACCCTGAAGTCATCTCTCAGGCACCGGGACGGGCGGAAATTATCGGTAATCATACGGATTACAACAGCGGATATGCACTTTCTGCCGCTATCGCAAGAAAAACGGTCACTATGCTTGCCAGACGGGATGACCGCATGATCCGTGTCGCATCAGCAGGATATGCTGAAGAACCGGCTGAGTTTTCACTTGACGGGATGCAAAAGGGTGAGCACGGCAACTGGCTAAACTACATCAAAGGCGTACTCCGTGAAATTATAAAGGTGAGGCCTGATCTACCGGGTATGGATATCCTCATTGACAGTGATGTTCCGAGTTCAGGCGGTGTTTCAAGCTCCGCCGCACTTGAGCTGTCTCTTGCGACGGGCATAATGCATCTGACAGGCATCGAGATGGATCCGGTGAAGAAAGCTCATATGTGTCAGAAAGCAGAAAACGGTGATCTCATCGGCATTCCCTGCGGCTTCTTGGATCAGGCATCCTCGGGATTATGTCAGAAAGATCATTTATTATTCCTAGATTTTCAGCCGAAAGGAGATATGCCCATCTCAGACATGAAGCAAATCCCTGCAGACTTGTCTGCCTACGACATGACATTTGTCGTAATCGTTGATAAGGATGTAAAACGCAATCTCGGTACCAGCGGATATCCTGCACGTCGTGCACAGTGTGAAAAAAGCGTACCGATTCTTGCTAAAATGCTCGGAAAAGAAGTCAGTTCACTTCGTGATGTGAGTGTCCAGGAGTTTGAAAGCTGTAAAGATAAACTTGAAGAAACCGATTCTGAGATGAGAATGCGTGTGGAGCACATCGTATATGAAAATCAGCGTGTTCTTGATGCCGTGCACGCTCTTGAAAACGGTGAAATGGAGCGGTTCGGTGAGATCCTGACAGCGTCGGGAAAAAGTGCTCTGGAGTTGTATGAACTCGATGCTGAGACGCCTGAACTGACAAAACTTGTTACTGAGGGAAGAATGATTGAAGGAGTCATAGGTATGCGCAATATGGGAGGCGGATTTTCAGCCATTGCTCTTGCACTGGTCCGCAATGATCACATGGACTCATTTCAGCAGAAACTGAATACATCATACGGCCCGGGACTCGAATACATCCCGTTCCTGCCGTCAGAAGGCGCAGGAATTGTCGTTTGAGTTATTCCAGCACAAAATCAAGATATACTCCGTTGGTCCACCCGAAACCGCGTCTCCGCGGTGTTTTGGAGATCACGTCAGATTTGATATCGGCGACATTGTACTTTTCATAAAAACATCCGTCTTTTTTGTACCAATAGTCGCATAATGCCACCCATTTGCTTTTAACGGTTTCTGCCTCTTTTTCAAATCCGTATTTCTTCATGCCGTGGTATGCGATAAACATGAGCGGAGCCCAACCGTTCGGATAATCCCACTGATTGATATATGATGCTTTTTTGTCTACTTTCTGAGTGATTGCCAGACCGCCTTCTGCATCAAGGCTTTTCAGAAGTTTCCTCACTGTTCTTTCGGCCTGTTCTTCTGTCGCAATTCCGGCATAGAGCGGATAAAACGACGCTGATGACAGGAATCCTGTCTGCTTTTTATTTTCAACATCATAGTCGTAAAACACCCCGTCTTTCTCATTCCAGCAGTATTCATTTATCAGTTTTTTCCTATGCTGCTTTTTCTTTTTCCATGATTGTGATGCTTTGGTATCCCCTGTCTCTTTGTGATACCACTCAAAAAATTCTTCGTATAGATACAGTTGCGAATTCAGATCAATCGGATTTATGGACATACAGCGATTCAAAAATCTGCTCGTTGTGTCCCAGCCGGATTCGTATTCCGCAAAAATATGCAGGTCACCGTGAATATCCCAGTGACGTGAAAGACCTGTTTCTGTACGGTAATTGGCGTTTCGGATATCATCTGAGGTCCACATGTCGTTGTATTCCTTTTCGGCAGCTTGTACTGCTTTTTGTATCCAGGGAGCTTTGATATCTTTCGAATACACCCTCAGATACTCTTTGATCGTAAGTGCAAAGTACGGTGACTGAGAGCGTGACAGCGAATAATATGCGTTGTTGTTCGGGATACGACCGAAACGCTCTATTTCGTAAGTGAAATTTTGTATGATTCCTTTCGCAAGCTTTTTTCCTTCTTTAAATTTCAGAAGTCCGACAACCATAAAGAACGTGTCCCAGTAGAAAAATTCCGTAAAAAAATCACAGTCAGGGACAAGATACGGATGCGGTAACCCGAACTGCAGGCCGTGATCCTTTTTATTGGTTAAAATGCTTTTACCGTAATATTTTCGGATATACTCAATCTGTTGTTGTTTGTCTTTCGGGACTGATTTCCGGTTGATCAGATTCAGAGTGATTTGTTTCATTTTTGTTTTGATCGTTCAACTTCTACTAATGTATCAATAGCCGTGCCGTAGAACGTATCTTTACACAATGTATCATAATATCCCTTGAGTTGTGCAGTCATTGCATCGCGCAAATTCGCGTTACCGTTCCTGAGCACCAGAGCCTGCTGATATGCATTGACAAATGCATTGATAAAGCCGTCAGGGCGGTTCATATCGGAAATGACATGCGTATTCTCAAGACCTTGTTCGGTCGCTTTTTCGGCAAAACCGACGCGATCGGAGACCACAGTCAACCCCGGAGTTCCCATACCGAAAGTTTTCGTGAGAACGCCTTCCTGGATAGTTTGGCAAAGTCCTTCCTGTCCGACTTGGAATGTGATATCCGAGAAGGGATACACTTCAGTTTTCAATTTGTCGTGTTGATAACCGCTCAAGTTTCCCGCTGCATCGCGGTGTACGAGAATAAAATCATCTTCAGTCTGCATCACTTCTCTAAATAATGCATTTACTCTGTCGAGTCGTGCAGAAATACCGCCTGTGTATGCATCGTAAATGCTTTTTGATTTCCATCCTTCAGGAAATCGTGCCGGCCGGCCGATCCACCCGATGCGGAGATTTTCCAATACTTCTCTCCCCTGCTCATGTCCGGCAAGTTCACGGATCATTGCTTCAAAATGAGAAAGAGCCGTATAGTCATCTTTTATCGGATCAAGCCGTTCCACAACCTGTGCGATCACTTTTCCGTCATGAACTGCTTTTTCCAAAAAAGGAGCCGGAGTTTTTCCGAGCTCTTCAGTCGGTCGGAATTCAATAAAGCTCGGAGGCATGAGATATCGTTTATACATTACGGCCCGTCGATCTTCTGGGATATATAAGTGGTCTGCAATCTCCAGAATATTTCGTATATCACGATCAGTATGAAGACCCAGGACGGAGTTTCCCGTCAGCATGTTACCGAAGAGTCTGAACTGATATTCCTGTAATTTCGGGTGCATTCCCTGTATCGCTTTCAATGAAGGGACGATTCCGTGATTGTCCCCGATGTCTGCAAGCACCATGTTCCCTTTCAAATCACGATGGACGTTTGCAGGAGGCCAATCATCGCGTACCAGCAAATCCTGAGGTTTAATATTATTTATAAGCCATGATCCGACAGCCGCATCAACAAATGCGGCAGCCTCCAAATCAGTTTCATCGACCTGTGCTGCCAGAAATTCATCAGGATCAGTGATGCCCATATGACGAAGAGATGATCGTGTGGCTTCATCATGAGAATTGAGATAGGCCATAATATGGACCGTGTCTCCGTGACGTTTCATAAGTTCTTCGGTCGTCATTCCGGCAAGAAGCGGATGAGCTTCTTTTGATTGAGTAAAGCCGGGAGTCCGTTCCAGTACTCTATTTAAAGTGATATTCATGGCCTGTCTTTCGGCAGTATATTCTTCAGCCTGTGCAGAAGGATCGGAATGATCCGCCATACTGACAGCAACATTCGGCATATCCAAAGCGGACGCTTTCGCAAATGCAGCAAACAAAGGATCAATACCCGGACGGGTTGCTCCTTCTTTCGGTGCGCTGTGTGACAAATGGAACAGTTTCACAGGAAGAGGCATACCGACATCAGGGTTTCTGATGCTATGTAATTGCTCAATTCCGGATTTTATGTCATGCAAAGTTGTTGGGGCACGATAGCCGATGTGTTCTGTCATAGAGAAAATAAATTAGTATTTATGAGATTTTGAAGGGATTGCTCATATTCTCAGCATTCTCAATCATGGTCAAGACCAGGACGTTCCAGCTGACGAAATTCGGTGCAGCCAGAGGCTCCCCGGTTTCTGCATCATAGTTCTCATGCATTCCGCCTGATTTGTCGATATCTGATAACACGAGTTTTGATATTCGTTTTGCAAGCTCCAAAGCTTCTTCCTGATGACCGTAATTGATGAGGCCGAACATATAAATATTGTTTGCGATCGGCCAGACCGGTCCCTGCCAGTTGGAGTGAGGCTTGAGCATATTTACATTGTTGTAATGAGTGTCAGCTTTTGAGAGAGTTCGTGCTCCGTATTTGGAGAGCATGTGTTTCGCGTTCATCAGATATCTGCTGATCATGGCATCTGCCTGTTTTTGGGATGTGATACCGGCAAACATCGGATGGAACGATGAAAAACTAATATGTTTGATCTGTTCTCCCGTTTTTGTATTCAGACTGTAGTAGATCTCATCCTCTTTGTTCCAGAGATATTTTTCAATGCTTTTTTTGAGTGTTTTTGCTTTTTCCGCAAATATCTCAGCATCTTTCTTCTTGCCGATCTTTTTTGCGATAAGACTCATTGCCTTATATTCAAGGTAGGTATACGAATTGACGTCCGGGAAAGCGATTGTGCCTTTCGGATAGTCTTTAACGTCTTCTTTTATAAATCCTCCCCGTTCTTTTCTCAAAGCATCATATTTTGTACCGAGCTCCTTTTCCATGCCTTTGAGACTCTCTGCCCGGTGTCCTGCCACATTGTTGTCAGCACCTGATTCCATACTGTCATGCCACATCGCCAGTCCTCTTTTTTTATCCCAAAGGTGTTTTTCCCGGTACATGACGACTTTTTTCATGGCAGACCAGTTCGGTTTCAGCCATGAGAAATCTCCGAGATTTTTTGCGGCGATATATGCACCTTGTGCCAAAAACGGTTTCATATGATTCAAACGCGGATCATCCCCGTCTTTGGTGATACATCCTGCGACTTTTCCGTCTTTGTGTGCGTTCAGAATATAATTCAAGGCCCAGTTTTTCAGGTAAATTGCTTCGGACGGAATCTCGGATGTGAGAGCTACACCCATGAAGAAGGCGTCCCAGTCCCACTGTTCTTCATAAACGCCTCCGGGGACAAGATAATCATATTTCAGAGCACCGTTGGCACGGCGTTTAATGGCACCTTTTGTGTATGCCATGTTCTTTTTGACGTCAAGTTTGAGTTGGGATAGATCTTGTTTCATATATTGGATAGTATAAGCAAAAATTAGTTTAGTTTCTTTGCATAAGTTCCTGACGGAGACCTTCGATGTCGAATACACCAAGCTCAATAAGCTGATTGATACTCGGCATCATGACTCCGCGAGCGACGCGTTGAAGAGTATTCGGCTGATTTACTATTTCACCTTTTGTCATGACATTATCTCCGAAATTTCCGTAGTCTTTGTTGTAGCGTGCAACATCTTCTACACCCCATTGATGAGGCATTCTTCCCGTGTCTTCAAACATTTCATAGTAAGTTCTGAGTGACTTTTCACAACCGTAAATCATTCCCCATTCACGCGGGTCCGTACTGACACGATTTTCTTCTTTTTGAGTCGGGTTAGCGACCTGCATCAAACGCTGTTCACCCGCTTCGGCATTCAAGCCGGCAAGAGTGAAGTCTATCATCGTTTCGATATTCATATCGACAGGCCATGGCATATTCGCAATAACATCACCTTTGACGATGCGTTCTCCGGTAAGAGGCCACATAATCGGCGCAAAATTGTGTGCGATCCTTCTTACTTCCGCAGATTTGCGTTTACTTAGGTTATGCATATTTTCTCCCTGCAGTGATTCGTTATTTCTTCCTGCACCGGTTCGTCCGATATACACTCCGTTCATCTCCCCGACAGGGAATGCAAACGGTATACCAAGGTAATCAAGTGCGGCATATTCATCAGGGTTTACGATATCCGTATCATGATATGCGACATATCCTCCCAGTTTTCCTTGGGCAGCAAGCGCAAGGTTTCCCGCAAACATAGTCAGACCTTTTGATCCTTTGAGTTTGTCGATCTGGGGAATCACTCCAATATCCATAAGTTTTTGAAGATCCACGTATTTGAGGATATTCTGTTGATTCAATACATTGGCACCTGTTTCTCTTGCGAGTTCTCCTGACTCGGCATGGATGCCTGCATCTACAGGATGCACTCTGTCCATTCCGACGCGTGATGACAAGTATCCTATCACTCCCTGAATAGATTCCGGTTCTTCAGCAAACGGAGCGATTACTTCAATAGGTGCGGTTCGGAGCGCTTCAAGTGAAGCCTGACGGATGGCCGCGGCTTCCGGGTCCTCGATTGCGACATTGTATCCTTTGCCGTCTTCTCCGACAGGAGTATTGTATACACCCGTTCTCATAATAAGTTCTGCTACTTCTTCTTCGAATCGGGAAAACTTCCCGTTGTATGACAGTCTCTCACCGTTCCCGACATTAGTATCAACAAGAGCCGTATCATCAGTCACTTCTCCCGGAAACATGAATTGCTGAATGGCAACACCATGCACACGCGGGTCATACTGTGTGGGTACGAAATTCGGGTGGCGTTCCAAAAAAGCCTCTACATCAAGAGGCTGGGGAACTTCATATTCAGGATGATATCCGTTATGGTTTCCGTTGGTTCCCGCAGTTATTTCCTGGGGAGTTATTGTTCTGATTTCTGTCATATGTTATATGAAATAACAACAAATTTCATACACTATCATACACTTTTAGTACTCATATGTCAATCGGAAATTGCTGTTTTTAAATGAGCTTAAAAATAAGCAAAGAGCTTTTGTGACAGTCTAAATTATCAATTGTAAGAAAAAAATAGCCTCAAAATAAGATATCTTATAGTATTTTTTTGTAAATTATCCTTTTCTATCAATACTTACTGCCTGCTTCTCATCCCTCCTACTTTGACAGGATAAAAAAATACACTATTCACAAATGTTATTTCATATAGTATCATACTTTCAATCTTAAGTTTTTTATATCTTATGTCAACAGCACTTCAGGAGCAGGATATTCAAATCACATCGGAATTGGCCTCTCATGACAGAGCATATTTCAACGGTCTCGATGTCCAGAGAAGGGATCATCAGCACAAGCACGTGAAAATAGGAGAGAACTTCATCCCCTCTTCTCTTATGACCGAATCCGAGCGTGCACAAGTACTTGGGGTGGTCCCGTATGAGCTATTAAAAGGACAGGATTACTATCTGCATGCGGCTCAGGGCGTGCATGTCCGTTTTCATCCGATGGATGCAGGCTTAGGGTCAAGCGTCATTCGTGATGATTATCTGCAGGAGATGTCAGATGTTGTTGACAGAAAAGCTCTTCACGGGAAAAAAGGATCAAAATCTACTGATTTGTATCTTCCCTATATGCAAGCCGATGGCAGTATAGGATATATGAGTATTGCTGAAGTGAAAATCAATCGCATTATTGCGGAAGCCGGTCGTTATGGAGGAATTTCTTTGACACCGATTGTCAATGACGACAGTCACCCAGCCATGGCTGCAGTATATGATCAGTACGAACCGTATTTTCAGGAGCACAACATCCTGAATGGCCGCTGGCTCAAGCAGGGAGATCTGCCTTCATGGGATGTGGCAGCAGGACGGTTTTCAACGGAACATGTTGCTCCCGGAGGGCACGGGCAGGCAGGTGTCATGCTGTTGCATGAAATTATGTCTGCAGAAGATCAGGGAGTACCGACTGTTCGGTCAATCTTCAACGGTGACGGACCGAATAATTTCGTCACTCCGGAAATGGTTGCGTATACCTCAGAGGAAGCCGGTATTGTCATGATTACCACAACGAGGACACCTGCTGACGTGAAAGGCGGTATTATCGGCGGAAAAGTTCATGGAGACGGATCAATGACTCCTGATATCTGCGAGCTGGCCCAGGCAAAGAAAGCCGGTCAGACAGATCTCTTTATGCAGCTGGGTCTTGCACAGGACATCCAAGGTGAAACTATTCCTTCGGATAGGACCCATGCCTCAGGTGAACAATATTTCAATACCAATACGGCACTCATGAACGAAACGGTCCTTCGGCCGTTCCTTCATGCATTGCGTGATCAAATGACTGCGGAAGCGTTTGATGCTTTACTCACTCCCGAACTTATGCTGAATACAAAGGAAAAAAACGGCAAAAAGTTTGATCAACTGGAGGGTGCGCTCGGTTCTCTTATCCTGAGACTGAATGAAGCCGTTCAGAATAATGAGTTTATCGGAGGCATTTGGCAGGAAGTATCGGGAGGAAAAGCATTCCTTAAAATTATCAACACTAATCCTCAGGATCGTGATGAGACATTCACGCCGAATAAATTCCCGGTCGATTTCTTGGTGCAAAGCAGCTCGGATCATTTCCTGTTAAACACTGATACGTGGATGCTTGAGAATCGGCGGCCGGGTCACATTCCCCGAATGGAAGGAGATCTTGTACAGAAAGGATACTATGCTGATGTTCAAAACGTACGCAGGACATTCGGACGGGCTGCTATTCGCGGATTAGATATGCTTCACATGGAAGGGGCGTTTATTTGTCCGGATGCTGTGTGGCGTGGGAATGTGAGATTGAAATCCCATCTGAATACGCCTGTTGAACTCACTGGAGCCGATTTCAAAAATTTCCTAGGACAAAACGGTGATGAACCTCTGGTTCTGGAAAATATAGATCTTGAGGTGTTCGAAAACGGAAGGGTTTTGATGCGAAATCGGCAAAAACAGGCAGGGCAAAAGCAGGATTAACTTGCTATAATAGTTTCATTATTGAATTTACAAAGTTATATGGCAAAATCAGCACTTATTACAGGAATACTTGGACAGGACGGTCCGTACTTAGCAAAATTATTGCTTGAAAAAGGGTACAAAGTATACGGTCTTATCAGACGGTACTCCAATCCTTCATTCGAGAATCTTGACTACGTCGGCGTCACCAAAGATGTCAATTTTGTCGAGGGTGATCTGACTGATGAATCATCCCTTATCAATGTCATAAAAAATATCCGTCCTGACGAGGTGTACAACCTTGCGGCTCAGTCATTTGTCGGTTCTTCATGGGAGCAGGCCAAGCTCACAACAGAAGTCAATGCAATCGGAGTTCTGTATCTGTTGAATGCTCTCAAATTTTTCTCTCCGACTGCCCGATTTTATCAGGCTTCAACGTCCGAAATGTTCGGATTATCAAATGATGACGGCTTTCAGGGAGAAGAGACCCAGTTTCATCCCCGCAGTCCGTACGGCGTATCAAAGGTATACGCTTATTGGATGACCGTGAACTTCCGTGAGTCATACAATATGTTTACCTGCAACGGTATACTCTTTAATCATGAATCTCCGATTCGGGGTATTCAATTCGTCACGAGAAAAATCACTGACGGCGTCGCTCAGATCAAGCTCGGTCTTGCTGATGAGCTCAGACTCGGAAATATGGATTCCAGCCGTGACTGGGGTTTTGCCGGAGATTATGTCGAGGCTATGCATCTCATGCTCCAGCAGGAAACACCGGATGATTATGTCGTTGCAACAGGAAATACTCACACCGTTCGTGAATTTGTCGAAGCCGCTTTCAAATCAGCAGGTATTGAGAATTGGGAGCAATATGTAAAAACTGATCCCCGTTTCCAGAGACCGGCCGAAGTACCGCATCTTCGCGGAAAAGTTGACAAAGCCAAAAACAAGCTCGGTTGGGAACCCAAAGTCTCATTTGAGGGACTGGTTGATATGATGGTGAAAGCCGATATCCAACGGTACGAGAAGAAGATCGCACAGAAATAACAATTATTCCTGAGGCGGTTTATCGGGATTTTGATGTCTTAGGACGAGCTGATCCATAAAATTCTCTCTTGCCTCTTCAGGCATTGCGGTAATGCTTGTGATGACATCAGATAGTGTGGCATTTTTGCCATAGAACCACAGAATTGCATTGAGTTGCTCCAGGGTCAAAAAGATGTCTCCGCTAACATGGACCTCTCCGATAGGCGGTTTTTTTTCCGTTTCCATCTGGATATTATACCTAATGACCTGTAAATAAGGGTAAATTTCCGATTATGAAATCGTATGAACTTGAGTATAATAGAGAAATGACCGCACCTCATAATGCCGATCGAGATCTCGGATCTCAACAACATCAGCTTGCTTCCATGCAATATGACCTCAGAATTACGAATCTTGCACGGTTTTTGTATTCGAAAATTAAAAGTACATTTGCTGTCATTCCCGATACGCATAATGTCATCCCGAGCGAAGTCGAGGGATCCCTCCACGTTGGTCGGGATGACGATAAATGTCCTACTCTTCTTGATGTCGGTGCGGGGAACGGATTATTTCTCAAATTTTTCAAGACAAAAGGATTTCAGGTCGCAGGATATGAACTTGAAAAGGAACTGGTCGCGAATATGAAAAAAGATCCTGTATTGAAAGGAGATATGATCGAACAAGGCGATATTACCAAGCTCAAAGGAAAAGAAGAGTATGATGTGGTGATCGCATCGGATGTCATCGAACACATCAAAGATGATGTTCGGGCAATCCAGGGTTTGTGGTCATTTGTCAAACCCGGCGGTATGCTTCTTATCACGGTACCGGGACATTCAGCGATTTACGGCAAACGGGATGAGATGTGGGGTCATTTTCGAAGATATGATCAGAAGGTGCTATTGGAGAGGATTGATAAAGGAATCAGTTCATTTGTCATTCCCGACTCCGATCGGGAATCCAGGAATAATTCAGGAATGGATCCCCGGGTCAAGCCCGAGGATGACAGGAATTATGAAATTGCTTTTGCCACGCAATGGAATGTCGTCGGGTTCTTTGTCTATGCTTTTTATGAAAAAGTCCTGCATAAATCGATCAATGAAAAAATGCGCTATAGCAATTCAATTCCGAGTCGATTTGTACGCTTTGTGCTTGACTCAATTCTGAAATTTGAAGAAGCAATCGGAGGTGTTCCGTTAGGACTTACTCAGGTTGTCGGAGTCAGGAAGAAGAACTAACTGCAAATATTTTGCATAAACCAGAAAATCATACCATCCTCTCAAAAAACCGGCGATCACTCCCCTTGTACCGTCCTTGAAGCCTTTGTGCCATATCATCCATCTCAGGAAAATATATGGCGGCAGGAATATCATTTTCATAAGTGCCGTAAATCTTGAAACCTGAAGGTGCTTCGCCTCCATGCTGGTATAAATGTTGAATTTATGTATGGCATCTTTCAAAGTGGGATGGGAGTAATGTTCTAATGCGTGCTGCAGATAACCGATATTCCCGGTGATTTTAAACTGTTCATGGACTTCAACAATCGGATCGTATTTTGCAGCGTCTGTTCGAAATAAGCGTACCAGTCTATCATATGCCCAGTCCCCTCCGGTCAGGAATTCCCCCATAAAATACTGTTTTCTCGGCACACCGTAGGCGGTGGGAAGGTTGTTAGGTTGTAGGCTGTTGTCAGTAGTAAGAACCGTTTCAATTTCTTGCTGGAGTTCTGGCGTGACCGCTTCATCAGCATCTATTCGCAGAATCCAGTCAGTTGTTGCATTTTTTATTGCCCAGTTGATATTTTCCTGAACCGCTACAAAATCAGATTCAGCTTTCTTGTTGCGCTCAACTACCTCCGCGCCGAGAGATTCTGCAATTTTACCGGTTTTATCCTCCCCCATCCACAAAACCTGTACCTTATCACACCAGCTCAAGCTTTTGATACAGCGTTCAATATTTTTCTCTTCATTTTTCGCCGGAATTATCGCGGTAATCGTTTGTTTCATATTATAATTTTACTATAGGGATGCATCTCAGTACCACCAATCCAGAATCCACAGATTTTTAATCAATAGGACTGTGTATATAAAAAGATATCCATACATATATGGCGGTTTGATTTGATATTTTTGCCAGGCCCTCAAGAAGAAATAGCCCAAAGGAACTGCCATACTCATGATAAAAGATCCTTTTACTGTTGAGTAGTAAGGCAAATGAATGTTGTAGGCTACATAACTTCCGAGGAGCATAATCGTATAAATCACAAGAATTCTGTCTTTTTCTTTAAATGCTTTCATAGTCAGTACAAATCCTACAAGGATATATACGAATATAGGAATAGAAAGCAATATGAGCAAGGCTCCGGCTTTTGAAAATTCCTGCACAGGGATTATGACATTGTGTGCGTCATAAAACCAGGAAAAATAGGTCCCCGAAAGAAATGAATAGTGATGGGATTGGAATAGATCCAGTGTTAGAAAACCCTGAAGTGTTGTAAAAAAATGGAAGTTACGCTCAACAATTTGTTGTTTAAAAAAGAACAACTCAGGAAGTTTGTCAGGTGTGATGAGGGGGTTCTGATATATCATGTAGTTTCGTATGTAATATCCTCCACCCAGACCGATGGTAGTAATCATGAGTACCGTAAGCGGAATCAGTTTTTTATGCCATGTTTTATTAAGCAGCAACTGATCGATGCCTATTGCCGCAATAAGGACTAAGGAGGTTGCTTTTGAGGCCAGAGATGCAGCCAGTAGGATCCCTAAGATTATTGTTTGCTTATCGGTCAGTTTTCTGTGAAGAAGATAATAGACAAGGCTTATGGTTATTAGTGCTGTCGAAAAAAACTCGTTTCCAATAGAAAGTGACATGTACAGAAGTACAGGGAAGGTTGCGACTACAAGAACGCCAAGCAAAGTAGTTTCCAGCCCTTTGAAGTAATGTTTATAGAGCATGTATGCCGCCGTCAATATACTAAAGTAAGCCAAAATACCGAGGAATTTGACTAAAACAAGATTCGGCATGAGTGATGCCAGAAGATAGTAAAGAGGCGGTTGATAGAATTCCCAGTCCTCCGCTGCTGTGGGTATTGCGTGAATCCGTTGGACATAAGTGATATATGCCATATGTCCCGTCGCATCAAAACCTCTTTCCGGAGGGTGGTAAAAAACATTATGAAGCTGCATGATAAGAAGGCCTGTAAGAATGAGCCCTCCTATCAGGACATACTTATTTATTTTCATAAACATACCCGTAGTACGCTCCTCTTTTAACTGAATATGTCGGTTTTTCCTCAGATTTGTATTGTATCGTGTCAGTGACAACGACACGATATACCGGTTTTTCCCCTGTTAATTCATCAGGATAAATCCAGCCGAATGATTCATCGGCGAAGCTTCTCTCCGGAGTCTCACCGTATACTTTGAATAAAAATCTCCAGCCACCATAGGAGTGATATCTTCGCGGATCTGTCCCATATGTCTCGAGCTCAAACGGCTTATCTCCGATATGCGGTATGATTTCCTTCACCAATTGCTTGCGGGTAAGAAGGCCGTACTGTTCCTGTTTCGAGGAATACATAAGCACCCCATTCGCGATGACAAAAACAGCCAGAATCGGTAAGTATAGTTTCGTCGGAAGCTTCGAAAGGACGATCCCGAATGCAATACTCAGCATTACGTACCAGGCCAGTAGAAAATATTCGGCAGCATATCCTGAATAAAACGTAAAAACACCGGCATACGTTAGGATTCCTGACAAAAGAACGATATGCTTACGATCTTTTTTCTGTATTGCAGTTCGGATAAAAAGCCCAAGAAGTATCAGAGATGCCAAAACCAGTATCCACGGAGGTTCGGAGATAGAACAATGAGAACTCAGACAGTGTTCGTCCTGAATAGTCGTTCCCGGTTTCATAAACCAGATTTTGCCTAACGCGTTCAGCATGCTCTGAACATGCGCATTGATTGTCGCCATCGTGGTCGCCTGTGCCCCGCTAGACTTGTCAAATAAATACTTGATAGGACCGAGCATATTGTCAAAGTTGTGGACGAAATCAAAGACAAGAAGCGGAAGAGTTATCGTATAAAAAATACCCGCCATACTTAGCCATTTTTTCAATTGAATCTTTTTCCTGTCAAAAAATAAAACGGCAGCAATAATCGGCACAAACAGCATGAGCGATAGGTGCACATGGTAAAAAGCCGCATACAGTGCCATTGTCAGCAAATACCAACGGCTGTCCTTATGTCCTTTTATCAGACTGTAAATAAGCCAGATCGTGATGATCGGAATCGGAGTGGGATTCCAGAAACGGCGGTCAAAAAAGTTCAGAAATGCTGATGCACCGTAGATTGTCATAGAAATCAATGCAGGTTTTTTCCCGAACAGATCTCTGACTGTGTAGTAAATACTCCCTGCTGTGACAAGACCGAGTATCGATGAAAACCAGGCCAGTATGACGGGATCTCCGTTTGAGAGCTTGAAAAGAAATGCATTGAGATAGGTAAATCCCGGGCCGAGATAATACTCAATGTTTGAGGCACTGACACCAATCCAGATGGGATGAAAGTCTTTTACCTGTTCCCATGCCATACTTGCCTGGTATTCTTCATCAAAGTTGAAACTGAAAAATTCGGGAACTTTCCAAAGACGAAGAAGTGCAACGGCAACGAAAAAAAGAACAACCAGTTTGTTCTGTTTTATGAATTTCACCGCGGATTGAAGGATTTTATTCATTGACATAGATTGACGCCGTATAATTTCCCGAGCGGATGACTTGTAATGCGTTCGGTCCGACAGGGTATTCCGATCGCTCGAATAGTACAACTGTATACTCTGCTTTATTCTGAGATAACTCATCAGGGTAAATCCACCCGAACATCTCATCGGCCCGGCTTGCTGCAGGAGTCTCTCCGTACATCTTGAAAAGGTATCTCCAGCCGCCGTGATAGAGATACTCCCCTTTCGTATCCAGGTAGAATGATTTGTCCTCCAGGTACGGGGAGACTTTCTGTACAAATTCTTTTTTTGCTTTCAATCCGAAGCTTTGAGGGTATTGGTAAAAAGAAGATACATTGAGATAACCATAGATTACCATTATCGGGACAAGGAAAATCCAGCGCAATCGTTCAAAAACAATCGCTATGAAAATCATCACAAACGGGATGACACCGAGTAAATAATAATCAAGTATTTTGCCAGGGAATATCAAAAACAGCAGCAAATATATTGTTGTTAGGACAAAAAGTAACACATACTCATATTTGTTCCGTTGTCGATAGACAACAAATATTGCTGTAATTGACAGAAAAACAAGGATCAATAGAGAAAATAAATTTGTTTGCGTAGTCAGCGCTTGTGAGAGGGTATTACTGAGAAGGTCAAATTGTAGTCCTCCTTCCCCGCTCCCTCCTCTGGCAAGAAGTCTCAGCGGTGTTTTCAGATTTTCAAAATTCTTATTCAGATCATAGACGATAAGCGGTGAATAGATAGTCAGGAAAGTTACGGCGGAGATAATCAGAGTACTGAGCTTGAGTTTGCTCTTGGCACTTTTTTTGTAGGCGAGTATCATGACCGGGACGATCAAAAAATACACAAACAGCGAAGCGTGAATATGTACAATGACACCAAGAAGAAATGCCACAGCAATCCACCATCGTTCATTTTTAAACGCTTTAAAAAGCGAGTAAAACATCAGTACCGATATAAGCGGTGCAAACGTGGGATTCCAGAATTTCCGGTCATAGATGTTCATAAAAGATGAAAGTCCATACAGTGTTATAGCAATAAGAGCCGGTTTCTCTCCGAAGACAGTTTTTGTCACAAAGTAGATTGCAACTGTTGTTAATACCCCAATAATTGCGGCTGCATATGCCAGAGAGATCGGATCACCGTGCGAAAAAAAAAGGAGTAATGCATGAAGATACACAAGACCGGGACCGACATAAAATCCGGTATCTGCAGCAGAAAGTCCGATCCATTTCAGGTGAAAATCTTTGACGATAGACCAACCTAAAAAAGATTGATACTCTTCATCGATCCCGAAAAAAAAGAGTTCGGGAACAAAAGATAATCGTAAGATTGCAATTCCTACAAATAAAATCAGAAATATTTTATGGGTTCTAATGAATGTGCGGATCTTTGCAATCATATTACGAAAAGAAATATGAAATGTATCCTTTATAAAGATCTTTGACTGCAAACGGCGCTTCATGAAGTACCGTCCGGGTCCGAAGAGCAAGTGTCAAAAGCGAGACCGGAAACAGGACATGCTTGGCGATATATAAACCGTAATTTCTGTAGATCATCCGCATTTTGTTCTTCATGTCAGTTCGTGTTCCTCCGCTTTTTGCTTTGTGGTGATAAGCCAGAGCTTCAGGTACGAAAGAGAGTTTCCCGTATTTTTTGGCCCGTTTTCCCAGATCTATTTCTTCAAAGATCTTCGGAAAGCGTTCATCAAATCCTTTCACTTTTTCCAGAATGTCGCTGCGGAACGACATATTGCATCCGTACGGAAAATCGATTTCCTGCTTTGTAGTGCTCCAGAATTGCTGTACAAATCGGGTTCCCAGCCAGTTCGTTGTTCCGGTCCTGACATCGGTATTTTCCGGTATTTGCTCATGATCATTGAGTACTCTTCCACAGGTGCCCACGACCTTCAGATCACTATATTCTTTCATCTGTGCCGGTATCGTATCTTTGGTGATCTCGATATCATCATCAAAAAAGAAAATGACATCCCCCGAAGACTCTTTTATTCCTCTGTTTTTTGCAACTGACGTATTTTCGACCTGGAGATTGATGAGTTTGATATGCAATTTTTGTACCTCAGCTTCATCGATGTTTGCTCCACCCTGCTGATCTACGATTGTGATTTCCGCATCAGGATGAAATTTCCTGATTGTTTTAGCCGCAGTAAGTGCCAGGTTCGGGCGGTTAAAGGTCGGTATCACAACGCTTATTTTTTCTTCGAAGTCAGGAGTTGTTTTTGCATCTGCCATATGAGTTCACTTCCTATTATGCCAATAAATAAAAGGACGATCAATCCGGATATGATAGCAAATTCCGGACCTGATGTTTTGAATAACAGTTGTGATGTTGTAATGGCCGCTATGAAAGCCAACGTACTGATAATGCCTACCTCCATATATTTTTTCAGCGCAAAAAGCGGCTGAAAAAATACGCCGCTCAACCCCCAACCGATACCCGGGATGATAAAGAGCGGAAGAAGTGATGAAGTGATTTTCACATCTTCTTCCGTGAACTTTCCTCCTTCAAAAAGGATCTTGACGGCCAAAGGTCCGAGGATGATCAGTGAAGCGACGACAAGCACTGACAGGCCGATACTCAAAAGCTTTGCTCTGTTTACTGACTGAATGGCTTTTTCATATTTTTTCTCATTCAGGTATTCCACAAGATGAGGCAGTAGAAGCACTTGTATGCCGATGGTCATGACACTGGTTGCAAGCGAGAAGATTTTCGAAACGAGATTCAGATACACCATGTATCCTTCAGGCAGATATGAAGCATAGGAGCGGATAATGATTGTATCGCTTCGTATCATGAATTGACCGACTATAAGAGGAGCTAGAGAAATGAGGATCGGGGTAATATTATGGAACTCCAATTTCGGGAAAGTTTTAAATTTCGGTACGACAAAGAGGATCTGGAAGACGATATTAAGCACAAATCCCATTACTAATGCCCAGATACCTGCCACATTGAAAAGGGTGACTATCAGAAGCAAGTTGGTGATGCTTCCGACAAGCTGTGCCAGCGGGAAACGGAAAAAGTGTTTTTGTACGTAATAATACGCACCGAAAGTGGTTGCGATAAATGCAAATGGGATACTCCAGAACAAAACCCGCATCTGTCCGGCGACGTTTGAAGTAAACTCCTCAGTACTTCCCGGATACAGCAGTTTGCTGAGCGGACCGGAAAACAAGGTGATGACTCCTGCTGTTATAACTGCGAAAATCCCGAGACTCAGCACCAGAGACGATACATATCTTTCATATGATTTTTGGTTTTTCTTCTCACCCAGAAGCGGAAGAAGCACGTTGTTCAGAGATCCGTAAATAACAGTCACAATAATCGAGGGAATTGCGACTGCGGCAAGAAAAATATCAACTTCCTGAGAAGCTCCGAAAATCCTTGTGATGACGATCTGACTCACCAGCTGAATGAACAGTGAAATGACGAAAATCAGTGTGACAACAAAGCTTTTTTTCAGCATATTACTCCTCCATCCCCCAACTGTAAATCTCAATCGGCCATTTGTCAGTCGGAGAAACCTCAAGACTTTCGACCCGATACTCAAGTTTCATATTTTTCTTGGCGTATTGCTTGATGTCTTCGGGCAGGATACTCTCCCAGTCCTCGACGATGAGAAGTCCTTTTTCATGTTTTGATTGTTCCTTGAGAAAGTCTTTGAGAGTTCCGTACTCCATGACGTTATTCACAACGTGAGGACGCGGCGGATTTGCGTGTTTGGCAAAGTAAGCATCGGCATTCGGTTTTTCAGTCAGGTACCATCTCTGTGCGTCGATGATATCATTGAAAATTATCATGTCCTGATAATTCGGATATTTTTTTTCGATGAATGCAAAAGCGTCTTTGTAGTTGGCATTTTGGACATCGGCGTAGAGGTCCGCATTCGGACTGTAGTAGACAGCAGGTTTCCTGGAGATTTTGTATCCGCCAGTGAGAAGTATGAGAGCGATAATTCCGCAGATGAGACCGCTTTGTTTATTAAACATCTTTTCCCCGGCTCTTGCCCAAAATACTCCGAAAAACACATAGAGTACCGGGAAAAGCGGAAGAATATATCGTATGTTGTGAGAGGGTTTAAAAAAAGTCCATAAAAATAATAGAGCCATCCCCCACAACCCAATTCCGAATACTGCTCCAATGTATTTTTTATATGAGAGGAGTAACCCAAACAAAGCCGGTAGGACAAGAAACAGATACTGTCTGGCAAAAAGCTCCCGTAAGTATGTGACATTGTTGACTTTTGAAGAGTTGAGATTAAGTAGATGCTGATAGGCTTGAGAGACATAAACAAAAAGAAGAATTCCCAGTATCCCCAGAGCAGTCCATATAAGATGCTTCTTTGCAAACGAAAACAGGGATTTTCGGTAATGAATGATGATAAATCCGCCGTAAATTACAAAAAACAAAGATGCAACGATATGAAAAAGCCAGGCGACAAATGACAAAACTACTACTCCGACGTGTAGTAATATTTGCTTTTTTCTCTGAAGATTCTTTTGGGATAATAGCTGAAGACAGTATACGATTGCAAGGATGATGGCAGTCAGCGCTGCATATGAACGTGCCTGTGTAGCATATGCCAGATTGAGTTCTGCAAACGAGTACAAGAATGCGGAAAGAAGACCGCCTGCTTTGTTTGAAAAGTTCTTTCCGACAAGATATGCCAAAAATATGCCGACGGTTCCGAAGATGACCGAAGGAATTCGGGCTGCCCATTCAGAAACTCCAAATATGAAAAATGATACTGACATCACGATCACTTGAAGTGGTTGATATGATGCTCCTACTATAGAAAACAGATCAGTAATTGCTGTTTTACCTTGAGCAATATCGCGGGAAATACTTGCGATATATGATTCATCAGCCCAAAAGGAATGATCTGCTGAGATCCCACGAAGTCTGAATAAAAAACCGAGAACGATGATTCCTGTAAGCATGAGATAAGGAAGATATTTTGATTTCATATGGTATTACTTTATTTATAGCAGAAATTGGCCCTATTTAGGTAACCCAACGCATAAAATGTTTATAATTCCGTTTCAATATATGATCAACAGTTGAGATAAGCGGAATATGGTTTTTTTTCGATTTAAGATTGCCGATCCCTTGCAAACTTCCGATCAATATAAATACGAATGACCAAGATGCAAGGTTTATTGCAGCCTGATCCATCATAGATACAAGTAATAGTGGGCAGACTAAAAGAAATACTAACGCAAGCATGAATGTGGACTCAGTTAGCATCCGGTGATGGAGAGACAATAATATCCATGCTAAAGCTCCAAAAAAGAATCCAACGGAGTGAATTGATGGAAAAAGTATTGAGGAAGTGAATAAGAGAATAGATAGAATTACCACTGTAGGTTGCAGCAATACTTTTACAATTCTTTCTGAGGTCAAATTTGAAATAAAGTCACGGTATCGTTTATACAGGAAGATCCCTAAATAATAGAAAAAAACAGAAGAAATATAAAATATACTGTTTCTCGAATGGAACATGGTAAAGCTATATTGAGATATTTTTTCTTTCAGAAAACTTTGGATTTGTTCTGGTTTTTTCAGAACAGTTGTCCGATCAAATTGGTACAGTACTTCATAGGGATAAGTTTCATTCTTCAATAAAACAAAGTTGTTAGTGTTTTCTTCTGGAGTAATTGTAAATACATATTTTTCTCTCATCTTCTGTTCAATAGGAGGGAAACCAAACGGAAAATCATTTTTATAATATATATCATGTATCGAGTAGTTGTTCTGATACAGTATTTTGTGAGAGGTTTCCTCAGTCAGCGTGAAAGTAATTGATCCTTTTGCGGATTCTGGTTGTTGAAAATGAAAAATTACTGTTCCGATTTTACCAATATCGGGTGGTATCCGTCCCGATATCCTTTCGCTATTGTTCGTAACAAGTCCTGTTTCATCAATCTTCCGTACAATCGAAAAGAATCTTCCGTCATGTAGGTAGATTGATATCGCATATAGACAAAAACTTAATACAAAAATCCCGAGAGGGATAAAGAATAATCGTATGATGTTTTTTCGATACTTCATTGAATAACAGTTGTTTAGTAATGAGGGTTTTTCATTATATAATACCTATATGAAAACTATTATACTCTGCGGCGGAACGGGAACTCGACTGAAAGAAGAAACTGAGTTTAAACCGAAACCGATGGTTTTCATTGGGAACAAACCGATCCTCTGGCATATTATGAAAATATATGCAGCAGCAGGATTCAATGAGTTTATTCTTGCGCTCGGATACAAAGCTGACTACATCAAGGATTTTTTTCTCAATCAGAAGGCATTTACTGCTGACTTTACTCTTCATACGAAAGATCATCAAACTACGTACTACCTGGAAAATCGAAAGGAAATTGACAATTTTACTATTACGTTTGTTGATACAGGAATCGACACTCAGCCGGGAGAGCGTGTCCTTCGATGCCAGGATTATATTCCGAAAGAAGATAAATATTTTATGTTGAATTACGGAGATGGAGTGTCAGATGTAGATGTAAAAAAGATTGTTGATTTTCATAAAAAACAAAAAACTCTAGGGACGATAACAGGTGTCCATCCCAGATCAAAGTTCGGTGTTGTCAAGGTAAATAATAACGGGATTGTACAGAAATTTGATGAAAAACCAATTACTTCAGAATGGATAAATGCGGGGTTTATGGTTTTCAACCGTGAAGCTCTGAAGTATTTCCGACCAGGAGAGCTTGAACACCCAGCACTTCGAAGACTTGCACGAGAAAAGAAGTTATCGCTGTATCCTCATGAGGGATTTTGGTACTGTATGGATACCTATAAGGAAGTTGAAGAGTTAAACGAAATGTGGGAAAGTGATTCTCCCCCGTGGAAAATCTGGTAAAACTATGAACACACTAAAAGGTAAAAAAATACTGGTCACAGGCGGCACGGGTTTTGTCGGATCACATCTGGTGAAAGCTCTTATCGAACAGGGAGCCCATGTTGTGACCACTTTTCTTCAACTTGATCCGCTCTCCTATTTCATGACGGAAGAACTTGATAAAAAAACAGTGATGGAGCGCATTGATCTTGTGGATTTTGATCGTGTATTTGATCTTGTCACGAAGCATGAAGTTGAATATATTTTTCATCTTGCAGCGCAGCCCTTGGTTGATGTCGCATATTACAATCCCCGCCGCACTCTTGAGTCCAATATCAACGGAACTATAAATATTCTGGAAAGTGCCAGGCTTTATCCGAAAGTAAAAGGAATTCTTGTTGCTTCATCTGATAAGGCATACGGTAAACACGGAGAGATCAAATACAAAGAAACTGATGCTCTCAAAGGTGATCATCCGTATGAGGTGTCAAAGTCCGCTGCAGATCTCATCTGCACATCATATGCAAAGACATATGATCTTCCGGTTGTCATAACACGTTTCGGAAATATTTACGGTGAGGGCGATTTGAATTTTTCACGAATTATCCCCGGGATTATGCGTTCACTTATCACAAAAGAAACACTTGAGCTTCGAAGTGACGGTACGTTTGTCCGAGATTACCTGTATGTCAAAGATGTCGTGGATGGCTATATCCGTCTTGCTGAGAATATAGAAAACGCAAAAGGAAAAGCCTATAATTTCGGTTCGGATGATACTCTTTCAGTATTGGAATTGATAGATACGATAGAAAAGAGCCTAAAAACGAAAATTTCTTATGATATTCTGAATACTGCCAAGAATGAGATCCCCTATCAATCTCTTGATTATTCAAAGATAAGAAAGGAATTCAACTGGAAACCAGAATATAGCGTAAAGAATACCGCACAATCTATCAAGAAGTGGTATGTCGGGGTATTCGGTTAAGCGTGTTTTACTGATGGCTCTCTGCTTTTCTTGGATGATTTTTTCGATTTCTGCTTTTCTTCTTCCGGTGCGGACAGTTCAATTCCCCGTTCATAAATGCTCTGCTTAAGATCTTCATTATAGGCATATGGACTATCAATATCATCAATAAATATGGGCTGGTTCTTTTTTATTGGATTTCTTAGCACTTCTCCGTCCATGAGTTCCCGACAGGAAATCTGACCCTTCAAAAGCGGTATTGCCATATATACATCTTTATCTGTCAGGACATGTCCTTCCGGCAGGTTTTTCTTTGCATAAACACCTCGAACCAGCTGGTCAAGATACGTTGTTTCTTTATCTGGAGGGGTTCTTTTTATATCTGCTGATCCTCCACACATTGCACGAGCCTGATGAAATGATTTAAACCAAGTATCAATCTGATGAGGTAATGAGCAGTAAGGCGAGACAGGGATACCGTCTTTCTCAATATCAATATGACGTTCCCAGGTACGGGCACCTTTCGCGTATGAAAGAAGCATGGATGAATACCAGTCCGTGTATTCGTGTGTTGAAAATCCTATCACATGCTCTGGATATCTTTTTTTCAAAAAATCAACTTGGTTCAGTTCTAATTCATTATTTTCCGATGGATAAATTGAAACACAGTGATTTATAGCAAGAGGAATATTTCTATTTTCAAAAAACGTGACCAGATCGTCCATATCTTTCAATGATGATCCTCCGGTTGAAACAATAACAGGTTTCTTTGTTGCAGCAATTTTCTCAATCAACACCCAATCGTTGATATCAGAACTTGCAATTTTGATAATCGGCAGATCAAGTTTGACACAAAGGTCTACTGATTTCTCATCGAAAGGTGTAGCAGTTGGGATACAACCATTTTTTCGTATTGCATTGACGAGCACTGCATACTCTTCGTCTTTAAGGACTGTTGCTAAGGTCTTTTTTATGTACCGTACATCCGTACGGTTACGGTAATCTTTATGAATAAAAGTCTCAACATCCCTGAACTGCAACTTGATTGCAGCACGAACATTATTAAATCGGACAATTTTTGCAAAATCGCTGATGATTTTTAGTCCACGGTTTACATCGCCCCAGTGATTGTTTGCTAATTCTAGGACAAAAAGGTCTTCAAAAATTTGGTTATTTATCATAAAGAGTTTAGATTTTAAATCGTGCTTATAGTACACCTAAAACAAGATGAAGTCAATACGACAGATAGGAAACAGTATCTGGTGTATAATTGTTACACGTTATGAGTTCCAGCTTCATTATATGGCGGTAATACAGAAATGTCCGGTGTGTGAAAGTCCGGATACTTCCCTACTTTATACACAAAAATTTGCAGAACATTTTAAGCATGATATCACTGCCTGTAATAATTGTCATTTTATCTTTGTCAGTAATGCTCCAAGCCAAAAATACTATGACAAGTATTATAAGGTCATGTCAAAGTATGAGCACGGGAGGGATGAAGACCTTCATAACAAATACTTCTCAATAGCCAAAAAATTTACACATAAAGACTCATCAATTCTTGATATAGGCTGTTCGACCGGCAATTTACTTCATATTTACAAGCAAGAAGGATACAGAAGTTTGTTGGGAGTCGATCCTTCACCTCGATGCAAATCTGTCGCAAAAAAGGAGTTCAACATTCCGGTGGAAACTGCCACAATCTCGTCATTCAAACCAGGAAAAAAGTTCCAGTATGTGATACTTGCAATGGTTTTGGAGCATTTGAAGGATGTACGTGCAAACGTCGCAAAACTCGAAAAACTTGTAGACGAAAACGGCTATTTGTTTATTAGTGTACCGAATGCTGCAAGGTTTCATGAAGCGGTAGAAGAACCTTACTATGAGTTTTCTACTGAACATATCAACTTTTTCTCTCCAACACACCTGTTTTTACTAATGAAGAACTTTACTTGTGTTCATTTGGAAACAGATGAGCGGGTAATATATTCAGTCTGGCAGAAAGGAAACAATCTGAAAAAAACAATGAGTTCATATATCTCCTTGTCAAAAAAACGGTTTCAGGATGTTAAAAAAACAATTGATAGTCTTCCACCTGAGATTCTAGTTTGGGGATCAGGAGCCTTGACACAGAAACTATTAAATTCTACCAATCTAGGTAAGAAGGTGTATAAGTTTATTGACAGAAACAAACATCTTATCGGCTCAAAACTGAATAATGTAGATATTATTGCACCTTCCGATATTCATAAGTATGATTATCCGATCCTCATATCCTCTTTCAGATTTCGAGATGAGATTCAAAAAGAAATTAAAGATCTCAAACTAAAAAATAAAGTTATAACGTTTTAGAATGAATAGAACACTCACAGTTTCATCGACTTCAGGTAGCTATCCCGTCACTTTTGTTGATGACTTGAGAGACGGACTTAAGAAAACCGGGCAGAAGAACGCACATTTACTGCTCGATAGTCACATAGGCAAAATGTATAAGAAGATTGATAGCACTGCATTCCTTTCAGTTTATGAATTTGACGCGAGGGAATCAAACAAAAATCTCACTGAAGTTCAAAACTATGCACAGTTTCTAATAAAAAACGGTATTAAAAAGAGCCATCAGGTTGTAGTGATTGGCGGTGGTCTTATCCAGGATATCGGTTCGTTTACTGCGCATATTCTGCTTCGGGGTATAAACTGGGTTTTTATACCAACCACACTTTTGAGCGTTGCAGACAGCTGCATCGGTTCAAAATCCGGCATAAATGTCGGAGCATATAAAAATCAAGTAGGTGCATTTCACCCACCAAAAGAGATTTATATTTATCATGGTTTTCTTAAAACGCTTCCGGCGCAGGAAATACAAAACGGTATTGGGGAGATATTAAAACATGCTCTAATCAAAGGCGGTAGTTCCTATCAAAGCATTACCGAGAACTTATCTCATATTCAGCAGGACAAAGTGAAAGGTGAGCAGGTCATCTATGAAAGTCTTTTGATAAAAAAAGAAATTGTTGAAGAAGATGAGTTTGAAAAGGATATTCGTCGTTTGCTGAATTACGGACATTCATTCGGACACGCATTGGAAGGTTATACAAAAAATAAAATACCGCATGGGATCGGGGTGAGTATTGGTATGGATATTGCAAATTTTGTATCTATGAAAAGAAAGCTGATAACTCAAGAGCAGTTTGATGAAATAAGCCGTGTCCTAAGAACGTATATTCCCTACGATCAAATTCAGATTGATGATATCGACCTGTACCTAAAGTTTCTTTCCCGTGATAAGAAAATCATTGGAGATAAACTCTATGCTATTCTGTGTGAAGGCATAGGAACAATTAAAATCACGCCTATCAAAATCGATAAGGAGCTTGGAGATCAGATTACGGAATATTGTCAGTCTTTCAAAAGATAACTATTATGTCACAGTTTGTAGGTATAGATATTGGAGCAAGCTTCGTGAAAGGGGCAGTTTTTGATCTACAGACAGGATCAATTCACAGTATTGTTAAGTATCCTTCTCCTGAGAATAATCTCACTCATTCCGGCAGTGCACCATTACGCTTTGAAATCGACGGCAAAGAGTATGTAGCTCTTGCGAAAAAAATAATAGATACATTCCTTTCCAGACATGACAATATCGAAGGAATTGTTTTTTCAACTCAAATGCATGGAATGATTCTTGTTGATTCTGAGAATACTCCGCTTTCCCCTTTTATCGGTTGGCAGGATGAACGGCTGCTTGAAACAAATCTGAAAACCGGGGTAACATGGATGGATGAAGTCCATAATCGACTGATAGACATTGATACTTTGCAAACTGGAATAACGTTACGGTCAGGGCTGATGGGGAGTACTCTTTTCTGGTTGCAGCAGAATAATAAACTTATTCCAACAAGCAAAGCACTTTTCCTTGCAGATTTTGTAGCAGTTTCACTGACATCAGGGAAAGCATGCGTAGACGTAACGAATGCCTGTGGCTCAGGATTATTTAATACTAAAAAAGGAAGTTGGGATAAAATAATATGTCGGGCACTCCACATCCCTCTTTCAGTGCTTCCCGATGTTGTACCGACGGGAACGTCGATTGGAGCTCTTAATCTAAACGGGAAACAGATTCCTGTATATGTTTCAGTCGGTGATTTACAAGCAGCGGTTTTAGGCAGCTTAGTTAAACCAAAAACTGAATTATCAATCAATATCGGGACAGGTTCACAGATTTCGATTATTCATGACAGATTTCAATCCGGAAATTATGATATCCGTTCATTTTTTGATAACTCATATCTGTATACGGTAACCCATCTGCCAGCAGGACGTGCACTGAATGTAATTATTGCACTAATTAAAAACTTTAGTAAGTCTGTTCTGAAGAAAAATATAAATGATACTGAAATTTGGGGGAATTTACTTTCGTCATTGCATAAAAAGAAGAATAGTGAAGGACTGAAAGCAAATATTTCCTTTTTTAAGAATAATGCAACAAGCATGCAAACTGGAGCTTTTTCTTCGATCACTGAGCATAATTTTACCGTTGAAAACATTTTCTATGCAGCAATAACAAGTATGTCTCACAATTACTACCAGGCATTTCAGAGACTACCGGGACATGAAACCATTGATCAGATAATTTGCTCTGGTGGAGTTATACGTCAAATTAAAGAGCTTCAGGATTGCATCAGGAAAACATTCCAAAAACCTCTCCAAATGGCTCAGTATGAAGAGGAAACATTGGTAGGACTCTTTATAATTGCCAGGTACTGCCGGCACGACTTTGATACAATAAAGGCGGCTTCAGATTCCGTTAAAAATCAACCTATTCGATTTGCATAATATGACAAAACCACCCAAGAAAACAGTGAAATTGAGCGATTATCTGTTTGATGAATTATACAAACGTGGTGTTACTCATATTTTCCTCCTGTCAGGAGGAGGTAATATCCACCTGATAGACTCTGTTGGTAAAAGTAAAATCAAATATGTCTGCAATCATCATGAACAGGCAAGTGCCACATCCGCAGAAGGATATGCCAGGGCTAAAGGTGATATCGGTGTATGTCTTGTGACAACCGGTCCCGGCGGAACAAACGCTATCACCGGTGCTCTCGGGTCATGGCTTGATTCAATCCCGATGCTTGTCATCTCAGGGCAGGTGAAGCGGGAGCTAATCGGTGCCGGTACTGAGCTTGGACTCCGTCAGTACGGTCCCCAGGAAATAAACATTATTGATATGGTCAAACCGGTTACAAAATATGCGGTGACGGTGATGGATCCGAATGACATTAAGTATCATCTTGATAAAGCTATATATTTAGCTAAAGATGGCAGGCAAGGACCTGTTTGGCTTGACATCCCACTTGATATACAGGGTGCCCAAATCGACACTTCAAGTTTAAAGACTTTTAATACTTCAGAAGTAAAGAAACCGTATCAGACGGATAAAGCAAAACTTAAAAAACTGGTGTCAGAAACCCTTGATAAGCTGAGAAGTGCAAATCGCCCGGTTTTTTACGCGGGAAACGGGATACGACTTGCCGGTGCAGCCGAGCAGTTTCGGGAGCTAGTCAATCTTCTGAAAATTCCTGTTCTCATGAGCTATGTCGGATACGACCTTCTGCCTACAGATCATCCTTATTACTTCGGGAGAGCTCATGCGCTCGGTCAGCGTGCTGCCAACTTTATTGTCCAAAACTGTGATGTATTGCTCTCAGTCGGTGCAAGAATGGATATTCTGACCACAGGTTTCACTTATCAGGCATATGCCCGAGAGGCATATAAAATCATGGTTGATGTTGATAAGAATGAGATCAATAAACCGTCACTTTCAATTGATATGCCGATTCAGTATGATGCAAAGGAATTTATTGAAGAAATGATTCGTCAGATAAAAGCGAAACCTCTCAGACTTGATATCCAGAACTGGCTGGATTACGGTCGGAATCTCAATCAAAAATATCCGAATATTCAGCAGAAATTCTGGAAGGAAAAAAATTACGTCAATCCATACTGCTTTATTGAAACTATTGCAAAATATTTCAATAAAGATGAAACTATTGTTGTTTCCAACGGCGTTGGTCCCCTAAACTGTTCTTATCAGGCGCTTCCTATTAAAGGCACACAACGGGTCATCCTTAACCTAGGTTGTGCACAAATGGGATATGGGTTACCGGCCGCAATAGGGGCTGCTTTTGCATATGATAAAAAGAAACGTATTATTTGTTTTGAAGGCGACGGTAGTCTTCAGCTGAATATTCATGAGCTTGAAGTCATGAAACATCACAACCTACCGATCAAGCTATTTGTTTACAGTAACGACGGATATCTTTCCATTCGTAATACACAGAAAGGATTATTTAAGGGTAACTATACTGCTACAGACTCTGGCAGTGGAGTCAGTTGTCCCGATTTCGTAAAAGTAGGAAAAGCATATGGCATACCATCAATAAGAATTCACAACCACTCTGACATGGATCGAAAGATCAAAGAAGTGCTTAATTCGGAAGGACCGATCCTTTGTGACCTGAATGCAGTTCGTGATCTTACCCTTACTCCGAAATTACAAACGAAGCAAACTCCGGACGGGAAATTCATCTCTCCGACCCTTGAAGACATGGCACCTTTTTTGAGTGATGAAGAATTACGAGCAAATATGCTGATACCATTATGGGAAGAAAAAAACTGACGGTATTGCTAACCGGATCCGGCGGATATATCGGGAAGAATGTCCTTACACAACTGTCTGACTCCTATAACTTTCTAGCACCCAGAAGTAAAGAACTTGATCTGACGGAAGATACAGCCGTATCAAAGTTTTTTCAAGAACATTCAATTGATGTGGTTATACATGGGGCAGTCGTAGGAGGAAGCAGGAAGGAAGAAGCGCAGAAAGATGCCCTGAAAACAAATCTTCGAATATTTATGAACATCATGCGTAACGCTGGCAGGTACTCAAAACTAGTACATCTGGGATCAGGAGCAGAATATGACAAGAGATTGCCTATGGTAGACATTTCCGAAGATGAATTTGATCGGAGCATCCCGAATGACGATTATGGCTTTTATAAATACTTATGTTCAAAATATGTTACAAATACTCCAAATAGTGTAAATTTGCGAATCTTCGGAATATTCGGTAAATATGAGGATTATAGACTGAGATTTATTTCGAATGCAATATGTCGTAATATTCTTGGCTTGCCTATTACAATAAACCAAAACGTAGTATTTGATTATGTATATGTCAATGATTTTGTAAAGATAATTGATTATTTTATTCAGAATGACACAAAGGAAAAACAATATAATATTGCTACAGGAAAAAAAATTGACTTGGCAACCATTGCTGGGATCATAAACGAGATCTCAGGTAAACCATCTGAGATAATCATTAAAAATCCCGGGATGAACAATGAATATACGGCAAATGCAGATAAACTAAAGAAGGAGTTGGGAAATTTCTCGTTCACTCCTTTCAAGAAATCTGTTTCTGAATTATATATCTGGTACAGAGAGCATATGAATGAGTTAACAATTACAAAGGAAATCTTATGAATAGGACGGTATTTATTACGGGGGGTGCACGGGGGATTGGTAAAACGTTAGTTGACCACCTTTCTTCGCTTGGATATGAAGTTGTCGCTCCGTCAAGAGAAGAGATGGACCTATCTGACTCTGAATCAATTGCAAATTATTTGCAGAATCACTCTGATTTGAAAGTGGATATCCTTATAAATAATGCCGGCATTAATAAACCTGAATGGATTGAGGAAATGACCGATAAAAATATTGAGGACACGATCCGTATCAATCTGGAATCCCCTATTCGATTACTTCGGGGACTGATCGGTCATATGAAAGAAAAAAAATGGGGACGGATCGTCAATATCAGTTCGGCTTTTGGAATTGTAGCCCGCGGGAAACAGGTTTTGTATTGTTCGACAAAACACGGGATAAACGGTATGACTAAAGCTTTGGCCTTAGAACTTGCTCCCTATAATATTTTAGTTAACTCAGTTTGTCCCGGATTTGCCGAAACAGAGATGGTACTTAGAAATCCTAAAGAAAAAATCGCATCGATTGAAGCAGATATTCCTCTCGGGCGTCTGGTTAAACCTGAAGAAATCGCTCATCTCGTCGAGTTTTTAATATCTGAACAAAACACCTATATGACGGGAGCTGAAGTAGTCATTGACGGTGGATTTAGTGTAAAATAGGGAGTTTTCCAGTCTATATGAATAAAGCAAATTTCAACTCAGGTGAAACCTACATTCCCGTCTCAGGAAAAGTGTATGATCATAAAGAGATTGATAATGCTATAGAAGCCTCAAAAGACGCATGGTGGACAGAAGGGCGTTTTGTCAAGGAATTCGAAAGAAAATTCAGAAATTTCATGGGACGTCGTTATGTTTCATTGGTGAATTCAGGATCCTCTGCCAATCTTATAGCTCTCTACTCTCTTACCTCATCAGTATTCGGCAAACGGGCTTTGAAAAAAGGTGATGAATTTATCACGGCAGCAGTAGGTTTCCCCACAACAGTCAATCCGGGTATTCAATTCGGCCTTACTCCGGTATTTGTTGATGTTGATTTGAAGACTCTCAATATGGATGCGGATCAGATTGAAAAAGCAATTACACCACGGACAAAGCTTATTATGATGGCTCATACTCTGGGGATTCCGTTTGACCTTGAAAAAGTCCAATATCTCGCTAAAAAGCATGACCTTTGGCTTATTGAAGACAGCTGTGACGCTTTAGGGTCTCGTTATGACGGTAAGTTTGTCGGAACATTCGGAGATATCGCTACATACAGTTTCTATCCTGCCCATCAAATGACTATGGGTGAAGGAGGCGCGATTATCACAGACAATCCGCTCATCCACCGATCGATTCGGCAATTTCGGGATTGGGGTCGGGACTGCTGGTGTGATACTGGGCAGGACAATACCTGCGGAAAACGCTTTGGTTGGCAGCTTGGAGATCTTCCGTTCGGGTATGATCACAAATATATTTACTCTCAGATCGGTTTTAATGTAAAGCTCACCGATTTTCAGGCAGCAATCGGGGTCGCTCAGATCGATAAAGTTCCCGGATTTATTGAAGCAAGAAAAGAAAATTATAAAAAGCTACATGCCTTTTTCAGCAACTATCCTGAGTATTTTCAACTCATTGAACTTTCAGGAAAAGAAGATCCGTGCTGGTTTGGATTTCCTGTTATTGTGAAAGAAGATGCTCCGTTTACGCGAAATGAACTTACACACTACCTGGAGGATAATAAGATCGGGACACGAAATGTATTTGCAGGGAATCTGTTGAGACATCCGGCTTATCTAAACTTAAAAAAGAAACGGGTGGTCGGCAAAATCAAAAACGCTGATGTCGTCATGAAACAGGCATTCTGGCTCGGCGTCTGGCCGGGGATAAAAGAACAACAAGTAACATATATCTTAAGGACGTTACAAACTTTTATTAAGCGTCACCAATGAGGATTGATAAAAATCGTGTTATTGCAATCCTTGTTTTAATACTGCTTGGAACACTTCTCTACTATATACAAAATTTAAATAATAAGCAGATAAGCACAGTTTCTGTTGCTCGCAAAGAAATGATAGAAAAAGGTGAATTATTCAGTGATAAGTATATGGAAAGTTCACCTTTTGTATGGAAAGGAAAACTCTATTACCTTATATCGGACAGAAACGATGCTGAGCAAAAACATAGTTTAGTAATTTATGATCATGAAAAAAGAGAAAAAATCTCACCGCATTTCGGCGACCAATTGAGTCTTGCAAGTGCTTTTGTAGACGGAGATACTCTTTATATTTACGGTACGAAAGACTGGACAGTATTCGGGAAATCAGAAGTATTTGAAATCAAAACCAAGAATTTGAAAGATTTTACTGGTCCGCGAAGTGTTTTTAAAGCAAATGAAAATATGCGGTTTTTTAATACGTCAGTTACTAAAGATGAAGATAATGGTGTGTATGTTATGGCACTTGAGACTGATGAAAAAGACAGAACACCTTTTTCGATCCGATTTCTTCGCTCGTGGACTCTGGATGAGTGGCAGATGGACGAGTATGCAGTTTATGGAAATGATACCTATGTTGCCTGCCCGACCATTAGACATCTTGACGGCACGTACTATTTGCTTTTAGGAGATGAACATTTTTATGATCCCAATTGCCCGGAGTGCAAGCAATATATTACCCGTATTGCAAAATCAACGGACCTTATGACCTGGGAAACGAGTGCAATACCTTTCCTCCTGCCTGATCCGGACGGATCGGAAGGTCTAAGTGCTGCAGATGTAGACTTGGCTGAGTATGAAGATAAAACGATTATTCACTATTCTATTAGCGATCAGTCGACATGGGGAGATCTCAAGTCAGCAACATTTAATGGTTCTATGATTGAACTATTTTCTCTTTTCTTTGAGTAATTTTTGTATAATTTTGTCAGAGAAGCGCTTCTTAATAAGCTTTGCCGGTACTCCCCCCATAATTGAATACGGTTCTACATCTTTAGCAACTAGTGCATTTGCTCCAATAATCGACCCTTTCCCGATTCGGACGCCGGGAATGACTGTCACATTAGCACATATCCATACATCCTCTTCAATAGTTACTTTCTTGGTTGTGATTCCCTGCTCTGTGATAGGCTTTTCCCAATCAGAAAAGGCATGGTTGACGCTCAGAATATTAGTGTTTGGTCCGATAAGTACATAATCTCCAATTTCTACTCCACCTTGGCCATAAATATCGGTATTATGGTTGATGTAGACATTTTTGCCAATTGCTACTCCACCGGGTGCAAGGATGCGGCATCCATGCATTATTCGTATTCCTTTCCCGGCAGACTTGAGAAAAATGCTCCAAAACTTACCTCGAAGTGTTGCCTGAGAAAGAATAATGTTATTTGCCAGATTCCTTATGATTTCTTTGAGCATGTCCATATAATACCAGAGAAACGATGGCTAACTGTGTTGCAATTAGTATCCAAAAACCAATTAAAAAGTATGCCTGAGCCTGATACTGGAGAATCATAATTTCATCATTATTAGATGGAGGTATTTCCCATATATTTCTTGTTCCATCCGCAGATTTTACTTTTTTCGCTTCAGGATAAAAATTAAAAAGTGCCAATATTGGATGGTACTTTTGTGTATCCGAAACTGTGTATGCATGCCATTGAGTTGTTTCATTACTAATCAGCACCAGTTTACTAATGTCCTGCTTACTTTCTGTAGTGATTTGTATTGTTGAAAGTCCTAATGATCGATATTTCACCGGTTCTGAATTAACGGATATTAACTCTATTCCTGCACATCTCTGTTGTAATTTCAGAATTATAATTCCGTTATACGCTTTCATATCAGATATTTCAGGATATTTTTGTAGTGATGAGAGGAAATCTCCTGCGGAACCTTCAGTAAGGGAGGCATCATCAATATCCTGTTTGATTACTATGTGTGAAATTCCCATCCGTTTTGTCAGATCGCAAACAGATTTATTATCTTGAATTCTACTAACAATTTCGTTTACTCTACTTTTTGTTGGTGATCCCACTCCGTAATCGGAACTATTCGGTTCAAGAATTTGATAGGGCCATAGATATGGAATAAAATCTACTCCATAATATTTGTTGACAGTTGCGTTATACGTGGGATAGGTACCATAAAATCCCGGTAATATTAAAATTCTTTGAGCATGGGTTTGTTCAAGATACTGCTTTGCATCATCATAATAATCGGGAACATTAAAGGTGATAAGAAGAGGTGTCCGAAAAAATGCAATGACAAAATATGCGGATACTGTTGTCAAAAATCCAATGACTACACGTGCGACAGTCTTCTTTTTCGTTTTAGTTAAAATGATAGCAGCCCCGATTATTGCTAAGGTAATGAGAATAAGTAAAAAGAACCAGTAAAATTTACTTACGGGTCTTCGGAAAATCTGGAATCCCGGGATTGTATAGTACATCCAGTTGAACAGGAATCCGAAAGGATCATTCGGTCCTTTGGTAATAAAGGCACCGAGTAGAAGGAGCAAAGAAAGCAGGTAAAGGTATCCCTTTTTAGCATTTTTTGTAATATACGGTACAAACGCGAGAAGAAGTAAACCTGTAAACAGAAGGAATATTATTCCGTTGGAATAGAATGTGTTTCCTAGCCCTTCAAAGAATAAACTCTCTGCCCTTCCGAAGAAAATGTTTGTAACAGACGCATGCTTGACAGCAGTATTCACTACTTCGTTGATTGTAGTTGATGCCTGATTAATCGTTACGGCTTTTCCGAAATTTGCTGCATATGGGAGTATCCACCAGATATTCGCAAAGATAGCAGATAGAAAGATAAGAAAGGTTCTGACAGTAGTTATTATGAGTTTTTTTCTATTAAAGATGTTAAATAGAAGATAATACCCTCCAAGTATTAGAAATGTGACATATAAAATCCCGATATTTGCAAAAGCAGGCGATGATAAAAAGAAAATGTAGTAAATAGAAATTAAATAGTTCAATTTGTACTTTTTTGATGAAAGAAACTTATCTGTAAATAAAAGAATTAAAGGGAAGGTCATATAAGAATATATTTGGAAAATATGACCGGGGGCTATTATTCCTACAAGGTAGGGCGAAAATCCGTAAAGTACAGCTCCAAAAGTCGTGATTAGAGATATGGAAATATTTTTCTGTTGTAATTTCTCCTGAATCACATATTTCACAAATAAATACATTGAAAGTTGAGAAACAAAAAGCATTGTCGCCAATATTGATATGGAAATTACCGGCCCGCTCATTCCGAGAGTATGGAGAAGCAGGACTGGAAGGTTATATAAGAATAAATATGCCAGAAGATATGCATAATCTCCTCCGCCGCCGACCTGTGGTCCGTACACACTGGTTGTCTGAGCTATCCATTCCTGTGTGACATACGGTGATAAATAATCGGCTGAGCCGATAAACTGGACTTGAAACAAATTACTGTGCCACGCAAAAGGGGCTAAGGACAATAGAAAGAAAATCAAATAAGGATAGCGTTTTCTGATAAATCGTATGATTGAAGTGCTAAGAATATCATTCATGTAAAAAGATGTCCTCTGCAAAATGTTTGTAATCCCACTGTTCTGTTCCCTTTTTCAGAAAACTGTTTCTTGCATCAATATAATTATTATATTCTTCTTCCTTCATAGAGAGCAAATACTTAGTCAGATCCTCAAAGCCGGAAAAGTTTCTGAAGTCGATAAAGGCTTCAGTTGGGATATATTTTTGAATATTTTGTGCTCCAAGATATATCGGTACGCAACCGGCCTTTAAGCTATCAAAGATCTTTTCAGTAATATATCCGTCGATATTCTCCATATTTTCGAAACACAGGCAGAATTTATATTTACTCAAAGTTGAAATCTTATCTTCCACGGATCCTTGGTATGATGGGTAACCTATATATGATAAGACGAAGTCTTGCATGAATTTCGGAACTTTCATGAAATTTCCCTTCAATACAGAATAAACAAATTTAATATTGAGCGGTTTATCCCAGCCGATTCCGTACAAATCGAAGTCATCGGGATAATGCTTTTCATAGAATCGAATCGCTTTAATCCTTAAAGAATACAACTCATTCGGATTATAGTTTGTTTTATGCGCATTAATTAGTGTGAGCAGCTTCTTTGCAGAAAATGAAGGAAGATCTTCTAAAGTTCCATTAAGATTTTGTATCCAGCGATAGTGAAAGTACTTCTTATTGTCGATAAGCGAATCATTCCACGTGTAAATTGTTCCGTAGTGTTCGTGATTTTCAGGAAGCCAGCTTTCCGGTTTGATAATCGGACATTCGGTTATTACTAAATATAGTTTATCTTTTGGAATATCTTCGGATATACACTTTTGCAGATAATGGCTTGGTCCATTTGATTTAAAAGTAAATATATTATGATCAAGAAAGTAGATCCGTTCGGCTTGGTTTAACGGATAACGGTCGACAGTAGCTATTGTTATTCCTTTCTTATGCAGGAAGGTTCGAATTTGCTGCCAAACAATAAAGTTCGGATCAAGTGATGTATCAAAAAGACCATCATTATATAATCTTCCATCATGCGGATCGACCAAAAAAAGCCTCATATTATTCACCAAAAACTTCAATAATGGTTTCGATCTCTTCTTTTGTCAGTTCAGGGTTGTTCCCGAAATAGAGGCCGTTCATATTGATGAGTTTGGCATTTGATTCTCCCAGAATATCCGAATACTTGGGCATGTATTTATGGAAAAATGCCTGTCTAGTCATATCTCCTCCTACAATCGGTCGGATCTCAATTTTTCCTTCACATTTCTCAATCAGTCGATCTCTTATTTTTTGTGTTTTACAGATCACAGGTACTGCAAAATTGGACAAAGTCTCAATTTGATTGTATCTGAGAGGATAATATTTCTTGGTATTTTTAAAGATTTTTGATGCGATTTTTTGAAAGTCTTCTGTCTTGTTGAGACAATAGTATCTAAGTATTGAATCTGGTCATTACCGATAAATCCGTTTATCTCAGTCGGTCTAAGATTGTAGCCGAGATCATAAAATGTGTATTTTGAATAAAAAGTTGATTCCACTCCGTATTGCTTTCTAAGCTGGTTTTGTTTTGTTTCAGGAAGATTTCTGTCCCAACCGTGAGCACGCACGAGCTTCAGCATCGTTGCTACTTCTTCATCGTCAGTACAGACTGCTCCGCCTTCAATTGTAGACATATGATGACCTACAAAGAAGGAAAACGTACTGGCAAGCCCGTAATTGCCAAGTAATTTGCCTTTATAAACCGTTCCCAGTGATTCACAGTTATCTTCAATAAGAATAATTTTTCTTTCATCGCAAATTTTTTTTATTTTGTCGATATCATCACAAAAACCGAGCAGATTGGTGATAAAAAGAATTTTTATCGGATGCCACTTCAGCACTTCCAATAGTTTGGAGCTTGAGACATTCAGCGTATCCAGTTCAACATCAAGAGGGACGGCATCCAGTCCAAGCTGGATTAGCGGCATGGGGTTGGTCGCCCAGGTAAGTGCCGAGAATCCGGCATTCTCACCCTTCTTAATCCGTCCCAGATTCATGAGCGTTTGAATGATGGCGAGATTTGCGGAGCTTCCGCTATTGAAAAACACACAATGCTTCCTTCCCTGATATTTCGCAAAGTTCTTTTCGAATTTTTCGCACTCCGGCCCAATACTAAGCTGCTTCGCGTTCATTATAAAGTTGCATATTTTCTTATTCGTTTCTTCTTCATTATAAAAAGTAGATTTGATAAGTTTGATCATGGATTAGGTGAAATAATAATTTTATTTTTATTCGGATTGAGCCATGCCCCCCACCAGCTGAATGTACTGTTTGCCGTGATATTATGCTTACAGTTGCTCATAAGGATCAGATCTTTATATGAATCCCGTCCGGTATTATGATCGATAAATACGACGTTAGGTAGCAACGGTGAGAGATTCTTTTGGCACCAAGCAATATCGTCCGAAAAGACGAAGTATGTTGCAGCCTTCACCTTACTGTTCATATCATCTATTGTGTTTTTATAGTACTCTATTCCGACAAATCTCGGTCCGGTTTTATTCGTGATATAGTCCCCCCTTCGGACATGAAGACTGATTGAATTTGTTTTTCTCATTTGCTCAACAATCTTTTTATTTTTTTCATCAAGAGGCTTTTTAGGTGTAAACTCCTGAAATAAGATATCTCTTATATGTTCAAAATACATGGTATGTGACCAGTAACCCTGCAGATACCTGTTATCAGGTATTTGACGGTATTGTTCACTATAGTTGTACGGAAATTGCTCAGTAATAATATGTCTGTTAAATTGTATGCCAAAACGTTCATCCAAAAGATACAAAATACGATTCAGTGCAGGATTCTGAATAATACGCATTGCATTAAGGTCATCTTCTGTTGCAATTGACCCTGTGATATTGAATAAATCAAGTTCAAATTCACGGGGAGTATTCAAAAGTGCGTTTGTAAAATGAAGTTTGAGGGTAGTTTTGTTTCTTTCTGCAGTTGCCCGTCCGAATGCATACTGAAACATCTGATTTCCGAGTCCGCCGGTCAGATTTGCTATGATCATCCTTACTTGTGTAAATAATTATTAAGGAACCATTCGTATTCGATCTTAATTCCTTCCTTCAGATCAGTTTTTGGCTTCCATCCGAGTGACAAAAGTTTAGAAACATCAAGTTGTTTCTTTGGTGTCCCGTCAGGCTTTGATGTATCCCAGACAAGCTTTCCTTCAAAACCTACGGTTTCTTTTACAATTTCTGCAAGTTCTCGGATTGTCAGATCAACGCCTGTCCCGATATTTATAATGTCAGGACGGTCATAGGTCTCCATAAGGAAAAGACAGGCATCGGCCATATCATCAACATACATAAACTCACGATATGCATTGCCCGTTCCCCACAATTGAATTTCTTTTTGACCTTCTTTTTTTGCTAGATAAAATTTATGAATAAGTGCAGGAAGAACATGCGCACTCACAAGATCAAAATTATCGTGAGGTCCGTATAAATTAGTAGGCATGACGGAAATAAAGTTGCACCCATACTGCTCATGATAACCCTGACACAGTTTTATTCCTGCTATTTTCGCAATAGCGTAGGCATCGTTTGTCTCTTCAAGAGGACCGGTCATGAAGTATTCTTCTTTAATTGGCTGAGGAGCAAGTTTGGGATAGATACACGAACTGCCTAGAAATATAAGTTTCTTTACTTTATATTTCCATGCAGCATGAATGACGTTATTTTGAATCTGGAGATTGTCATATATAAATTCTGCTTTTCTTGTTTTATTGGCCATAATGCCTCCGACCATAGCGGCTGCGAGAAATACATAATCAGGTTTATTTTCTTTAAAAAAAGCTTCTACCTGATCTTTTTCCAAAAGATCCAATTCTTTTCTTGTTTTTGTAATGATATTTGTAAATCCTTTTTTCTTGAGAGCACGAACAATTGCTGACCCGACAAGTCCGCTTTGTCCTCCTGCGACATAGATTTTATCGTTTTTTTTCATATGGAATAAAAGATTTTAATACTTCAAACAGTATATCGAAAGGCAGATAGAGTTTGTTTAAAATGTATGGGTCATTATACAGAATTGTTTTAATCGTCTCAATGATGAGTGGTATATTTTTTGACCTTATGCCAGCAATTATATTGATAACGGTTCTTTTACTGGCAAAAAAATATGCTTTCTGTATGTTGTTAGTGTAATGAAGATATTTATGTGTGACACGGTAAAAGATATCGAGTACTGTTCCTTTTTTATGAAGTATTGATACAGTTTCAGATGTAGGAGAATATCTCCACGAAGATAAGTACTCATCGAGATAATAAAAGTCTTGTTTTGTAGCAAAACTCATGCAAAGCTCGACATCGCCAATATAACCAAATTGTTCATCCGGTTTTCCCAATTCATCATACAACGATTTTCTAAACATATACCCAGTTGGCACGCAACAAGGATATACTTTCGTTAAGAAATCTTCCATAATCTTCTTCTTTGGAACGAGCATATTTTGATCTTTGTATCGATACAGGTTATGCATTTGTCTTACGAAATAAAAACGGGGAGTTATTTCGTTTCCACGGGTATCAATAATATTAAGCGGCGCCATTACCACTCCCACACTCGGAAATTTTTCAAAAATAGTTACCATCTTTTCAACGCAACTTGAATGCAATAGGTCATCATCCAACAAATATTTCACATATTTTCCTTTAGATAAGGATACTACTTGATTTGAGTTTAAAAATGGTCCAATATTTATTTTATTTTTAATATAACGTATCTTTTTATTGTCTAAACTTTCGATATATTTCTTTGTATCATTATTTTCACTGTTATCAGATATGACAATTTCAATATTGTCATAGGTCTGATCAAGTGCAGATTTGAGAGATTTTTTGAGGTATTCCAATCGATTGTGTGTCGGGATACAAATCGAAACGAGCGGCTTTTTCATACCTTATTTTACTCTAATAATCTTTTCCGGAGGTTTGAAGAGAGTGCGGGGTCGTGAGTAATATTGCATGATATATCTTCGGTAAAAAATGGCAAGGGTATCTACAAATATCCCTTGTATAGATCGTACTGTCGCAGCGGAAGTAAGCTCCGCTAAGGTATAATCCAACTTTATCGGGGCTTCGTATATACGTTTGAATCCCGTCTGTTTTGCTACAACGAGAATTTCGAGATCTCCAGCGAATTTCTTTTCTACCAGTCTCGGCAGGATTTTTTTTAATACTTCTTTTCTGAATATTTTGATACCGGCTTGGGTATCTTTGACATTCACGCCGAACAAAAGCTTGACAAAGTAATAATAGCCGAAGCTGAGGATTTTGCGTTGAAGTGAGTAATTGACACGGGATGCCGGATGGCGCTTGGAACCGACAATGATATCGGCCTCATACCACTCCATATGCTCAAGAAGCATCGAGATACCGTTCGGGTCTATCTCCATCCCGGAGTCCAAAAACATCACATAATCGCCTCGTGATTCATGCATGCCGAGGCGTATAGCATAGCTCTTTCCCCTATTCTCTTTGTAAGCCAGTACTCTGACTTTTGGGATTTTTTTCTTTTTCAGTTTCTCGAATGTTTTATCGACCATTCCGTCCACGACCACAATTATTTCATAGTCATATCTGATAGTATCGAGTACTTTCTTTACATAAAGCACATTTTCTACGATTGTTTTTTCCTGCCGATATGCGGGAATGATGAGGGACAAGAAGTGCGCCGTATTCTCTGCCATGAGGATATTATACAAGAATTAGCTGGGCCTAATTCTCGGGATGATACCTAAACGTCTTTGCTACCATATCGAGGTCATCAAACAGTTCGGGATGAACGGTAAACAGAGAAAATACCCAACCATCCTTGATCACGTAGTAAGTAGGGTAATCACCGTCTGTAGTGTGAGTAAACAAAATAATACCCGGAGAATCATCTATTGTTATCTCTTCTTGACTTATTGCATCGAGGTGATTTATTTCAATAAGATGATCAAGATACTCTCTCAGACTTTGATAATCAGAACCTGATCGTCCGATCACGATTTCCTTCCCGTCATAATCAAGGACCACATTTGTCCACAGATCTTTCATGAGAACCGGTGTTTTGGCATCGAAAGATATCTCAAGGTTTTCCGAGGTAAAGTGCTCAACTTCTGAAGATTTTGTGACCGTGGACTCAGGTTCCTTTTTCGGTGAGGATACAAACCAGGCTACTGCGGAAAGAAGCAATATCAGAATTACAATTCCGAGAAATGTTACATTCTTTTGTGGCTTTTGTTTTTTCATGTTATGTAGTTATATGGTTAAGATTACAGAAATGCGTGACAGTTATCAATACCTGAAAAGATACTGATATATGTATTGGATAAGGTACTGATAGTATTGTTTGATTATTTTGTTTGGATTTTTATTTTTTTTCTTTTCTTTTTTCTGCTTTTTTTCTTTGTTCTTATTCGGTTGATCGGTCACAATGGGATATGGACTTTTGGTTGGCGCTGATGTGATTGTCGGTAGCGGCGTCATTGTAGGTGTTGCTCTCGGTGTGGGTGTCGGCGTTGGCGGAGGATTTTGTATTGTTATTGATGATTTCTTTATATGTTCTTCATTACCGTCGAGGTCAACCGAGAAGTACTCGAACTCATACATGCCTTCGTCCTCCAACATAAACGGCTCTGTATATACCTGCATTTCCTCTCCGTTGATTCGGTAGTAGGTATTCTCTACTCCCAGTGATTCTGCCGGCCCGTCAATTACGGAAAAACTGATAACGGCGCCGGGTAAATAGGACTCATTGAGTATTGTCCCGTCTATCTGAATGGTTGTTATCGGAGAAACGGAATCTATCCTTTCGCCCATCACTACAAAGTCAGTCAGATGATTTACTTCCGTTCTTACAGTATTTGTTGTGCCATCAAAATATGAACTTTCTTTCTGCCAGGTGGTGCCGTCGTCACTGGAATAGACTGAAACTGTATCTTTCTTGTATCTTGAAAGATCTTCGGAAACGACGGGAATGGTAATTGTGAGATATTTATCAAATGTTTTTATAATATTTCCGAATCCGTCCTCAAGTTCGATCCGTAATCTGTTTGAAAGATTATGAAGAGTACCATTCACGATATCATCAACCGTAACGGCAGGAGCCGGAGGAAGCTCCCGAAAGCGGACGATCATATCATGGCTCACAATCTGCATCGGAAACTCGACGGTACTATCCCCCACAATATATTTTTTGCCGTCAGCAGTGAGAGTATACGTCCCGCCTGCCAGCTTCTCAGTCCACAGATAATGACTTTTGTTCCCGGTCCGTGAAAGCCCGTTGTACTCGAATGAATACCCCTCCCAAGGATCTACTTCACTCCCCTGCCATCCGAAGGGATCGAGCAGACCGTCAGGGATGTTGTCATCAAAATTGCCGTCATTATTTTTGTCCTGAACGACCATAAAATGGATATGCGGACCGGTTGTTTTCCCCGTCATACCGACGCGTCCGATCATTTGTCCTGCAATTACCGTTATTGGAGAACCCGATGTAATGAGATCTTCTGAAGAAAGATGACAGTATCTTGTCTGAAATCCGTTCCCGTGATCAATCATAATCATATTTCCGCAGTTCCCCCACTGTTTGTATGTCGCAGTCCCGTTTGCTGCGGCAAGAACGGGAGTATTCAAAACTATGTCTGCCTTTCGCGACCAATCGTATCCGTCATGGCTTGAGTATTCTCTTTGTGATTTTGTTCCGTCAAATTCTGTAATTGTCGCCTCAAATTCTGTAGGCTCTGCCAAACCGCTGCTTAATAACGGATATTGGTGGTCAAAAAAGGAAGAAATTGAAAAAGCAGATTGTTGAAAAGCCGTTCCCGTACTTTCATAATCCCACGGCAATCGTAGAAAAGGAGCAACCTGTTCTGATTCGTCATCAAAATGAGCAATATACAAAGGACTGATATTAAAATATATTTTTGATACGTTATTTTCTTTTATCCAGTTAGCACACAGTTTTCTGTTGTACCGAATAAAAACCTGAGAATCAGCATATCCCAAGTGGGGATATTTCGGTCCCATGAGATGAGTAATATCAAGCGGCGGCATCGGCTTTTCTTCACAACCGCCTTCGTAAATAAACCGCTTCGAGGTGTCACTGCCGTACACTTCCAGTTGTACTCCGACATCTGCCGAACCCGTACCGTCAGGATTCATAGAAAGAAGTACTTTTCCCGACTTCCACGGGACAGGGATTGTCGTATGATACAGAATAGTCGGGAGATACGGATCGCCGACAAACTCCCGGGCGTCAGTCACTTTATACGATTTTACTTCAGCTGCATGTGCCTGCGGAGAGAAAAAAAGAATAAATATAATGGTTAATAAATGTATGTGTAATTGTATAACATTATTTTTCATATCATTAGATTAGATAAATATTTTTGTGAATGCAAGGGATGTCTGCAGATGTTTACTTATTTGTTATGTAATTATACAATCTTAAAGTGGAGAAAGTATACGGCACGTTTTAAAGGATTACTCGTGATTGATTCAATTCAACGGCCTATTCAATGAAGTACGTATCACTCAATTGTTGATTTTTGAGTAATAATAGTATACGAAAGCGATATACACTCCCAGTGTCATGACGGCAAGTATTAGCATGAACAAAGGTCCGGATGATTCCGGTCGGTCATCATTTACACTGGTCCATGTCCCTAAAACCGCTGGAGGTTCTTCATAATCCGCAGTGTTTACAGACTCATTTACGATAGGAGCTGTAGGAGTAGGTGAAAATATTACGCGGGTTGAGGATATTGTCTCAGGTGCTGTCTGCCTGCTTGCTGTGAATGTTAGTACTTTTGCAGCAGTCGGGGTTGGTGTTTTGGTCGGGCTTCGGTAGTACGGGAATGATGCCGGGTAAGCCTGACCGGAAGACGCTGCTGATTGAGTCGGAATTACAGACGGTGATACTCCCTGTACTACCGTAGGTGTAGTAATAGGTGTCGGTGTGGATGTTGCAAATGCTCCCTGCGTCGGTGCCGGTATTTGAGTGGGAGTGGGAGTCGGCGCATTAAAATTGATTTCGAATTGCACTGTCTTGACTGGTTCCGGATTGCGGGCACGATCTTCTGAGAAATAGGAAATGATATGAATTCCTTCCCTTTCTATCACAAAAGGCTCAGTGTAAGCAGACCATTCTCCGGAATTAATTCTGTACGCTGTATATGCGACGCCGTGATTTTGACCGGACGGATTGTCTGTTGCTGAGATACTAACTTCGACTGGTGATTTGTAATACAGTCCGTCCCAGTTCCCAATTAATGTCGCGCTGCTTGTCGGCGGCTCAGTGTCCTCTGCTGCATACAGTTTCACCTGAGCTGCTGAAGTTATTGTGAAGAAGGCGATCAGTAACACACATACCCAATGTTGTAATGAGGGGCGCTTTTCCATAATTCTATCCATAGTATGCTTTCAGATTAACCTTTTTATTCACTTCCTGCAAGAGTTATTGTTTTTTAAAGAGATGAAATAGGTATTCCATACGGTTTTTGAAGAATACCAAAAGAAATACAGTTATTGTGGCAAAAGTAAACACCGTATCAACATACATTACCTCAACAAGCTGATCAGCATAGAAAATCAAAGCGCCGAGATATACCGGAAACAGAATTGCCGGAACGAGCGATACAATACTTTTTTTTGCCAGAAAATAATTCATCATAAACATCATCATCACGTACCCGATACCGAACAGACTCGCCCATTCAATATACGGGTACAGACTTAAGAACTTTTCTCCGAATAGTGACTCAATCATCAGCCGTCCGAACATGCCGTAAAAAAGATTGGCGGCAATTCCGCCGACAATAAAAAGAAGAAACATCCCGATGAACACTGCATGATGATACTTTTCATTCTTTTTGCTGGAGAAGAAAATATAACTGAGTGTCAGCAAAGGACCGATCGCATATAAAACCATTTTTGCAAACAATGCCCATGCTCCGAAGATCCCGGCTTCCTCTGCCGGGAACATCTTTTTCACGTAAATAATATCGATATTGTTCAAAAGCGTAAGAATTCCAGTCGCCCCTGTGGTATACCACAATTGTTTGTCTTTGAAAATATCCCGAATCCTTTTCAGCTTATCAGGTACATCGGCAACCTTTCCCCGGATATGCCTTTCGAATATCACGACTCCGAGTATAAATGATATCACTGTTGAAAGCACAATAAGTAAAACGACACTCTTCAAACCTCCGATACCGGCAATAGCAAACAGCGCTCCTCCCAGCTTGATAATTGCCCCCAGAATACTGAGAACGGAAAACCAGGCAAATAGGTGCAGTCCCTGAATCGCTCCGTTGTAAAAAGCCCCTAGAAATGCAAGCAATAAAAGAAGCGGCAGTGCATATCCCGCAATGGGTGTCAGATTCGTCAGACCCGGGACAAAAGGCGTCACGGCAAGCATAAGTACGAGCAAAAACCACCATCTTCTGAGTTTTAGTTTCAGCCATTTCTGCAATGCAATCGTATAGCTTTCAGGATCTTCGGCTGCACCGATTTTCTGAATTAGAAGCATACTGATGACACCAATCGGAATATTCAGAATCACGATATATGAAAACATGGCAGCAATCTCGCCGTAACCCACCGGCCCCAGCGCCCGCCCTGCCAGAAAATTAAAGAAGTAATTAATGAGTCCGACCAGCAGATTCGATACCGTAAAAAGAAAACCGCCTTGGACAAATGTATTTGATCGAAGTTTATTGGGAGTCTGTTTCATGTTTGTCCTTTTTTAAATAATCAGTATAGTAGAATGAGTACATTATAATTCATCACTTGTGATGACCGATCAGAAAAAGACGCATGTTTCGATAGACAAATGCAGAATTTGCGGTAACGGAGATCTTCAAACCGTTCTTGATTTGGGAATCATGTCCGTCACCGGAATTTTTCCGAGAACTTCAGAAGATGATGTCCCTGTCGGTCCTCTAACCCTTGTCCGATGTACCGGGAAAAATTCCTGCGGATTAGTACAACTCAAAGATACATTCGAGCCCGGGATTCTGTACGGTGAAAACTACGGGTACAGCTCGGCTCTCAACAAATCGATGGTGCGTCATCTTGAGGATATTGTGAATTACGGCAAAACATTTGTATCGCTTTCAAAAAAAGATCTCATCATTGATATCGGCAGTAATGACGGGACGCTTCTCTCTTTTTTTCCGAAAAGTACGTATACACTCCTCGGGGTTGATCCGACGGCAAATAAATTTATTGATTCATATCGCGATGATATTCATGTCCTTTCCGATTTTTTTTCAAAAGAAAAGGTAGAATCGGTTTTCCCGGGACACAAAGCAAAGATCATCACGAGTATTGCGATGTTTTATGATCTTGATGAGCCTGTGAAGTTCGCTCTGGATGTTGTTTCTCTCCTTGATGACCGGGGAATCTGGGTCCTTGAGCAGAGCTACTGCAATACGATGATCAAAAACTCATCCTATGACACGATCTGTCATGAACATCTGGAGTACTATAATCTGAAGCAAATCAAATGGATCATGGATAAAATCGGTATGAAAATTGTCTCCATCCGTTTTAATACCGTAAACGGCGGCAGCTTTCAGATCATTGCGGCAAAGAAATCGCATCCGGCTCCGGAAATTTCGGAGGAAATCGAGAGAATTCTACAGGAGGAAAGAACGGTTGAAAAAGATACGCAAACATTTGAAAGGTTCCGGAAAAATATTGAAAATCATAAGAAGGCATTAATTGAGTTGTTAACGACAACCTTGAAAGGGAAATCAGTATATGGGTACGGAGCATCAACAAAAGGAAATGTCATTCTTCAGTATGTCGGATTGACAGGAAAGGACATTCCCTTCATCATGGAAATCAATCCTGATAAATTCGGACGGGTCACACCGGGCACCCATATTCCGATCATATCCGATGAAGAAGTAAGAAGAAAACCGCCTGAGTATTTCCTGGTCCTCCCCTGGCATTTCCGGGACACCATTTTACGGAAAGAAACGTTTTACCGGAAACACGGAACACAATTTATTTTTCCGCTTCCGGAAATTGACATCGTATGAATATTCCCACACTGCGCGCTGCTTTACGTGAACTTATCGTTCCCCGGTTGTATCCTCTTTTTGTCAGAAACGGCTCCGATACGTTTGAGTTTCAGGGAAAAACATATCCGTATCTCAGACATCCGCACAATCGGACCTGGGTCAACGAGAGGATCATTGAAGTACCGTTGGGGCTTGATATGCTTGAGCAGTATAAGGGAAAACGGATTCTTGAAGTCGGTAATGTGCTGTCAAATTACACGAAAAGAAATCATGAAGTTCTCGATAAATATGAAGTTGCACCCGGTGTCATGAACGAAGACATTGTTACATTTAATCCCGGTAAAAAATATGATCTGATTCTGTGTATCTCAACTCTGGAGCATGTCGGCTGGGATGAGACACCGCGCGAACCCGATAAAGTTATTGATGCCGTCAGAAATATGAAAAAACTGCTGGCACCGAAGGGATTATTACTCATTACAACTCCTTTCGGATACAACCCGTACCTTGATGTGCTGCTTCTTGAAGAAAAGCTTCCGGTTGATAAAACCTATTTTCTCGAAAGGAACAATTTTTGGAATGATTGGCATGAAATAAAAATGTCTGAACTATCAAAAACACATTATTCCTGGTCCATCATGCATGCAAACACGGTTGGGGTAAGTTATTGCACATCTTCATGAAACAGATTTCGATCTGTATTCCTACCTATAAACGTCGGGCATTTTTAGAACAGGCACTGTCCCCCATGCTTGATGAGGTTACAAAATACAAACTCGAATCATCTTTTGAAATCGTCATTTTCAATGACAACGGTCATGATGAAACGGATACCTTTATCCGTACGTTGCTTCACAAGTACCCTTTTATCACCTATGTTATGCAGAAAAAGCGAAGAGGACTTCGGAAAGCGATCGAATACCTTCCCGAAGTAGCATGCGGGAAATATATCTGGTTTTTTTCGGATGATGATGTCCCTGTCAAAGGAAGTCTGAAGTACGTGCTGGAGTTAATTCAACAAAAGAAACCGGGCATCATTTTCGGGAATGTCGATGATTTTAACGGAGAGAAAATCACCAGCCCGAATATGCTGCGGATGGATAAGGATATGGAACTTTCAACCAGAAAAGATTTTTTCCGGTTCCTCAGTACCAAATTCGGGAGGATTACGTACTTTACGTCATATATCTCAAACTTTATTATCAGGCGGGAACTCTATGAAAAATATTCTGATATTAACGCAAAATACGATTCCGAATTTAATATGACTCCCCTAGTTATCCCTTTTTTGTATTCGAAAATGGAATGTCCGATTATCATCACTAAAAAACCTATCGTGCTTCGCCGGACCGGTAATGAAAGCTGGGCTGATCCCGATCCTATCGCTCAAACCCTCAGGTCATATAAAATAAGCGGTTTTCATTTCGGGAATATCCAGAGGCTTAACTTTTGGGATATTCCGTTTGTACTGCATTTGTATTTCATCGCGCATACGGTGGAAAGGACACTGATTTCGATGGTCATACAAATCCCTTTCGGTCTGCAGCTAATCAGATTGTATTGGTCTCTTGAGAAGAAGATCTATTCCGTGGTTTTCTCAAAATGAATGGATGCTGAAAGACACTATTATTTTAATTCTTCTGGTCTGAAAGCGAAATATACTGCACGTATCGTTACAGAAGCATGTCCCGGGTCTACCATAAGAAGAATTGCATATGAAATCAGTGCAATCGTAATTCTTAAGATACGTTCTATTCCGGAGAAATTTTTCAGCACGGTTCTCAAACGGTTTTTCCTGATATCAAATAAGTGGTCGGATTTTAAGACGTGCTTCTTATATGTCGATGAACCTTTGTGATAAACGAGACTGCTGTAGCAAACCATACATGTTCCTCCGTTTCGCTTTACTCTCAGACTGAGATCGACATCCTCATAATATCCCCGATACCATTCGTCAAAACCGCCCAGTTTCAGAAAAAATGATCTTTTGATCATGCAGGCAGTTCCGACGGTGTAGTCTACAGTTTTGCTTGTCACTCTCATCATAGGTTTATTCCTTCCTATTCCGTATCCGCTTCCCCACCAACGATATTTCCCTCCGCGGTTGTCGACAACAGTCCGTTTATCGGAAAAAAGAATTTGCGGTTGGATAAATACTTTATTATTTCCCTCACAACACTGAATCAACTCTGAAATCCAATCAGGATCAACCTCCGTGTCATTGTTCAAAAAGATAATATATTCTCCTTTTGCATGTTTTGCACCGAGGTTGAAACCGCCGGTATAGAACAGGTTTTTTTCTGAACGGATATATGAGATTTGTTTATTTGTGCAGTACTCTTTCAGTTTGTCCGATGAGTCATTGGTTGAAGCGTTATCAACTACCAGAATGTCGAAATGGGGGTATCGGGTTTTCACGACTGACTGAATACATTTTTTTGTCAATGCAAATTCGTTGTAATGAAGAATGATGACCGTGATCCGCGGGAATTTTTCAGACATGGATAAACCACCTCCATCCTTTCTGTAAAAGTTTTCGAAAGGTGATCTTCCCGAAGACCTGAACGTCTTTTTTTCTGATGATCCGCTGCTTCTTTTCCAGAGTCCGATATCCATTCAACAGATTCCATCCCAGTCCTTTATAGATTACAAAAGCCGATTGAAACTCACCTTGAAGAAACAGTTTCATTGAAAGTAAAATCCATCCAAGTATATGCAGCGGGACCATGTAAAGGGCAGTGTTTATCGGTGCATCTTTCAAAATATAATTCAGATTATTCTTTGATCCTTCAAAATACACCCGCTGTTTGGTTTGAGCTGTCATACTGCTTCTTTGACGGTGATATACGACTGATCCCGGCAAGTAATTTATTTCATATCCGCCAAGCCATATGCGCCATGACAAATCCGTATCTTCCCCGTAAATCAAATAATCTTCATCAAAACCGCCGGCTTCTTCGAATACCTTTTTCCGGACAGCCATTCCTGCGGATTTTGCACCGAAAACCGGTGTAATCTTTCTGAATTTTTCAGGAGCTTCATTGACACCGAGCTCATACGGAAACCCGAAAATCGTCAAAAAATGGCCGATGCTGTCAAGTTTTTGATCTGATAATCTCAATTCACATTGGACGGCACCTGCCTGCAGATCCTTCATAAAAAACTTCCGTATTGTATAAAGGGTTTGATCCGTTATCTCCGTATCAACGTCAAGAAAAAACAGAATATCTCCTGATGCTTGTTGTGCCCCCTCGTTCCGTGACCGGGACGGTCCGATGTTGGTCTCATGAGAAATAAGACTCAGCTGCTTTTGCTTGTACTTTCTGATAAGGGCAGATGTTCTATCCGTTGAGCCGTCATCAATCACCATGAGTTGATCCCCCGACAGAAGATTCGGAAGGACGGAATCAATACATTTTTGAATATACTTCTCAGCATTGAAACACGGAATGATAATTGAGATATCAGCCTTTGACATATCGGATTGCTTTGTCAAGATAATGAGTAATAGGTTCCGAATTTCCGACTTTTTTCAGTAAATCTTCATCGGAGATAATTCGTAACCTTTGAATTTTTTTCCTTTCACGCAGGGTATCCGTGATATTCATAAAGTTCCATAATATACCCTGCACGAGTTCTCCTCCCGCTCTCAGATCAAACCGAAGCAATATTATGACTGCAAGCACAATCCAGATCCCGACCTGCACAGGTAAAGCATACCAGAGTCTTTTACCCTCAACATTTTTAATAACTGACCGGATGGTATTCCTGCATCCGCGGTACTTCGGCTGAAGCATGCTGTAATATTTTTTTGTTTTTTCGTAAGTCGGATCATTGTGAAAAACGGTGATTGCAGGTTGGTACAGGACAGTGTATCCCGCCAGCCAATTACGGAAACAAAGGTCAGTATCCTCCACCAGCCATTCCATCTTTTCATCAAATCCTCCGATCCGTTCGAACTGCTTTTTCGGAATGATCATTGCGGCAGATTTTCCCGAAAAAACGAACGCTTCTTTTTCAAACTGGCCGGTATTGATTGCAGCTTTCGCACGGTCAATCAGAAGATAAAATGGTGTGAGCAATTCTCCCGCACTGTCAAATCTGTTTGAGTGAAAACGGAGAAGTTTGCAGAGCATAATTGCGTTCGAATTAGTTTTATACAGTTGCGGAACGGTTTCTCCCCAGCCGGGCTGTATTTCGGTATCAGAATCGAGAAAAAACAAATACGTTCCGCTGCTTTTTCTCACGGCATAGTTGCGTGCTGCGGCAGCTCCTTTTTTTGACTGAAAAGTGTAAAGCGTTATCATTTTCCGTCGTTCATATGTTTTGAGAATTTTCCCGGTATCGTCATCTGAGGCATCATCAACCGCAATAATCTCATAGTTTTCCGTTTTTTCCGCAAGCAATGAATCAATGCAGGTTTTGATAAATTGTTCTGCATTTCTTACTGCGATAATAATTGAAATTTCAGGTTTCATATCGGTCGGAATAATCCTACAATACTTCCGGGGATGGCGCCGAGAAGCTCCCGTTTCCCGGTTCTCATGAAAAGAAATATATAGTAGCAATTCTGTAGTAAAACATTGAAGAGAAACCGTAGTCGGGCTGATGAATCAGTTCTTGAAAGATGTTTTCGATAGAAGATAATAAAATTTTGAATACGGTGATATGAGTCGACGCGGACATGAGCTGATTTCTGTACATTGTGAAAGACTTGAGCCTGCGGATTGAATACGTTCGTATACCCGGCTTCAGTGATTTTGCAGGCAACATCTGCTTCATGATATTCGGAAAGTCCCTGAGCAAAGGTGGGATCAAATCCGCCAAACTCTTCAAGAAGTGTCCGTCGTACGGCAAAGTTACAGGCTTCAAGATTATCAACTGATTTCGGTTCCCCGATTTTTTGAACCGATTCCTCAAAATTGGATCCGAGGGTAAAAGCACCGCTACGGGTAAACAGGCTTACTTCCTTCATCTTCCCTTCATAAATAACATCCGTATACAAATACGAAAGAAGCTTCTTCAAAGGATTTGTTGATTTCTCAAAATCATTCAAAAACGCAAAAAGATCCCGGCCATCCATTAGTTTCTTTTTAATAATCGTGGGACCGGTCACTCCTCCTACCTTTTTATCTTCAAATGATGTGAGAATAGCTTTGAGCCAGTTTTTATCAGCCACAATATCATCATCAATTCTGATAAAAATATCATCTTTTGCGTGATTTAAAGCCAGGTTTGCCGCATGCAATAATCCCCGTTTCGGCTGAACCAAAAAAAGATAATCTTTGATATATTTTTTCAGAAGTTTTTTAATATGATCGTTGTCCGTGAGTGACACGGCAATAACGGAAAAACGCTGATCGGACTGTTCTGACAAACTTTTAAGACAGTTTACCAGTTGTTCAGAATCTCTTGAAATCGGTATGAAGATATTCGCTTTCATAAGGCAAGAATGCGAGAATAATAGTTAAAATATTGTACGGCGGTATTCTCAGGATTCCGGCTTTTTGCAAGGTGAATAGTATTTTTGATGAGCATGTCTCTCAGTTTTCTATCATTGGTAATCATTTCAAATGCATCTGCCCAATGGTTATTATCAATAAGCATGCCGTTTTTCAGATGACTAATGTCTTCTTTCAGGTGATCTACATCGGATGCCAAAATACAGGAGTGATATCCTCTTGCCTGATACAAAGGTCCGCTGGAGCCGACATTTATTAATGCAGGATTTATTACTGCATATGCTTTTTCGTACAAGAAATCAAGTTCCGATTCGTCAATTATTTCACCGCGAAATTCAATGGCAGGACAGGGAGTAATCAGTTTTTTTATCGATTCAACATATGTTTCCTGACCCCGAATTGTTCCACCTGCAATTATGAACCGGTAGCCGGTATGTTTTTTCTGAAAATCCGAAAAAGCGGAAATCACGGTTTCCAGTCCTTTTCGCGGTGTGATGTATCCGAAATACAGAAAATACTTCTCAGGATTCCTGTTATGGACTTTCTTTTCGGGAATACATGCCGGAATGACATGGATCTTTTTTTTAGATACCCGGTATTGTTTTTCAAGTAAATGTACGGCTCTTTCGGTATGACAAACAATACCGTCAGTGGTTAGTCCGATAAACCACAGAATGAAGGTAAAAAACTTTCTGAGGAAAAACGGTTTTGCGAGAATCGACTTTAGATGAAAGGCAGAAACAAAATCATCGTTCATATTGTCCAAATCCAGGACGGCATGGATGGTCACAACAACTGGATAACCGAGCATCTTTAAAACGGCAAGAAACAGCGGGAACATGACCGCAGATACTGCTCCTCCGTACATCATAAACTCATGCTGGAGATGAATAATGTCTGGTTTTGTCTGAAGTATTTTTTTGAGAATCGGAACAAAAAAGAACGGACCTTTTTCCCAAACAGGAAATACGGTTCCGCAGCCCTGCAGCGTTTTATTTGCCGGATTTTTTTCAGCCGCAACAAAGACCTCTAAGTCGGAATTCCTGGTCAGGGAGTTTGTAAGTATTTGGGTATAATGACCGAACGGCTGAAGCGTCGAAACAATAAAAACTTTCATGTGTGGGTTCAGTTATTATACTCCATTTCATATGCGTAGTATAATGATTTCCATGGGCAAAAAAAAATGGCGCAACAGAGAAAAAAAGATAAAAGAGGATGAAAAACCGAAATCAGAGGAGATGCAGAAAATTGAAAAATACATGTACCCTGCCATTATTACTCTTCTTGTCCTGATAACATATTTTAACGCATTCAATAACGCATTTGTATCGGACGACATCTATGGTATCGTTAACAATCCGGCGATCGGTCAGTGGAAAAATGTGACTTCCCAAATACTTAAATTCTTTCAGCCGCTTCTTTACTTTTTGATTTATCAGATTGATCCCACAAACCCCACATTATTCAGAGTTTTCAACATACTTGTTCATATGGGGGTTGCCAACCTTGTTTTCATTTTGGTCAAGCGGTTTGTCAATCCGATGGCTGCGTTTATTGCCGGAGCTTTATTTGCCGTACATCCGATCCTGGTCGAGTCAGTCTCTTGGATTTCAGGAGGAATTTATTCATGGTATACCTTTTTCTTTTTACTTTCATTCTATTACTATCTCGCAAGGGACCGTATCACATGGCGATATTACCTTTCCGTTTTTTTCTTCTGGATGTCACTTGTCGTCGGCGTTCCGGCAGTTGTCCTTTCGGGAGTTTTTATCTTGTATGAGTTGTCATTCGGGAATATTGTCAAAAAATGGATGTGGTCTCTCCCCTATTTTGTCCTGTCCGGCATATATGCCTTCCTCACGCTTAAAGGATACGGGACCCGGGTCCAATCGCTATCCGCAACCAATAATTCTGCTCCTGAAGTACTCAATCCGATGATACAGGTACCAGTTGCAATTAGTGAATATATCAGACTGTTTTTGTGGCCGGATTCTCTGACACTGTATCAGTCAGAATTGTCAGCGCCGCCTCTTGAATATACGGTGAGACTGATTGTTTTTCTGACGGTATTCGGTGTGACCGTTTATTCATTTTTTAAAAATAAACATGTATTTTTCGGGCTTTCGATTTTTTTCCTTGGATTGTTGCCGACTCTTACACCGATTTCCATCGCGTGGGTTGTTGCGGAGCGGTACGCATATTTCAGTATGATCGGATTGGTATATATTGTCGGATACGGGCTTACACGGATTCATAAACGGTATGACGGCATTGTTTACGGACTGCTGGTTCTTGCCATCGTAGCGTTGTCGATCCGCACAATAGTCAGAAACAACGACTGGGACAATGAAGACAATCTTTGGATCGCCACTGTCAAAACGTCACCTTCGGATCCTAAATCTCACAACAATATGGGTGATGTGTATGCCCGTCACGATGATTTAGAAAATGCCGCCCGGGCATTTAATAATGCCATAAAACTCAATCCCGGATATCCGGATGCACACCACAATCTCGGGAATATTTATATGAAGCAGGGAAAAACTGAAGAAGCCGAACAGTTATTTAAAAGAGCCATCGAACTCAATCCTGGCCTCTGGCAGCCGCATCAAAATCTCGGAGCAATTTATTACAATCAGGGTAATTATCAAAAAGCGCTAGAAGAAAATTTGACAGTGCTCAAGATGAATCCCAATCAAGTCAGCGCTTATCTGAATGTCGGAGTGATTTATTTCCAGCTGGGTGAAAAGGAACAGGCACGTAGGTATTTTGAGATAGTTTTATCAGCCGATCCCAACAACCAAATGGCCCAGCAAGGTATCATTGAATTGAACAAACTCTGATTGTTGGTATACTGATTATACAATTACATTAGCTCCGCCTCATGTCACAGATGAAACAAATGTCGGTTGCAATCGGATATCCTCCTCTTTCCTCAAAAAAAGGCGTTCCCCTACTGTCTCAGAACAGGCAGTTTCAGTATTTTAATGCTCCCACGTATATTTATCCTATGGTCCCGGCCTATGCTGCTTCCAATCTGAAAAAGCACGGATATCCCGTTTTCTGGATGGACGGCATTGCCGAAAGAAAGACTGAGACCCAATGGTTTGCGGAACTGAAAGAACATAATCCGGATATTTTCCTTCTCGAAACGAAGTCTCCCGTTGTGAAAAAACACTGGAAGATCATTGCCAAAATGAAAAAGCTGCTTCCTGACATGAAAATTGTGTTGGTCGGAGACCATCCGAGTTATGTACCTTACGAGCAGTTCGAAAACAGCAAGGTAGATTATGTCATAAAAGGTGGTGATTATGATTTTGTTTTGGTGAATCTTTTGAATCATCTTGCAAAAGGTGAAAAACTGGAAGGCGGTTTGTACTGGCGCTCTACTGATAAAAGTATTCAGGCAGACAAGAAAGAAATCCGCAAGCAGAAACTCAAAAACGGCGAAGTAATTTATAATTCAGGACCGCCGTCACTGAAGCATGACTTAAACAAACTTCCTTTCGTGGATCGGGACCTTACCAAGTGGGAGCTTTATGCCTATGCAAACGGAAATTATAAATATACTCCCGCAACATATATGTACAGCGGAAGGGACTGCTGGTGGAATAAATGCACGTTCTGTGTTTGGGATCATACGATAAATCCGATCGGTTCGTATCGCAGCTTGACTCCGGAACGGCTTTTTGCCGAAGTGAAACATGTAGTTGATAATTACGGTGTAAAGGAAATTTTTGATGATGCCGGTACGATGTTTGTCGGAAATAAATTGAAAAAATTCTGTGAGCTGATGATCGAGAGCGGCTACAACAAAAAAGTCCGATACGGATGTAATATGAGATTTAATGCCATTCCGAATCAGGAGTTGTATGACCTGATGGGAAAAGCAGGTTTCCGGTTCATCCTGTACGGTATGGAATCCGGAAACCAAAAGACGCTGGATCGTCTGGAGAAAGGAACGAAAGAACGCGATGCGATCATGGGGCCGGCAATGGCCAGAAAAGCCGGTCTTGATCCGCATGTGACGATCATGCTCGGTTATCCGTGGGAAAGTTACGAAGATGCGAAACGTACCATTGAGACTGCTAAATTTGCTTTAAAAAAAGGATATTATGAAACCATTCAGGCAACGATCATCATGCCGTATCCCGGCACTCCTCTGTATCGTGAATGTAAAGAAAATGACTGGCTTCTGACTGATGACTACGAACGGTTTGATATGCGTGAACCGGTGATGAAAATTCCGTTTCCGAAAGAGAAATTACTGGAGCTTGAACAGGATCTCTACTCTACTTTTATGACACCTCAGTATATCGGACGCAAACTTCTCCGGCTTCGATCGCTGCATGACGTGAAGTATTTGTTTTATATGGCATACAAGTTCCTGGGGCATATGCTTGACTTCGATCCGAATCAGACAGAAGTAAAGTTCACATCGCTGAAGTTTTGGCAGAATACCGTCAAACGATTATTCAGTCACTTTACTACATCAAAAACGGCTGTTGACGAGGAGAAAGAACGGATTGCGGCAAGTGTGGGAAGATGATTTTTCAGCTCCGAACCTCCCAAGTCGCACAAAAAATTATATTTTCGCAAGTGCTATGCATCTCAGTCTCCATTATTTACTTTAGCGTCCTGGCGGTTTGTTACATTTGTCATTTTCTCTCTCACATACCCCACAATAAACCAGAAGCCGTAGGTCACATGCGTGATCGGGATGACGAGTATTGCTCCGAGTGCGATAAGAAGATTTTCCGTCCGCAGATGCGTCTCAAAAAATACATATGCTAACAGTCCGCAGTAAAGAAAAAACGGAATTGCAGCTGTGAAAAGATACGGACTTTTCAGTATAAAAAATACAAACAAGACCGCAAGATACAAAGTAAAAAAAGCCGGTATGACATACATGAGATGAACCGAGTTTTGATCTCCTTGAGCCGCAAATTTTCCCCTCGTTTTTCCGTAGTTTTTATGCTGTGCCAGATGACCGGAAAGTGAATCCCTCCTGTGATGAAACACCTGTACGTCAGGGTGATACAAGATAAACTTCTGTTCTTTGACTATGAATTTGTTCAATAATTTACTGTCCTCTCCCGGCCAGTGATGATTGTCAAAACCGCCGATACTTGCAAATATTTCTTTCCGAAGCATCAGATTCATTGCCGGATAATCGTCGACGAACCGTTTCGGTTGCGGCTGAAAACGGTACACGTATGAGCCGCTTCCTACCCAGGTCCGAAGAACAGCATCAAATATCCTCTCCCAGAATGAGACTTTTTCTGGAAGTGTCCCGGGTCCTCCCAGTGCGGCAATTTCTGGCTCCTTTTGCAGAATTTTATGTGCCTGAAACAACCATTTCTTTGAAGGATATACGTCGTCATCGATAAATGCCAACACTTCTCCCTTAGCGTGCTTCGCTGCATAATCACGTTTATCTCCGGGCCTGTTTTTGGCACCGTTAGACAAAATCCGAAGCCAGGGATACTTCTGTGTTAGTTTCTGATCATCTTGTCCCGTAATATCCGAAACAATGATTACTTCAAATGATGTAAAGGTCTGATTTCCGATTGCAGGGAGTGTTTCATCGATAAGAATGCCGGATATTTTCCTTGTCGGAATTATTATGGTAAAAAAAAGAGACATTCTTCTAGTATAATGTTATTTTAATAAGCTTAAATTCAGTATGCCCGATCTTACAAAATCTTCATGCATAATTGTAACAGGATCTATAGCATATGATGATATCATGAATTTCCCCGGTTATTTCAAAGATCACTTCCATCCGGAAAAACTTCACCAAATAAATATTTCGTTCGTTGTGGACCGTCTCGACAAACATTTAGGCGGAACCGCGACAAATATTGCTTTCAATATTACACGTATAACCGGAAAAAAAACGGTCATACTTGGCGCCATGGGGAAAGATCACAAAAACCTGACTGATTTTTATGATGAATGCGGGATTGATTATTCAGGCTGCATTATTGATAAGAAGCTGTATACCTCTACGGGAAAAGTCATGACAGACCGTGCCGATAATCAGATTTGGAGTTATTATTACGGAGCGGGAGCACGGGGAAAAGACGTCCGCTTTGAAAAATTTGCTGAAAATTCCTTTGTCATACTTTCTGCCAATCATGCCGATGCGTTTTTACATGCACAAACATATTGTATAGAACATTCAGTCCCCTATCTCTATGATCCCGGCATGTCACTGACCTGGATTGACGATGAGAGACTTGAGCAGGGAGTCAGACATGCGGCATTTGTTGTCGGGAATGATTATGAAATTGCTCAGATGGAGCGCAGACTTAAAAAGCAGCTTATTGACGTAGTCCCGAAAGGCTGCGGTGTTATTACCACACTCGGTGCTGAAGGAGTTATGTATCAAAGTTCATCAGAAAAACATGAGGTTAAGGCTTTTACGATAAAAGGATTTGTTGATCCGACCGGTGCCGGTGATGCCTGGCGCGGAGGTTTTGTGGCGGCTCTTGCTGAAGGAAAAACGTTGAGGGAATCACTTTCATTCGGAAACGCTTTGGCAAGCTTTGCAGTGGAATCAGTCGGTACGGCTAATCACCGTCCGGCACATGAACAGATCGTCCAAAGGGCAGCCAGTTTATAAATTTCATTAACAATATGAAATACGATGTAACCGATATCGGTTTAGCAAAAGAAGGAAAAAAACGTATTGAATGGGCGGAAAAGGATATGCCCGTTCTCAGACTCATTCGTGAGCAATTTAAGAAAGAAAAGCCGCTGAAAGGAGTAAAACTTGCAGCCTGTCTCCATGTCACGTCTGAAACGGCAAATCTGATGATCACACTGAAAGAAGGCGGTGCCGATGTGTATCTGACTGCCAGTAATCCACTTTCGACTAACGATGCCGTTGCCGCATCACTTGTCAAAGATTTTGATGTACCTACTTTTGCAAAAAAAGGCGAAGACAATAAAACCTATTACAGTCATCTGTATTCAGTCCTTGATATTTATCCGAATCAGACAATGGATGACGGAGCGGATCTTGTCGGGCTTCTTCACACCAAATACAAAAAACAGATTCCCGAAGTAATTGGGTCGACAGAAGAAACGACAACGGGCGTGATTCGGTTGAAGGCAATGGAACAAAAAGGAGATCTTAAAATACCCGTGGTGGCAGTTAATGATAATCTGACGAAACATTTGTTTGACAACAGATACGGAACAGGTCAATCGACGATTGACGCTTTGATGAGGTCTACCAATAAACTGATAGCCGGTAGTATTTTTGTCGTTTGCGGGTACGGATGGTGCGGACGAGGTGTTGCAATGCGGGCACGCGGCATGGGAGCACAGGTTGTGATCTGTGAAGTCGATCCCGTGAAAGCTCTGGAAGCCGTGATGGACGGATATCTGGTGATGCCTCTTGAGAAAGCAATTATGAATGCGGATTTTGTGGTATCGGTCACCGGCGGCAAGCACATCGTTGATGAAAAGCATCTCAAAAAAGCAAAAGACGGAGTCATTCTTGCTCAGGCAGGACATTTTGATATAGAAATCAATAAGGTGGCTTTGAAAAAACTGGCCAAGAAAATGACACGAGTGAGGCCTATGGTAGATGAATATGATTTCGGGAATCGTCGTGTATATCTCGTCGGAGAAGGACGATTGGTGAATTTAGCGGCAGCTGACGGGCATCCTGCCTCAGTTATGGATATGAGTTTCGCGGGACAGTCGCTTGCTGCCAAATACATTTGGGATCATGCAAAAACACTTGAGCCAAAAGTGTATGCACTCCCCTCCTTAATCGATGAAGAGATTGCGGCATTGAAGCTGGCAAGCAAAGGAATCAGTATTGATAAACTGTCAAAAGAACAAAAGCATTATCTGAATTCATGGGAAGAAGGAACCTGAATATAGCTGTTAATTTGTGCTGATAGTTTATGGCTTATAGGCAATGCTGTATTGAGTGCTTATTGAGTGTTATAATATTACATGCAAAAACTAACAAAAATCATCGCAACAATCGGTCCTTCATCTGATTCTCCACAGATGATTGAAAAGCTGATTAAGGCAGGAGTCAATGTATTCCGCTTCAACTTCAAGCACAGTGAGGTCGAATGGCACAGCGAACGCATCGAGCGTGTAAACAAAGTGGCAAAAAAACTGGGTGTTCATGTCGGTACTCTGATTGACCTTCAGGGGCCTGAAATCCGTATTAACATGCCTGAAGACAAGATCAAAATCAAAAAAGGAGAATTGCTTCTTTTTGGTGAGGAAGTCTATAAAGGCAAAGAGAAAGGTTTTTCCATCACTCATCCACAGATAATCGAACACTTAGCAGACGGACAGCTTATTCTTGCAGACGACGGTTATTATACATTCCGCGTTGTCAAGACAGGCAAAAAGACATACCTGAGATCCGAAACGACAGGAGTACTTCCGACCAGAAAGTCCATGAATATCCCGGGAGCAGAGTTTCCGTTTCCCGTTCTTATTGACCGGGATTTTGAGGGGCTGAAACTTGCAGCAAGACACGCAATTGATTTCATAGCTCTTTCTATGGTCCGCAGTTCAAAAGATCTTCGGACGGTCCGACGTGAAGCTAAAAAATACGGAGTGACGGGAAAGCTTGTTGCCAAAATTGAGACTCAAAAAGCATTGGATGATATTGAAAATATCGTTGATGCCAGTGATGGTATTATGATCGCACGAGGTGATTTGGGAGTCGAAATCCCGATTGAGAGGGTCCCGTATTTTCAGAAAATGATCATCAGGCAGTGTATGGTTCAGGGAAAATTTGTAATTACCGCGACCCAGATGCTGCAGACTATGATTGATAACCCCTTCCCCACCCGTGCTGAGATTTCAGACATTGCAAATGCCGTGTATGATCTGACAGACTGTATCATGCTTTCAGGAGAGACCGCAAGCGGTGAGCATCCTCTGGCAGCAGTACAGGTGATGGAGAAAACTGCAACTTTTTATGAACCTAAAACGGATGATGATATCCGAAACAAGATCATGTTCTCAGTGCGGGATACTACCGCCCTTATTTGCGATGCGGCCTATGATCTCTATAGAGATTATGTGAAAGCAAATCAGGATGTGACGGGATTCATGGTATTTACCCAAACTGGACACACTGCAACACAACTTTCCAGATATCGTCCGAAAGTACCGATATTTACTTTCACTCCTACTTCGGGAGTATGTGAGGCTCTCAGTGTGAATTTTGCCGTTGAACCTACAGTGTTCAGCTTCAAAGATACTGCTGAAGTAACTCAAAAAGAGCTCGCGCGGGCTGTGTCACTTCTCAAAAAGAACGGCCACATCAAGGAACGCCGCGGGAAGCTTATCGTAGTCCACGGTGATCAATGGGGACGCGGAGCAGGAGCTACTACTATAAGAATAATTTAAGGATTATTCACTGTCACCTATACGTATCCTATACATATTTTTTAACCTTCTGGTATAATATTATAGGTTATGGAACAAACCCCCTCTCATACAAAAATAATCGGTCAGATCTTTGACGAAATGACAGGTGCCTTCCAGGAGGAAGTACCTTCCATTTTTCCCCGAAAAGACGTAGATCCTTATTCAATTTATGAAGAAGGAACACGCTTGGCCGGTGTTGATGTGGTGGATTTACCAGACGGAAGACAGATTCATGTATTCAGCAGTGTTGCAGCTTCACCTCATACGCTTTTTCGAGTCCCCTATCAGGATTACGATCTTGATGTGGAAGAAAAAAATGAAGACGGGACAGTGTCTCCCAACCAAAAACGTTTAGAAGGTTTTAAATCCGTTTTTAAGCGTCATGCTGTTGAAGCGGGATATAGATCCGCTGAACTGGAAGATACACTTGAGAATGAACCGGTTATCATTGAAAAGGATGGCCAAAACCAAAGTCCTGAGGCGGTACCTTTGGACATGCTTGTATGGACTATGATCAAAGACACCGACGGAACTCTAAAGCCGATTGATATCAATGATTTTGCTTCACCTCTCACAGGAGACCAGCATATCGACAAATTCAGATTACAACTACGTGACGGTAAACTTGAGGAAGTGTACGGTCATGTCATCAAACGTATGGATTTGGCAGCAAAAACACTTCTTGAACTTTACAATACGAACGTTCGGGCAGAGATTCCGTTTTTGCCTGAAAAATTTGAGCAGGATCTTCTTCAGGGAGTGGCCATAGGTTTTTATCGCGGCGATATAACTAAAATGCTCGGGCAATTTAAATTCGACGGATTGGGTAAGGGACCGATGTCGAACTCTTCCACCCATTTCCGCACTACAGTCCATCTCGCAATGGACACGATTGATGAATTACGACAACTTCATCACAGAATATCCATGCAGGACGTTATTGATTTTATCCGTTATAAAGATGTAAACGGCACTCTCACCCGAAGTATCCATTTTGCGGAAAATATCCATATACACGAAACCAAAGACAGCAAAATGAAACGGGCACCCGGTTATAAATCAGAGCCTGAGCTTCTCAGAGAACTTATCCAATCTAATAATATACCGCCGATCGAGCTGTTGAAGCTCATTGATCCGTATGCCTCAATTGCGCATGATTTGATGTCAGAATGGCTTGCGGAAAAAATCCAGACGGAGTTCGGAGACTATGAAAATACCATTGAACTGTTTGCCCATCATGCAGGTAAAAATGAGCGGGCAATACGTGCTTCTGAAGGGGTGGAACTTACGCTTGTCTCTCATGAGCCTGAAGTTCGGGAAAAGGCGCTGGCGAGGATTACGCGCATTATCGGTGAATTTTTCTCACCGATGTGGGAAGATATAAAACTGTATGTACAGGAAAAATTACTAATGTCTCCTGATGAGCAGATTGCAAAGCTGCGGGAAATACAGAATGAATACGGTCTTCCTGATAAGGTGATTGTTGCAATACAAAGACTTCTTCCGACAGAAAAACAGATTCAAAACGTTTTTGATTCAACAACCGATGAATCGATGAAACAAACAATACGATCTATTCAGCAAAAGTATGCACGTCTGAAATCAATTCGGGAAAGTCAGTATGCAGCGTGTAAAGCAAAGATTGATGCAGGACAAGGTACAACTGAAGATTTAACAAATATGATCAGTGCTCTCCAGACACTCCAACTCTTTAATGACTGGAACGAAGGATACAATATTCCCGGCGTGCCGAGCTTCGGAATAACATTCCACAAAGATAAAGAAAACAACACTCATGTTTTGCTTGGATGGCTGCTTTCTATGAAAGGACTGGCAGAGCTTTGGCTCGGTGCAATGGTTATTCGTGAAAAGCGCGATTCAGTCTCATAATAGGCTCCGCTATGTTATCATAAGTATCTATGAAACCTTCGATTAGAAACTTCGCAATCATAGCGCACATAGATCACGGCAAGTCTACACTTGCGGATCGTCTGATGGAAATGACGGGTACCGTTGAAAAAAACAGACATGAAGAACAAATGCTTGACCGCAATCCGATTTCACGTGAACGCGGGATCACGATCAAACTAGCACCGGTCCGCATGAAGCACACAGTTGACGGTCAGGAAATCATTCTTAACCTTATTGATACTCCCGGTCATGTTGATTTTTCATATGAAGTTGACCGGACGTTAGCTTGTGTTGAGGGCGCTATTCTTCTTGTTGACGCCACGCAGGGAATTCAGGCACAGACGATTGCAAATACATACAAAGCACTTGATAAAAACCTGACTATCATCCCGGTCATCAATAAAATCGATATGCCCAGTGCTGAGGTTGAGAAAACGAAAATGCAGCTGATGGAGTTTCTGGGAGTTTCTGAGGATGAGATTATTTCGATATCAGCTAAAACGGGTGAAAATGTTGAAAAGATCCTCGAAACAATCATTACAAAAATCCCCGAACCGCACTCATATGATGCGGAAGCCTCTCTTGAAGCTCTGATTTTTGATTCATATTTCGACACCCATAAGGGAGTCATTGCATTCGTAAGACTATTTAACGGGACGGCAAAGGAACTGTCATCCATGAAGCTTGCAATCGGTGATGTCAGATTTGAATCTCCGGAAGTCGGGATGTTTACTCCTGAATTGAAAAGGACAAAAGAATTAGTCGCCGGCGAAATCGGATATATTGTCACAAATCTGAAAGACATTCACAATGTCAGGGTCGGAGACACGATCGTGCATCCTTCAAATAACAAACCACTGCCAGGGTACCGGACGGTTCATCCCATGGTTTTTGCATCTCTCTTCCCTACTGATCCTGCTGATTATGAAAATCTCAAAAAAGCGCTTGATAAAATATACCTTACGGATTCGGCACTTGAATACAGTGCCATTTACAGTCAGGCTTTAGGAGCGGGTTTTAGAGTAGGATTCTTAGGTCTTTTGCATGCGGATGTGGTACGTGAACGGCTGGAGCGTGAATACAATCTCAGTCTGGTGCTCACACCTCCGCAGGTGGATTACCAGATCGAGCAGGAACAATACAAAGAACCGATTGTCCATATTATGATCATTTCTCCTCAGGATTATGTCGGAAATGTCATGCAGCTTTGCGAAGATCATCGGGCGAAGTTCCTTACAATGGATAATAAAAATCAGGTCACTCTCGAATACGAAATGCCTTTGTCTGAAATGATTTCCGGATTTTTCGACAGTCTTAAATCTGTGACTTCAGGCTATGCTTCTTTTGATTGGGAGCTTCTCAGGTATGATTTTGTAGATGCGGACAAGTTATCACTTCTTCTAAACGGTGATGAAATTGAGGAGTTTTCTGAGATTGTTGTGAAGGATCGTGCGATGGAACAGGCGCAGTTTCTGACAAAACGTCTAAAAGAACTTATCCCCCGCCAGCAATATGAAGTGAAAATCCAGGCGCAGTATAAAGGGCGTATTATTGCATCAGAAAGACTTTCTGCATACCGCAAAGACGTACTGACAAAAAACAGTAAAACGGTCGGGGCCGGTGATGTCGGACGGAAAAAGAAGCTTCTCGAAAAGCAGAAAGAAGGAAAGAAGAAAATGAAGATGATAGGAAAAGTGGAAGTGCCGAAGGAGGCATTCATGAAACTCTTTAACGAAAAGTAGAATACTATTTCTTCACTTGTAACTGAAAATTTGTTCAGAAGTGAACTCGCCTTTTATTGTTAGCTCGAACATCCACTTCGTTCACAAACTTCGGTTACTGCGTTCAGAATTAGAGACTTTCACAGCATATCACTCGCTCGATACAGTATTTTTTTAATCATGTGGGCGTGCTCATTCCTGCACACTTCCCAAATTCGTTCAAGACAGAGATCTACGCTCTGCAGGTTCAGACAAATACGTGTTACAAAGCCAATCCGAGGAGGATGAGTACAAACGGTATAAGTACTGCAATCGCTGGATTCATACCCGGAGGCTGATCCTCGACTTCCAGTTTGGTCACCGGCGTAGCTGTGGGAGGAGGAGGTACGGGTGTAAATGTCGGTGTCGGCGGAATGGGTGTCGGGGTAGGAGGCACCGGAGTCGGTGTCGGTGTAAATGACGGTGTAGGTGTCGGTGAATGGGTCGGTGACGGGCTCGGAGTTTCAGAAGGAGAAGGTGACGGTGAAGGTGTTGGTGTATCTTCCGCCGGCTGTGTCGGTGTCGGAGTAGACTGCGGACAGGTTTGTGTTGCAGGATCGTATCCCGTACTGTTTTCAGAGATGGCAAAAGCATAACCGCCCGGCCACATTTCACCCGGAGGTACTGTGTTGGATGATTGCACGTTATGACATTCTATCGATTCTACCCCGTTGTTTTCAGTTCTGACATCCATCTGGGCAGTCTTACAGGGGGTTTGTTCATACTCAAATGTCATGGATTGTCCGGGCTGCAGGACAATATTCCGCTTTGGCTGGCTGAAGTTTCCGTCCCATTCTCCCACAAAACAGCTTTCTGCACCGTCAGCGCAGGCGTTATCTCCTCCCTCACAGCGATAACTGCCGCGATACTGTTCTTTCCTTCCTGGTACATACGTACATCTGAACAGATCAACTTCGATTTTATCGATAGGTTGTTCCGTACCGTTTTTAATCGTAATTCTATTTGAGTTGTAGGGATCAGGTCCCGAATCACACTCCAATACGCCGGAACGGTTATCATCATCATCGTCATCGCCTCCTCCGTCAGGAATCGTCATAGTCGGAGGTACGAGTACGATTGATTCATAGGGCTGGAATGCAATTTGTCTTTGGGCGTCAATAAGGGTAGTTGCACCGCGAATATTCGAATAGGTTTTATAACCTGCATAATTATGTTCAGGCAGCCGGACAGTCGGAGTTTCGTCTGACACATTGAGAAGCATACCCATATATTCACCGTTCTTTTCAGTAAGGGTACCCATGATCGGCTTAAAGTTGTACTCAGATACAAACGGATTATCCCACGGGTCCCCGTTTCCGCGGAATGCATCCGGCCACACAACTTGAGGACTGACAGCAAGCTGCTTTGCCACCAGTGACATTGTTGTTTTTTCAGCAACATTCATCGTATCAAAAACACCGCCGTTTACGAACTTTATCGGTGCCTTTTCAGGCTCAGTCTGTACATGGGTCACCATTGCAGAAACGAGTAATGAAAACCGCTTGATCTGATTCTGTACGATACTGCTCGGCATGGTGATCTCGGATAGTGAAAGCATTGAGTTCGGAGGGTATACTATTTTAGTACTCGAATCCCCGCTTATCGATTTTGAAGCATCATACATGGTGTCGAACATTGTTTTGACATAACCCCAAATATTTTCATCACGATTCTCGAATTTGATGCTGATGGCATTGATAATCGGCGGCGGTGCCCTTTCAAGTAAATCTTTTACCTGTTCTCTTGGCCAGAAGGTAGCGACACCTGCATGAAATAGGATTTTATCGGGTTTTAATGCCTTTACTTCGTTTGTCTTCGCCACATCAAATGCATTGTAATCCATAAGCTCGACTACTATTTGATCCTGATATTTAGCGTAATAAGCCTGAACAACCGGAGTCATATTTTCGTAATTTGAGAATGAAAGATACCATTTGAAACCCGCAGTCTGTAAGCTGTCAAATTGGGTGCTTTGTATCATGGCAGCGGTCGGGTTCTTTATTTTGATGTAGACATTGCCGCCGGGGAAGTAATTTTTAAGCTCCTGAACGGTCGTGTCATTGGTAATATCATTTACCATAACCCCGAATTTTTGATCTATCGGTCCGCGCTTATCATAAAATTTGAGAGAGATAGTATCGCCTGCCGCTCTTGAGCTTGTCAGCACACGGTACTGCTGTATTGCAAGTGAAAAGAAGATAACTCCAAGGATAAAAAATGCAATTGAAAACAGTAAATACGCTCGGCGGTGCATACCATAAGTCTAGCATAGACAGAAAGTAAATGTAATGAATGATTACATTGCAAGACCAAGCAGTACGAGAGCAAACGGAATCAGGATAGCGAGAATCGGATTGAATCCCGGAGCCTGTTCGTTCACGGTCAGATTCTGAACAGGTGTGGCAGTCGGTGCTTCAGCAATTACGACCGGCGTTGGTGCATCCTGTACTATGACTGTCGGGACAGGTGTGTTGCTCGGGACTGGAGTATCAGTGGGTACCGGTGTATCTGTCGGAACAGGAGTTTCAGACGGAGTAGGTGTCGGCGTTTCTGATGGTGTTGGAGTCGGAGTGTTTGACGGCGTCGGTGTAGGAGTCTCAGACGGTGTCGGCGTCGGTGAATGTGAAGGAGTGGGAGTAGGTGTCGGGGTCGGTTCATTTGGAGGTGTAGTCGGTGTTGGCTCATTAGGAGGAGTGGTAGGTGTCGGTTCGTTCGGCGGAGTCGTCGGGGTCGGTTCATTTGGAGGTGTAGTCGGCGTAGGCTGGTCACAGTTGTCGCCGAAACCTTCGGTACGTCCGGCATGGCTTACTCCCGGTGCATTAATCTGAACATCTACCTGCACCCTACCGCAGCTATTCCAGTTGGGGATGGTAAAATTCCATTCAAATGAATTGTTAGTCGCATTCGGGTTTGTATCACTGAGAGAAAGAGACCCTACTGTTGAAGTGTTATGCACATTATCTTTCAGATCATTATCGCTTTCGGTACATGATCCGCCGCTGCTTCCTGAACACCAGAACCAGGAAGTGTCATTAATATGATATACTCCTGAAGGACAATTTCCCGGTTCGCAAAGGAGCTGACAGCCGAATGTAGCTTTTGCGTTTCCGCTCCCGTCAACGTTAATATCTATGACGCTACAGCTGCCGCAGGGTTTATTGGAACCGTCCGCATTACATTGATTGAATGTTCCTCCTTCGGCCCGTGAGCTGGTTAATAATTGATATTGAGTAATTGCGAGTGAAAAGAATATCACACCGATCCCGAACAATATCGAGGAGATAATGATGTAAATAGTATTCTTTTGCAGTTTCATATGGCAAGTTGCGTGAGTTAGGGTGACATAAAGAACTGTACATAGAGCCAGAAACTTAAGCCACTCAGACAGAATACAACGGAAACGATCGTAATCAAAATGTATTTATCAACTTTGAGAAAGGATAGCGACGGTTTGTAAACGATTGTTGCGACATGGGGATTGTTTGGATCAGTTTTTTGCTTGTTTTCCTGTTTCTTGTCTTCTTTTACAGGTGCTTTTTCTTCTTTCTTTGCCTTTTTTTCTGTTTCCTTTTCCAGTTTCTTAACATCGAGCGGAGTACTGTGCTCTTTTTCGGGATTATCCTCAACTTTTTTTACAAAGGGAAGCGTGAATGCCATATTTTTTTATTATTTCATCTTTTGCTAAGAAAAGCAATATAGAGATTGCTTTTCTATACCTTCTCCCACCTGATGTGTTGATCTTTTTTCATCAATGTCAGCTGTCGTTTGGCGTATTGCATTTCCTTCGAGATCCATCGTTCCTTCATTGTCTCCTTGTCTGTACTTCCTTCCAAATATTCGATAACTTGTGCGTACCCGATGGTTCTCATTCCGGGATCCTGCGCCTGAAATCCACTATCAAGCAGTGTTTTTACTTCATCAATGGCTCCTTGCTGCAGTCTCTTCTCTACTCTTTCCGTAATCCGTACTCTGAGATCTTCTTTATTTTCGTATATAAAACCGACTAAGGAAAAGTCATTTTCATTCCAAGGTTCATTTGGATTTCCTGCCGATCCGCCTTTCATATGTGTCTCAATCTCAATTTTTCTGATGAGTCGTTGAGGATTATGTTTTTCGCTGTTATTGAGAGACAAAAACAGATCCGGGTTTTTTTCCCTGAGAATTTTTTGCAGTTCATGAACCGTTTTTTCGTTAAGTTCAGAACGCAGCGTCTGATCAGGTTCTACCTGGAAATCGGAAGTCCCGTAAAGAAGCTGCTGAATATAGAAAAAAGTACCGCCGACAATAATTGGCGTTTTACCCCGCTTTTGGATATCTTCAATGACCTGGGTTGCAAGTCCGACAAATTCAAAAGCAGAAAACGGTTTGTTCGGAGGAAGAATATCATACAGCCAGATCCGTGAACCGGCTTTTAATCCATAGTATCCGATATCCAAACCGTTGTACTGTTTATGCATGATAAATGTCCCGTCGGTCAGATCCAGATCTTTCCCAGTGATAATGTCAAGTCTCTTGTATATCTGCCTTGAGTCGGCATTGATGAGTTCACCGTCAAGCTTGCGCGCGAGCTCCAGTGCGTAGGCAGTTTTACCGGTCGCAGTTTGTCCCGTGATAATATGGATCATACCTTGGCTGCTTCAATGACGTTCTTAAAAAGATACAGTACATCAAGCGGACCGAGTCCGCCGGGGGTCTGGGTATAATAAGATGCGATATTCCGTATTTCCTCTTCATCATAGTCCCCTTTCAGTTTACCGTTTTCTTTTCTGAGACCGACGTTCAGAAGGATGACTCCCTCACGGAGATCAGAGGGTGTGATAATCTTTCTTCCCGTAGCGGTGATGATGATATCTGCGGATTTATATGCTTCCTGCGGATCGGGGGTTTGAGAGTGTGCGACGGTAAATGAAACGCCGATATCTTCCAGTGCTTTTGCAATCGGTGCTCCTCCCGTGATTCCCCGTCCGGCAATGACAATATTCTTATTCTGCAAAAATTGATAAAAGGAGTCTTTATCCTCGGAAAAATTGACCATAACCTCATGCGGATTATTCTCCCCTGCCTCTCTTGCGATAATATATTTCAGACCGCTCAAAACTGCTATGCTGAGAGGAAAGTGAAAAGTCGATTCGGGGTGATGACCTTCGATTTCTTTTTTGGGAGGGATAAGCTGATAGATCTCTTTCGTGTTATAGCTTTCAGGAAACGGATGCTGAATGATGATTCCCGTCGTTTTCGGATCCCGTGCTTTTTCTGAAACGATGCGTTTGAAATCTTCAGCTGACGGTTCTTCGGCAAGGTGAACAAGTTCAAACTCCACTCCGATCTTTTCGCCGGTGCGTTTTTTAATATTAACAAATGAAAGTTGTTCGGGCTCAGAACCGACAAGAATCGTGACCAGTTTGGGAGATATGCCGGAATTTTTTAACGACTGCACTCTTTGAATAAGTTCTTCCTGAAGATGTTGTGCAATTTCGCCACAGGGTATATTCATTTGCTTATTATACAGAAACTTTTGGGGTGTCGGGCGGGCGCAGAAATGCGCCCGCCCTATCACCGTGTACTTGACTAAAGATGTTCGCGCCAATCGTAGCCCAGGAGCTCTATGGCTCGTTCAGTCGTTATGGGCGACCTCTCGCTGAAGACTGACTCGAATTCATCCGACCAGCCTCCCATGTACTCCACGTATGCCCAAATTTCATTCAGGGCTTCATACACTGATGGTTGTGCTGACGCGCGGAGCAGTTTCACGAGAATTTCAGACGGAATGCTCATCCATGAGACCCATCTCTCTTCTTCATTCTCACTATTACCTTCGGAGAGAACAATATACAGTTGGTTGTCCCCTGCAAGGCGAGTTGCAGCACATTCATTTTCGGATTTCACAATGAGTACATCATCGTCTTTCACTGCACTTGCGAAGTGCACAAAGCTTGTGTCTGCGTTGTTGAGTTTGTGGATACTCATGCTCTCCTCTTTCTTGCAAAGTACTACAGCTTTTACGATTTGTGTACAGAAAGAACCCAAGCATATGGGCTGCTCTGATCCACAGGAGATATTATAGCCTATTTTCGGGGCTAAATCAATATTATAGGATAATTTTCTTAAATAAATGTTGCGCTTACAACCTTGTCATTCGGTTTTGAGAACCTCATCAGAATGACACCTTTTGCCGAACGGGAGTATGACGGGATTGACTTTACATCAGTTTTTACTACCTGTCCGTGTTGACTGGTGATGATAATTGTATTATCTTCAGGTTCAATGATCTGGGCAAATGCGATTTGTCCCATTTTCTTGTCAGCAGGAGCAATTTTTACTCCTTTTCCGCCGCGGTGCTGGTCTTTGAAGTGCTTCATCTGTACCCGTTTGCCGATACCTTTTTCGCCCATAACGAGAATTGATTTCTTCAGATCCTCATTGGTAAACACATCAGCTGCGACTACCGTGTCGCCTTTCCCAAGATCAATACCCTTCACACCCCGTGAAGCACGTCCGGTTTCACGGACTTCCTTTTCTTTGAAAAGTATAGCTTTTCCGCCGCGACTGACAAGCATCACATTCATATTTCCGTCAGTCAGTTTGGAAGTCAAAAGCTCGTCATCGTCATTCAAGGTGATTGCAATAAGTCCGTTGCTTCGAATATTTGAGTATTTATCAAACTCAGTTTTTTTGACTAATCCAAGTTTAGTAAGCATCAGAATATTTGTTGAATCCTTTTTCTTTTGGAACTCTTCTTCATTGAATGAAAGGACAGATGTCACATTCTCATTCGGTCGGAGCGTAAGAAGGTTCACAATGGCTTTTCCTTTTGAAGTACGTGATCCCTGCGGAATTTCCCACACACGGTTTTTGAATACGCGACCTTGATTGGTGAAAAACAGCATAAAATCATGAGTCATGGCTGTCGTGATATAGAAGATATCATCGCTCTCTTTCGTTGTCATGCCCGATACACCCTTTCCGCCGCGTTTCTGTACTTTGAATGTTTCTCTCGGTACCTGTTTGATATATCCTTCTTTTGTGAGGACGACGATGACTTCTTTATTTGCAATAAGCATGTCTTCGGTGATTTCGCCGGGTTTATTTTTCTGAACTTTCGTTCGACGTTTATCGCCAAACTTTTCTCTCAATTCCTTCAGTTCATCCTTGATGACACCGAGAATCTTGAATACATCTTTCAAAAGCTCTTCAAGATAATTGATGAGTTCACGGAGTTTTGCAAGTTCTTCTTCAATTTTGTCTCTTTCAAGACCTGTCAGTCTTTTAAGTTGCATGTCAAGAATAGCCTGAGACTGGATTTCAGAAAGACCGAATTTTTTCATCAAACTCTGTCGAGCGGTCGGCTCATCTTTTGATTTTCTGATAATCTCAATTACTTCATCAATATTGTCGAGAGCGATGATATAACCTTCAAGAATGTGTGCCCGATGTTTTGCCTGAGCAAGTTCATACTCTGATCTTCTGCGAATGATATCAATACGATGTCGGATGTATAGTTCCAAAATCGTTTTGAGCGACAGAGTTTGCGGGACGCCTTCCACCAATACGACCATATTTACCGGAAAGGTTGTCTGAAGCTCCGTATGTTTATACAGATTATTCAAAACCTTTTTGTAAACGGCATCTCTTTTGAGCTCGATGACAACCCGGATTCCGTCTCGATCAGATTCATCACGCAGATCTGAAATTCCGTTTATCTTTTTATCAATGACGAGCCGTGCAATTTTGGAAACAAGATTTGCTTTGTTTACCTGATACGGAAGTTCGGAAACGACGATTGCCATTTTCCCTTTTCCGAGATCTTCCTCCTCAACGATTCCCCGTACCAGAATCTTTCCTCTCCCAGTCTGATATGCCTGTTTAATATCCTTTGAGCCGTATATGATGCCTCCCGTCGGGAAATCAGGTCCCTGAATGTATTCCATAATCTGATCAAGATCAGCATCAAACATCAGTTTGTGATCGGTGGGTTTTGAAATTGCCGGTTCCGCTTTTACCGGATCGGATGTTTCTGTAGTTCCTTGAGTCACGGGAGCCGGAACTTCTGCAACCTCAGCAGTTTCAGGTGCAAATTTTGCATTATCAATAAGATGTACTACTGCATCGATTACCTCAGTAAGATTGTGGGTCGGGATTTTGGTCGCCATACCGACTGCAATTCCTTCCGCTCCCATCAGAAGAAGGTTCGGAAGCTTTGCCGGTACATAATGCGGTTCTTTTAGAGTTCCGTCAAAATTGTCGGTCCACGTAATCGTTTCTTTATCGATGTCAAACATCATCTCTTCCGCGATTTTGGTGAGTTTTACTTCCGTGTAACGCATGGCAGCCGGCGGATCACCGTCGATTGAACCGAAGTTCCCCTGGCCGTTTACGAGCGGATACCGCATCGAAAAATCCTGTGCAAGACGGACAAGTGCATCATATACGGAAGCATCACCGTGCGGATGATATTTTCCCAGAACCTCTCCGACTACTTTTGCTGATTTAGAATATCGTCCTCCCGCAGATAATCCCATCTTGTACATAGCGTACAGAATGCGGCGATGGACAGGCTTCAGTCCGTCACGGACATCCGGCAAGGCACGTGAGACGATAACTGACATAGCGTAATCAAGATACGCTTTTTTCATTTCTTCCGTAATCGGTGCGAGGTTGATGTTTGTCATAGATTCATGAATAAGTTACAAGAACAATTTATACTTTTACGACGTATGTATTGGCAATTTTGTCATGCCATCCCTGCTTTTTGCCGTCAAACAGAATCCAGATATATCCGAGAAGGAGCGGAATACCTGAGACGATATATCCGATATATCGGAGTCCTGCAGTCATCCAGTCCATCGGTTTTCCGTCAGTCCGGACTACTTTGATATGCATTGCTTTCTTGCCCAGAGTCTGGCCGTCCTGTTTGACCCAGAAAAAGATATAGTATGCAGCTCCAACAACCATACCCAAAGCACCTGATTCGGCTGTCTGACCGAGAAGGGCTCCGACAATACCGAGAATAATCGCATCAATAAGAAAAGAAACGAAACGGGCTCCCGAACCAGCAAGTTGTTGGTTTTCCATAAAAGTATGAAATTAATAATTATTTTTTAATACACTTCTCAATCTCTTTAAAGGCTTCTCCTTTACCGAGGAATGCTTTCGTTTTCACCCATTTTCCCGGTTCAAGTTCTTTATAATGATCGAAAAAGTGTTTAATTTTCTTTTGAGTAGGCTCGTCAAGATCTGCCACGTCATCGATATGTGCATAAAACGGATCTACTTTGGTGGTCGGTACGGCAATAACTTTGGTATCGACACCGGCTTCGTCTTCCATCTCAAGCATACCGATAACCCGTACTGAGATGACAATTCCCACTGCAAGCGGTTGGGATGATACGACCATGACATCGACCGGATCACCGTCATCAGCAAGAGTATTCGGGATAAAACCATAGTTGAAAGGATACGGCATTGCAGTGTAATGGAATCTGTCCGCAACAATAAAACCGGATTCTTTGTCAAGTTCGTACTTTACCAGTGATCCTTGGGGGATTTCCACGACGACATTTACTACTTCCGGCGGATTATCTCCGATTTTCAGTTTTTTAAGATCCATATGTATTTTAAAAATTATTAAAATTAGATATCCAGTTCTGCCAGCTTTGCATGAGTGGTGATGAATTTCTTGCGCGGCGGCACTTCTTCTCCCATAAGCATGGTAAACGTCAGATCAGCTTCTTCAGCGTCGTCAATGTTAATCTGCTTGAGTAATCTTGCTTCGGGGTTCATGGTTGTCTCCCAGAGTTCTTCCGCATTCATTTCTCCCAAACCTTTAAACCGCTGAATATTCCAGTTTTCACCGGTGTGATCTTTCATAAATTTGTCTTTGTCTTCATCAGTATAAAGATACAGTTTCTCTTTTCCGCGGGATGCTTTATAAAGCGGCGGGACTGCAACATACACCATTCCCTGCGCTACAAACTGATGCAAATGTCTGAAAAAGAATGTCAGGTACAGCGTTTTGATATGAGATCCGTCGATATCGGCATCGGTCATAATGATGATCTTGTGATACCGGGCGCGACTGATATCAAATTGGTCACCGATGCCGGCTCCCAATGCGACAATCAGGTCTTTGAACTTGTCGGAACCGATCACCCGGTCCAGACGGTATCGTTCGGTGTTCAAAATCTTCCCGAAAAGCGGCAAAATAGCCTGAGTCCGTCGGTCCCGTCCTGACTTTGCACTTCCGCCTGCCGAATCTCCCTCAACAATAAAAATTTCTGATTTTGTCGGATCTTTTTCCTGACAGTCAGCCAGTTTTCCCGGCAATGCGGATCCTTCAAGCGCTCCTTTTCGGAGAACGGCATCTTTTGCGGCTTTTGCGGCAAACCGTGCCCGCTGGGCGAGAAGAATTTTACCTATAATTTCCTTGGCATCACGGGGATTTTCTTCAAAATAGATATCAAGTGCTTTGTTTACAGTGGTCTGAACTACTGACTGTACTTCGGAGTTTCCGAGCTTCCCTTTTGTCTGACCTTCAAACTGTAAGTCATTTGACGGCATCTTGACATATACTACTGCTGAAAGTCCTTCTTTGATATCATTTCCTGAGAAACTTTCTTTAAAATCTTTCTCAGCAAGCACTTTTCTTGCGTAATCATTGATTGATTTCGTGAGAGCAGTTCGGAACCCCGTAAGATGAGTTCCGCCTTCGACGGTATTGATCACGTTGACGAACGTGTGAACATTTTCAATCAGCGAGTCATTAAACTGCACCGCTACTTCTACCTCAATATCTCCTTCACCGCTTTTGATTTTGATAGGATCATGGAGAACTTTCTTCCCTTTATTCATGTCCCGGATAAGCGAAAGAATTCCGCCTTCGAAATAGTACGCTGAGCGGTCATGTTCCTTTTTGTTTTCTATTCTAAAAAACACGTGGGGGATAAGATAAGCCTTTTCCTTAATTTGCTTTTTAAATTTCGGATAGTTAATTTCTGTTGTCTCCTTAAATATTTCCGGATCCGGCTTAAAAGATACTGCAGTTCCTGTTTCAAACGGCATATTGAGCATGGAAGACGGTACGACCTTCGTATCATAAGCCGGTACTCCACGATGATATTCCTGTCTGTATACTTTCCCTTCGCGTTTGACTTCAGCAATGAGATGCTCTGAAAGTGCATTTACTACCGATGCTCCTACCCCGTGAAGTCCTCCTGACACCTTGTATGCACCCTGACCGAATTTACCGCCGGCATGAAGCATTGTCATGACCAATTCAAGAGCGGATTTGTTGTATTTTGCGACTTTTTCTACAGGAATTCCCCGTCCGTCATCAAAAACGGTAAGATATCCGTTTTCTTCGACAACAACATGAATATTGTTAGCGTATCCTGCAAGAGCCTCATCAATACCGTTATCAACGATTTCATTCAGTGAGTGATTTACACCTGCCTGACTTGTCGTACCGATGTACATTCCAGGGCGTTTCCGTACCGGATCAAGACCTTCAAGAACTGTAATGGATTCCGCACCGTAGTTTTGTTTTGTATCGTTTTTGGGCATATGTATATGTATTTGATTTATGAAGTTAAAAAAAGATTATAACATAATACCGCGTGGAATTGTAGCAGTCAAGGCTACAATTTCCCATAAAAAAACCGTCCGTTTTTGTGAAACGGACGGCTGGTCTTGTCATGCTGAATCTGTCACCAAGAAGGTGAGTTTCAACATTCTTTATTTGTCAGTTCCTGATACCTTATTGATCACTTCGTGACAAGTTCAGGATGACAAGAGGAATAGTTACTATCCCTCTTGTCATTTAAGTTCAACAGTTGCGCCTGCGGCTTCAAGTTTTGCTTTTGCTGCTTCGGCTTCTTCCTTTTTGACATCTGTCAAAAGTTCTGCTGGTGCTGATTCGACCATTTTCTTTGCATCCATAAGTCCGAGATCCTGTTTGATTTCGCGAACTGCTTTAATGACTGCAAGTTTCTGATCTCCTGCTGCTGTTATGACAACGTTGAATGTTGTTTTCTCTTCTGCAGGTGCTGCTTCAGCTGCTCCGGCTGCTGCAGGTGCTGCTGCCATCATAGGCATAGCTGAGACACCGAATTTTTCTTCAAGATATTTTGCAAGGTCTGCCATTTCGACGACTGTAAGTCCTTCGATACTGTCTGCAATCTTCTGAAGTTTGTCATTCAATGTTACTTCGTTTTTTGTTTCTTCTGCCATGTATTTCTTGCACCTCCTCTCAATGATATGAGTAAATAGTAAAAAATGCTGTTAGCCTTGTTTTGCTTTTGCGTTCAAAATATATACAAATTTCTGCATCGGATTCTTGATGGCACGGGTTGTGCGGACCATCGGGTTTTTCATAGCTCCGAGAAGCTTGGCAACAAGTTCATCCTTTCCGGGAAGCTGTGCCAGTTTCTTCAGACCCTCTGCATCATATGCATTGTTTTCAATAAGTCCGAACTTGAATGAAAATGATTCATTCTCTTTTGAAGCGGTAAAATATGATTTAAGAGCGTCAGCCCAATCACCTTTAAACATAATGACGGCACTTGTAGCTTTCAGGGGAAAGTGCTTATCACGGACTTCACGATATTCTTTACTTTCTTCGGAAAGCTTATTAACTGCTTTTTCGAATAAAGTGTTCTTCACTACCTGCAGTTTTGCGTCTTTCTTTTTCAGATCCTTGCGAAGAGTTTCAAGATCTTTATGAGTAGTTTTTTCAAACTGGATAAGCGCAAAGTTATTTGCATTCTTGAGGACTTCGATCACAGAAGTAACGATCCCTTTTTTCTGAGTGTTTACCATATGTGTATCACTTGTTCCCGATATGTATCGGGACCCTACCTGAGGATTTATGGTCAATTACTTGACGACCGCAGGTCCTGGTGACTTATAATTAGAGTTCCTATTCTAATAGACTTCTTGTCTATTTGCAAGTCTATGCTTAAGCTTCGCTCAAAAGTTCTTTCAAACTTTTTGTTGAACGATCCTGAGTTCCTTGTTTTTTCGATTTCTTGGAAGCCATTTTTGCCTGATATTTCTTTGCTTCCTGTTGTTTCTTCAAGAATTTATCTACAGTACCTTTTGTATCAAGGAATCGCTGTTCCCCGGTATAGAAAGGATGACACTTGGAGCACACCTCGACCGAGATCGAACTTTTCGTTGATCCGGTAGTAAAAGTGTTGCCACAAGAACATGAAACTGTAGCTTCTTCAAAATATTTTGGATGGATCTGTGTTTGCATAGAAATTTTATTATACCATGTAATCCGAATTTCTCAAGATCATGTATGAGTTCCATACATATGGCACTCTTTAGGTAAAATAGATAATAGGTAATCCATAGGTGAAATATTGTTCAGGCTTTTTGTGAACTCGCTTTGTATTGTACCAGACGAGGTATTCAATAAGGTGACGATTGAATGATCCGATACCGGTCCACTTGGTATAGATGTAGGGGTTCATAAATTCTTCCTGGAGTGTTCTGTTTGCTCGCTCAATAAAGGCATTGATCTTGGGACATCTGGGGTAGATAAAGAGGTGTGGGATATTGTTTTCTTCCAGATAGTCATGGAAGTTTCCCAGATACTCGAGGCCGTTATCTGTTTGTATGGTTTTTATACCATCTTGTATTGGGTATACTAGTTCCAGTCTTCTCATAAAATCAGCACCGTTTCGGCTGTTGAGTTTTGAGTATCCGTAGGAGAACTGGAATTTGAGTTTGATGTCCACTGCATTGAAGACATACAGCTTGATTCCGTGTACAAACTTCGTGATGGTATCAATCTCAATGTATCCGGTATCTTCCACCTTGGGGAGACCGCTTGACCTTCTGTCGGTACTTTACTTTCCGTTTTGCAAAGCCACTTGCTGGATTGTGATAGATCCGGTAGGTCTTGCGCTGCAGGTTGTGTCTTTTGATCACTTTTCCAATGGTTGACTCAGATATAGTTGAAATTCCTTCCTGTAGGCAATACTCATCAAGTAAGGGCTTGATCTTCTCCTTTCCCAAACAAAAGTATTGTTCTCGAATCTCTTTGATAAAGGATATGACCTTCGGGTGAGTCTCCATACGTCGGGGTGTCTTTGGCTTGGTTGTCTCTGGTATCAGGCTATCCAACTGCCCTTCTGAATCTCGCCGTCTCTTCCTCCATCGAAACAATGTCCTTCGTGATATCCCATATGCATCAACTGCAGCTTGTATCCCGTACTTCTCTGCAAATGTCAGAACATCGTTTCTGATTTGTGCTACATCTGACTGATTGTAGTCTGATAGAGATCGTATCTTTTTCATAAGATCTCTATTGTACTGCCAGTCATAACTCCTAATTACTCGAAGCTGATCTCCTCCCCATTTACTCATAGATGTTAGTTCCCCTATGAGTGCCATATCTTTCGTAACTTATTCAGATCATATGACGTCCCTACGATGACTTGTTGCTGAAAGTGCATTGAAATGCGTTTCGAACCGGTGAGGGTTTGTTTCTACCCAATCCGGAAACTCGGTCATGGCATCATTATGAGGTTTATAAAGGTAGATTCTGTTCGTTTCAGTATATTGATCCAGGTCGGGAGCACGATCTACCAGAATCGTAGCAATTCCCGCCTCTTGTAATACTTCATTGATTACCGCATTATCAAAGCGCGGAAATTGCCGTGATGAGTGTACAATTCCTATCCCACCCGGCTGAAGCGAGCGATATGCTTCTGAAAACCATCGGATCGGATCATCGGACCACTCCGCTACCCTACTTGCGAGAAAAAGCGATACGGATTCTGTTCCAATCCCGTCTTCCATAAAGAAACCATTTCTGTATTCAAACGGTATCGTCGGAAATCTCGTTTGCATGAACTCTTCAGTCAGTCTGAAATCAGGAGGAGTGACAACATTCGTTCCTAAATACAACTGAGGCAGCCGACTATACTGGGCATAGAGGTTAAAAAGAGGAATTGCTTCAGCCCCTGTCCCGATTCCGACATTCAAAACGGTATATGGAGAGGCTTTTGCATAAAGTCTATGCGAAAGTATATCCGGAGCGTAGGAACCAAAGTCGTTCCTTTCGTTCATATATAAAGCATCCCGTAAATGGTATGACCCGTTTATTTTCGTACAAGCTTGGTATAGACTGGATTCCCAGAGGGCAAACGGATTTTCTGCTGTTGAATGAGGCATTGGATATTATATCCGATATCAAAAAGAAATCAATTTTACAGCTTGCTATCAAGCTATAATAAATTATTCAGATGAGGTCTAGTTGAAAGCTGCAAAAACCTTTTCCCACTTTCCCTGATCGATGATATCTTCAAGGTTGTGAAAGCTCTTGTTGATTCGGTGATCAGTGAGACGGCTTTGAGGAAAATTGTAGGTACGGATTTTTTCTGCTCGTTCTCCGTTTCCGATATCTTTAACGTATGAAAACATCATTCCTTTTTTCTTTTCCTCTTCTAGCTGATAGAGTTTACCTGCAAGCAACTCGAGAGCAATCTGCCTGTTTGCCTGCTGTGTCCGTTCCTGACTTGAGGTGACGACCACACCGGTCGGCTTATGTGTCAGTCTCACGGCCGATGCAACTTTATTGACGTTCTGGCCTCCGTGACCTCCCGCACGGTAAAACTGCCAATCCAGATCTCCCTGGTTGATCTGTACCTCATTTTGCGAAATTTGCGGCGTGACAATGATAACGGCTGTTGAAGTATGGATACGGCCGCGCTTTTCCGTTGTCGGAATACGCTGTACTCTATGAACTCCCGTTTCATTCTTAAAATTGTTAAATGCATTCGGTCCCTTGATCCGGATAATATTTTCTTCGATAAACTGGGATTTCATGCCGTGTTTTTCGGCAAATTTCATATAGGAGACCAGAAGTTCCCGACCCCATATTTTTGATTCATCTCCTCCAGCGCCCTGTGCGGCTTCAATAATGACAATGTTTGAGTTGATGTTCATCGGTTATTTGCAAATTTCTATGGCTTCTTGAATATCGGTTCTTTTTTCTTCGCCAGACTTCATGTTTTTAACGGTGAGTTTATTCTCTTTTGCTTCGTCAGGTCCGACAATTATAACAAACGGTATTTTCTTTAGGTCTGCATACTTAAGCTGTTTTCCGATTTTATCTGCAGTTGTCGGAATGATTTCTGTGTTGATGTTCTGTTCTCTGAATTTTTTTGCAATTTCGAGCGCAACAGGAGCAAGCTTTTCATCGAAAACGGTTACTAAAACCTGAGTTCCGTTTTCCATATCCGGGATCAATTGGAGCTTTTCAAGAACCTCTACCGTCCGGTCAAATCCGACTGCAAATCCGACTGCAGGCACCTGTGGCCCGCCGAGATCTGAAATAAGATTGTCATATCTTCCTCCCCCACCGACAGACCCGCTTCCGTATTCGGGAATAATCCCCTCAAAAATAAGACCGGTGTAATAGTCCAATCCTCTTGCAAGATATGGTTGAAATTCAAAAACGGCTTTCGGAACTCCGAGCTTTTCTGCCTGGTCCAGGATCACCTGCAGATTGATCGGCACTTTTGTCTCGTTCAGTTTTTTCAGTAAAAGCTGTGCATTTTCCTTCGGCAATCCTTTTTTCATCAGTTCTTCGACGACTCCCTCTTCCTGAATTTTGTCCAGTTTATCGATTGTTTGAATAATTGAAAGTGTTGAAAGCTCAGATGATTCAAACGGCTTTATGGTTTCAAAGAGTGTCTGTCTGTCATTTACACGGATAATGAAGCTGTCAAAACCAAGTTCCTTATAAACCTGATAAAAAACGGCAAGTATTTCAGCATCGGCTACAGAGGAAGTTGATCCGAAAATATCGCAGTCACATTGGGTAAATTCACGGAATCTTCCTGCCTGAGTATTCTCAGCGCGAAAAACATTCTGGATCTGGTATCTGCGAAAGTATTTCGGAAGAGTGCCGCTATACTGGGAAAGAAATCGTGCCGTAGGGACAGTCTGATCATAGCGAAGACCCACCATACGTCCGCCTTTATCTTCAAAGGTGTACATAAGTTTGTCCGCTTCTTCCCCGTACTTTCCCTGGAGAACGGCAGCGTATTCCAATGTTGGTGTTTCTATCGGATCAAATCCGAAGCGCTCAAAAACCTGTTTGATTCTGCCGATGACGTAATCACGGTTACGTTTTTCTAAGGGCAAAAAGTCACGGAATCCTTTGAGTGTTTGGAGTTTGATTTGTTGGTTTGCCATGAAGTAATTATACACTGGAGGAGGCGTTTCCAGAAATGAAACGTCAAATTGAAGAATGCGGTATTGAAATACGTGAACGGCTATTCTTCGTAGGCTTCCACGGTAAGAGAAACTTCACGTGTCTCCCCGTCTCTCCACACGGTAAGCGTGATTGAATCACCGACCCTTTTTCGGAGAATAACCCTAGCAAGGCTGTCTTCCTGACTTCCGTCAATGTTTGTGCCGTCTATCCGGGTAATGATATCATCAGCTTCTATACCGGCAACATCGGCAGGCGATCCCTGTACGACACTGTCAACATAAGCGCCTTCAACAATATCATTCTGGATAGCGGTTTTCTCATCTACCATTGAGTATCGTACACCGATATACGGTCTTTGGAACGATCCTCCCTGAGCTTCAAACGTATCAAGAAGATCTTTTACTACATTGACCGGAATCGCAAATCCGATATTCTGTCCCTGACTGGACACGGCTGTATTCACTCCGATTACCTGTGCTGAAGAATTGAGAAGCGGTCCTCCTGAATTTCCCGGGCTGATTGCCGCATCAGTCTGTATGACACTATCCAGTCTCTCGACGAAGCCTTCATACGGTGAGCCGGCGGTGATGCCTCGGCCGAGACCCGACACGACACCCGTCGTGATAGTATTCTGGAATTCTCCCAGAGGTGTCCCGATTGCGATTGCCAGCTGTCCCAGCTTCAGTTCTGAAGAGTCACCCAGTTGAAGCGGTGTGAGGTTGTCGGCATCAATCTTGAGAATAGCCAGATCATTCAGCGGATCTCGATAGATATTGGTTACTTCATATTCTTTTTGATCATTTGTTACAACCTTGTAAGTCGCATCAGTTTCCAGGACGACATGCTTATTTGTGATAATGATTCCGTCCTCGGTCACGATAAAGCCGCTCCCGATATTCTGTTCAATGGTTTCTTCTTCACCGGGAGTTTCCCGGAACGGAGTAAAGGGATCAAACGGATCGATCTGAATCCGGCTTTGTCCTTGACGTGTGACCTTAATGCCGATTGTGACCACGGAAGGAAGTGCTTTGTCTACAACATCAATGATTATCGATTCTTCACTGACAATTTTTACTTCCTGTTCTGATTTTTTATCGTTGTTGAGGGACGGAGCATTTTTGAAAAGTGACGAGAAGAAAGAAGTCTCCTGCACCGGTTCGTAATGTTGTAGTGCAGAAACTCCCAGAATAACTACTGACAGAAAAATGATAAGTCCCTTGACGGATATATTACGTTTCACTTTTTCCATAAAAGTTATAGCTACGGTAAACTATTATTTTTTTGCGGCGGTAATCTCAAGTGCTTTCTTAAGTTGAACATCTGTTTCATCAGTTACTGTGTTGCCTTCGGCAACCTCATTTTCAAGAGTTACTTCTGGTTCAATACCTTTTCCGTTGATCCATTCACCGTTGGGAAGAATCCATTTTGCAATGGTGACATGAAGTCCGGCACCTTCCTGCAAATCCAGAGCTTCCTGAACGGATCCTTTCCCGAAACTTTTCGAACCGACAAGAGTAGCGCGGCCATGATCACGGAGTGCTCCGGCAAGTATTTCCGATGCGGAAGCAGAACCCTGATTGATAAGAACAGTCAGCGGGATATCAAGGAGAATTCCCGTTCGTCTTGCCGTGTAAATGCGATCGTTTTTATCGGTAGTTTCCTGCTTCACGACTGTTTTTCCTTTCTCAATGAACTCTGATGCAATATACACCGCACTTTCCAGATATCCCCCGGGATTACCTCTCACATCAAGCACCATACCGTGAATCTCACCTGCCTGGTATTTGGCGCTTATTTCGCTGGCTGCTTTATCCCATTCGGAGTTAGTGGTGTCGCCGAACTGATTGAGTCTCAGGTGGGCAATCGTTTTATTGCCTGATTTTTCATATGAAAGTTCTATTGAAGGAACTTTGATTTCCTGTCGGGTGATAGTAACATCAAGTTCGGTGCCGCCGCGCAGTACCGTAAGGGTGACTTCGGTATTCTCTTCCCCCCGTATTTTCGAAACGGCTTGCGTAAGGGTCCACTTGTCCGTGGATTCCCCGTCTACTTTTGCTATTACATCTCCTGATCTTAGTCCGGCCGCTTCTGCAGGTGAATCTTTAAGAGGTGAAACGACGACGATTCTCCCGTCTTTCAGCCCGAGCTGTGCGCCGATTCCCTGGAACTTTCCGCCGAGATCGTCTTTCGACTGTTGATTTTCTTCCGGTGTAAGGAAGAATGTATAAGGATCCTCCACAGATGCGACCATGCCTTTTATTGCCCCGTAATACATTTTTTCAGGATCAAGTTTCGTGTCATCTATATATTTTTCTTCGAGCTTGCCCCAGGTATCCCAAAAGAGACTAAAGTCAATATTTTCCCCATCGGCATTTTTGGCAGTCGTGTTTGTAGCATTGAAAATAGTATAGGAAGATTGAGCTCTTGCATCCTTTTTTATTTGCCATTCAGCGTACTTATACCCTGATCCGAACAGGAAAATACCAATTGAGAGAAACAACAGGACATCAGTTAATTTTTTGTTTTTTATCATCATGAAGATTATTCGTAAAAGTATAACGTGTTTTCTTCGGGACCGACGATAACGAATGGATACCGCTTAGATAGTATAGTCTCAAAATCTTCGGGTTTGTGGAGAATAATCTGCGTAAGAGAAATTGAAGGAAATTTTCTTACAGAAATTATTCCGCGCGCTCCGAGTGCTTCAATTTTACTGTGATCCATCGGATTCAGCTCAGCCGTTACTATGCATTTGCCGTCAATATCTTCCTCGACCAGAATTCCGTTGCCGTCAGGATTATAAAAAAGTTCGGCCCCGATGTACTCAATAGGTTCTGCTATTTCTACCTTATGAGCATTTTTGACTTTCAGATCAAGGTATCCGTCATAAATTGCCTCAACTTCACCGGTAAAAAAACAGTGCAGCATGTCAGATTCTCCGCTGTTCTGTTCGATAATGAGTGAACCGTCGGCATGGTTGATTTCTTTCAAAATTCCGTCGATCTGACTGAGATACCGCTTTGAACCCAGCATGCTTTTATCTTCAGCTAACAGGTCACCCTGAGTGATCCGGTCACCGATTGTTTTGCGAAGTTTGAGAAATATTTTGTCAGGAGAAAAACGCAAAATTTCTGCGACAGGAATACGGATTGATTTTTTCCCTTTTCGCTTCAGGAGCGGAGTGGTAAAATCCACTCTTTGACCTGCTTCAATAAGCATCTCCGAACTTTGAGGAATCTTCACAGGAACTTTCATGTGAAAGATTATAGCAGTTATTTCGATCCCTGATAAGAGGTATATGGGATAAGTGCAAGATAGCGAGCGTACTTTATCTGTTTGGAAAGAGCTCTCTGATGTTTTGCACAAATGCCGCTTTTTTCCCGGCTTACAATTTTCTTACGCGGTGTCAAAAATTTTTCAAGATTTTCGACATCTTTGTAATCGGGTTCAATACTGTATTTGCAGTAAAAGCACTTCATATTGATATATTAAATACTAATTTAGAACGGAATATCTTCAGGATTGACATCTTCGTCATTTGAGTTTGCGTTACTCTTTGACTCCTGGTTCTCGGACTCCGGAGCGGGAACGTCTTCGGATTCACTCCCGTGATCATCCTGATCTGTCTGACCGTCTCGTCGTCCGTCACTAAAGACGATAAAGTCATCCAAAACGATTTCCGTAATATGTCTTTGCTGGCCGTTCTTGTCAAGATAGTCCCGATAGGTAATTCTGCCTTCGAGATATACTTTTCTTCCTTTTGTCAGTAATTTGCTGCAGAGCTCGGCAAGCTTTTGCCAGGCTACAATCCGGTGGTACTGCGCTTCTTCCTTCGTTTGTCCGTCTGCCGTGGTCCATGAGCGGTTTGTGGCAACGCCAAACGTACAGACTGCTGTATTGTTCGGGGTATATTTCAGTTCGGGATCACGTGTGAGGTTTCCGAGTAAGGTTACTTTGTTGATTGATCGGCTTGACATAATTCTTGATTAAATGGTAATGGTTAGATCCCGAAATTACTTTATTTCTTCTTCAGCTTCTTCTTGTGATTCTTCCTTTACTTCTTTTTTGACCGTTTTCATTTTCGGTTGTGCCGGGACTTCTTCCTGTGCAAGGAACAGGTATCTCAAAAGAAGATTTTCGTAATTGAGTTTGGTTTTAAATTCATTCAGCTGATTTGGTGCAATCTGAATGTTCCATGTGTAGTACTCTGCTGCTGTTTTTTTGTCTATCGGAAATGTCAGAAGTCTCTTTCCCCAGGCTTGTTCCTGCATTTTTTTTCCGGAAAAAGATGTTAACATTTCTTCAAGTTTCTTGAGAGTTTTTGGATCTTCAACGAGGAAGGTTAGTTCGTAGTTACTCATACTGGTTTCGATAAAGCGCTATTTTTGCTTTTTCAACTGTAATTTAATAATAAGTCATATAATAGTAATATTATGACGAGAAATCAAGCATAATTATACCATCCCGGATCTAAATTACAATATACTCATGCGATTTAAGACGATTCAAGTTTCACTATTTTTGATTCTGCTTTTGTCCCTCGTGATTTACACCCGTTTTGTGGGATTGCATTGGGGATTACCGTATCCGATGCATCCTGATGAACGCAACATGGTTGTCTCTATCCTGCAGCTCGACTGCAATACCCCTGTTTTTCAGGAATGTTACAATCCCCACTTTTTTGCATACGGTCAGTTCCCCTTATATCTTACATTTATCCTTTCAATGATTGTCCGGTCGCTTTTAGGCGAATTTGAAGTTCTTCGTTTTGAAACGGTGACTTTGGTACTCCGATCAGTGTCAGCACTAGCATCCCTCATGACGGTATTGTACTTGTACAGGATACTTGATCACCTTTTTAAACTGACAAAACTTCGTGCTCTTGTGACTGTGTTACTCCTGACGTTTGTTCCGTCGTTTATTCAGTTCTCTCATTATGGTACGACTGAATCTCTCCTGATGATGTTTGTGAGTATTCTTTTGTATTACTCTATACGGTATATGGATCACAATATCCATACGGCTAAATATGTCAGGACAACGGGGATTCTTTTGGGTCTTGCGTTTTCGACTAAAGTTTCAGCCGGGCTTTTTGCCGCAATTCCGTTTTTTGTCCTGATATCCCGCTTCATTGAAGAGAGATCGTGGGAGAAGTTTGGATCATATTGGTTTGCCCTAATGAAGATAGCCGCTTTTTCTACGCTGTTTTTTGTGATTACTTCTCCTTTTAATATTATTGACTGGGAAGGATTTGTCCATTCGATGAACTATGAGTCTGCGGTGGGACTGGGAACATACCGTGCTTTTTATACGAGACAATTTGAATATACAATTCCGTTTATTTTTCAGTTTATAAAGATTTTCCCCTATACGCTGGGCTGGCCGATGTTTGTGCTTTCAGCTGCCGGATTTTTCCTGCTTCCCTGGAACAGACACTACAATCTGATGCGGTTTATTTTTTTAGTGCTTTTTATTCCCAATGCCGTCATGTATGCAAAATGGACTCGGTTTATTGCTCCGGTTTTTCCGGTTTCAGTTCTGTTCGGTACGGCATTTTTTTATAATCTTGTTCAGAAAAGCGGTCCGCTTTCGCGGCTTGTGCTGATAATTGGAGCATTTGTCATTATTGTTCCCGGTATGGCGTATCTCACGATTTATCAGACTCCCGATGTCCGTTTTGTCGCATCCCGCTGGATGTATGAAAATATTCCCTCAACGACAAGCATTCTGGCCGAAACGGCAAATGTCGTCGATGTGCCGCTGCCGAATCCTTTAGTAGAACCGGAAAAAGTGTACAGTACTCTTCTCCATCCTATTTCATTTGATTTTTATGAACTTGATAATAATCAGGATCTTTCCGACGAATTGGCAGCAGATTTACGTATTTCGCCTTATATTTTCGTCCCGTCACGACGTATTTTCTGGAATCATACCTGTTATGTCAATGAGAAAGGAACCATCGCACTCAAACCGTATGACAGTGTGTTGAGCGGGTACGAAACTGAACGTTGTGAAAGCTTACGCCAGGATTATCCGCTTCTTAATATTTACTACGAAGCTTTGTTTGAAGGTGAACTCGGGTATGAACAAGTAGCCGAATTTACATCTTATCCCCGTATTGAGATCTTCGGCATAACCTTGGTTGAATTCCCGGATGAAGCGGCTGAAGAGACCTGGACCGTTTTTGACCATCCGGTCATCAGAGTCTATCAGCGTATAGAGACAGAGTAAAATCACATTGACTTCACTGCCCGATATGCCATAATGATAGTACTATGAAAAAACAGTTGCTTTTAATACTAACCCCTATTGTTCTTGTTTTCGTTTTTGTTTTTTTGATGAGTCTTTTACGGATCGGTATTCCCGTGCAGGTTACTCAGAACATGACAACGACAGAACTCTCAGTCACCGGTGAAGGAAAAGTTGACATTGTTCCGAATACCGCAACGGTAGATGTCGGTGTCCGGGTAAACAGAGCCGCAACGGTTGATGCAGCGCAGTCACAGATAAATGAAACAAACAATGCCATCATTGCAGCGATGCAGAAGCTCGGCATTGAAAAACAAAATATTAAGACTTCAAACTACTCAGTCTATCCTTCTTATGACTACTCAAGCGGACGTGATGTTCTTACGGGGTATGACGGTAATGTAACCCTGAGTATCAAAACAAAAAATGTCGATCAGATCTCACAGGTGATATCTGCCGCAACGGAAGCAGGAGCAAATGAAATCCAAAATACCCGTTTTGAAGTGGAAGATCCGGCTGCATACAGAGCAGAAGCCAGAAAAAAGGCGATCGATAATGCAAAAGAGGAAGCAAAAAAACTCGCAGATGAACTCGGAATTAAACTCGGTAAGGTAGTAAATGTCGTTGAACATACATCATCCGGGACTGATGTTTATCCATACATGGCTGAAAGAGCAGTTGGGTTAGGTGGAGGCGGTGGTGCCAGTTTCGAACCTGGATCACAGGCCATCACATCCGTCGTCACGTTGTATTTTGAAAAAAGATAATCGGTAACCTCATATTGCCAAGGAAGCATGTGCCCTCTGAGCCCGATCTGCTGTAGTGATCAGATCATCATTCTGACGGACCAGTGTGATTCCCAGTGATTCCAATCCTCCGTTTCTTTTGAATGAGTGTGGATCAACGACAAACACCATTGACTGGTCATCTTTAAAAACGGAAACGGAATAGCACGGTCCCGGATAAATCGCATCTTTCTCCCTTTTAGGAGCAAGTCCTCTCAAAATACCGCGATGTGACTTCGTCAAGAATTCCCGTTCAAGCGGGTCGGTCAGACCTTCAAGAAACTGTTGAACTTCATCCTCAGGACGAAGAATATATTGTCCTCTCCAATGACTTGCCGCAACTTCATCATAATTCGAAACTGAAGCACTAAATATTTTTCTATGCAGGTCTTTACAGAGAGTATCAATATCAACCATTGATTGCGCTAAATCCTCCGGGTGCATATACGGCATTCGTGCAACTACCCCATTGAAGTTGTAGCGGTACATCTGCTCTTCTTCCGGCGTCAGAACCTGTGCATACCGTAGGGCAGTAAATCTGTCGGGATCCTGTGTGCGCAAATTTTCAAATTCCCGGATAAAATACCTCTCTCTGAGTCTGTCTCCCGGCTCCCGTAACCGGCTGTCTCCGTGTTCAGTAGGGGCCAATATCCCGGGAGGTAACGTGGTACAGTGAATGTGCCAGTTTCTCCAGGACATCGAAGGTGCCTTCAGGTCCCGGCGGCCGTAGTACATGTTGTAGCAAGCAACGGAATCGGGAGTGTCAAGGAATGTGTCCATTTGACGTGCGGCAGCAACTGTAGCTTCTCTCGGAGTGTTGTCAGGTTTGGCATATTCGTCCCCCAGATCAAAGGTGAGCATGTAATGTACTCCGTCACCTTGTTCAGGTACATACTGGTTGGTGGGAAATACGGCGAAGGTTTGATTTTCAATAGGCTCAATCCATCCTTCTCCCGTTTGCTGCTCTTCAGTCATGACCTGCCACATAGCATCAGGTCGATCGTTAATTTGGCGAAGTAACGGCAGCTTATCAGAATTTAACGGTGGGTTACAAACCGTGAGAGTATATCCGCGCGCAGACTGTGCCTCTAAAACATGACTCATTAGTAGAAATTGTATCTTACTTTATCCTTACAATCACCGTTACAAAGAATTATTTTAAGTATTTTATGTGTATATTTTCTTGATCTTTTTAATTACCCGAAACTTCGTTATACTGATTTTATGAACTTAAAACGTTTTTTCAATCCCCGTTCGGTGGCAATTGTCGGAGTATCCGAACATGAAAAGAAAGTCGGGCATCTGGTGGCACACAATATGATACGGCAGGGATATAGCGGGGAAATGTACTTTATTCATCCGTCAGGAGCGGAAATCTTAGGTAAAAAAACGTTGACATCGCTCAAGGAAATCAGACAAACTCTTGATTTAGTTGTTCTGGCAGTGCCTTCCTCTGTTGCTGTCTCCTATCTGGACGAAGTTGCGGCAAACGGTTGTCACAACGTGGTGATGTTTGCCGCCGGTTTCGGGGAGACACATTCACCCGAAGGAAGCCGGATGGAAGAAGCATTACAGCAAAAAATTAAAGAGCATGACATCACCTTGCTCGGCCCGAACTGTATAGGATACATCAATACTCATATCGGAGTGAACGCAACTTTTTTCAGTCATGTCGCACCCAAAGGAAATACCGGCATTATTTCACAATCAGGGGCACTCGGCACCGCATTTCTCGATTATGTTGCGGCAAAGACACATGTCGGCCTTTCAAACTTCATCAGTCTCGGAAATAAGAGTGTGTTGAATGAATCGGATTGCTTGGATTATCTTCTTGATGACCCAAAAACTGAAGTGATCGGTATGTATCTGGAAGATGTCATAAACGGAGAAAGATTTCTGCAAAAGCTTCAGGAGACTACTAAGAAGAAACCGGTCGTAATCCTGAAGTCAGGAAAAACACGGGAGGGGTCAAAAGCGGCGATGTCACACACGGGAAGTATGGCAGGAGACGACGAAGTATTCGATGCCGCAGTACGTCAGGCAGGAGCACTTCGCGCTGATTCATATGCAGAGTTTGAGATGATTTTGAAGCTTTACAGTCTTGATGCAGTTCCGGCAAACAAAAACATTCTGGTTTTATCAAATGCAGGCGGGATGGGCGTACTTCTGACTGACGAGATTATCTCGCAAGGGCTTCACCTTATTACCGTATCGGAAGAAACAACGGAAAAATTATCAAAAGCTTTTGAGGACACGAAAAAGATTACCGTTCATAATCCGATCGATTTATTGGGAGACGCAAGTGCATTTGATTACAAACGGGCTATCAATCTCACTATGGAGGAAAAAGATATCGGCGCAGTTATTGTTCTTCTCACTCCCCAGGCCAATACGGAAATCCTCGAGACCGCACATGTATTGCGGGATGTCTATCATGCTTTTAAATACAAGCCGATTTATCCGATTTTTATGGGGAAAGACTCAGTCACGGAAGCTCATCATTATCTGGAAAAAGAAGGGATCGCAAGTTTCCGTTATTTCTCTCCCCTGCCGAAAGCTATAAAGAAAATTCTTGAGGCAAAAGAATCCGCAAAATCAAAACAATTGGAAGTAAGTCCGCCTGATTATTCACTTCCCGTGCAGTCTCATATCAGGGATGTCCAGCTACTGTTTGCCGAAGGTCGGGGAAAGAAATTTTTAAGTCAGCATGATGCTCTTTCGCTTTTGTCGTGGAGCGGGATTCCGGTAGCAAAAACCTATTTGGCCGTATCTTCCGATGATCTGAAGACGGTAGTTAAGGAAGAGGGATTTCCGCTGGTTGCAAAAATTGCATCAGAGAAAATAACCCACAAGACGGAAGTGAAAGGAGTCATTACCGGAATAACGGTTATGGAGGAACTCCAGAATGCATTTGATTCGATGCGTACAGTCGGTGGGAAAGGATCAGGGTGTTATCTGCAAAAGCAATATTCAGGACATGAACTCATCATCGGATCAAAAAGAGATATTACGTTCGGAACTATTGTACTGGTCGGACTCGGGGGGATTTATGCCGAACTGTTGCATGAAGCAATAGAGCTGGTGTATCCGTTTTCATATGAACAGTTTGCCATAGCGCTTAAAGATTCAAAACTGCATAAACTGACAAGTGAATTCCGGAACATACCCCCGATTGATCCGAAAAAACTGTACGATGTTGCATTTCGGGTAGGACTGCTTGTGAAGACATTCGACAGAATCCGTGAAATTGATATCAATCCTCTCATTGCATCAGGTGAGACATTGGTCGCAGTCGACGGAAGAGTAATACTTTCTGATTAACTGCAGTGTTCATACGGACAAAGTACCGCATCGCAACACACCTTTTCTCCGCGAAGAATCTTGAGAATCCGGTTGTAATTTCGAAGTAATGAGCCTTTCAGGTACCAAAGATCGTTTTTTCTCAGTGTTCTTTTCAAAATGTCAGCGGCTTCAAATACATCTTTTGCATATCCGATTTTATTTTCAGGGAAACCTCTTTTAATTGCTTCATTTATGGTGAATTTCCGGAGCGGCCCGATGCAAAGGACGTAATCAAAATGCATTGCGGCTATCTGCTCACCCGTTTTCCGATGTTCTTTTTCAGGGTCTGCAAGCTCTCCCATCTCTCCTATCACCGCGATTTTTCGCCCTTTTGAGTACTCCATCAGTTCGAGACTCTCGAGACCGGCCTTAGTGCTTCCCGGGCTGGCACGGAGGGAATCGTTGAGAAGAACAGTTCCCAAAGGACCGTCTTCGACACTCATTCTCCCCTGAAGCGGCTTCATATCCCTGACGACTTTCACAAACGTTGCAGTGATATCCCGATCAAGTACGGCAGCACGGACCATCAGATAAGCATTCATAATATTGTAAAAATGAAACGCTCCGATCAGTCCTGTTCTCATTTCTATTGCACGGGAAGTATTTCCTTCATTGAGATAACAAGTTGCCGATGTCCCCGCGAGGGTCAGCTTGATTGATTTGGGATCCGTCCACATGGTGCAATCAGGCGTCATCCCGAACCACTGGACCGCTGCTTTAGTATGATTGGCCATTCCTTTTGTATATTCATTATCATGATTCAAAATTGCTGTTCCGCTTTTGGGAAGGTGTTCTATGATTTTCCGTTTTTCCCTGATAAGAGTTTCCAGTGAACCCATATGTTCTTCATCGGTATGCACGGCTGAGATCCCGGTAATACACGCAATAGAAGGATGTGCGATTTCATGATGGTGATCCATTTCCCCCGGGTGATCAATCCCCAGCTCCCAAACGACGTACTTGGTCCACGGGCGGACTTTGAGTGCCGTGATCGGGACATTGAATGTCGTATCGAGGCTGATATCAGTACGTACCGTCGGACCGAACTGTTCCAATACCTGTGTGACAAGGCCCGTTGTATTAGTCTTGCCCTGACTACCAGTGATCGCAAGCTGCACAGGATGAAATTGATTGAGCCATACTGCGGCAAGGTTGCGTTTGAGCGTATGGTAGATTTTTTTAATTCCCTGAGGCTGATATGACATATTATTTTTTCTTAATCTGATACCCTTCTGCAGAATCCTCAATTTGATATCCCGCTTCTTCAATTTGTGTGCGCAGATCATCTGATTTCTGAAAGTCCTTCTCTTCCCGTGCCTTTAGTCTTTCATCAGCCAGTTTCCGTATTTCATCGGGAATTTCTACGACTGTTGTGACAGGCTGATCTAAATTGAGCCCGAGTATCTCATCTGCAATCTGAAGTAAATAGAATTTATCTGGATTCGGCACAGCATTTGACCGAAGCATATACCAGAGGTTTCCTAACGCTGTTGTGACATTCAGATCATTTCCGATATTGCCCTCAAACTGCTCAAGGAAAAAGAGTGCTCCGCCTGACAGATTGTCACGGTTGTCAACGCGGTTTTCCCCTACTGATTCTTCAAGGTCATTATAAATCTGATGCAGTTCAGTAAATGAGCTGTACGATGCTTGCGCCGCTTCCCAGGTAAAGTTCATCGGTTTACGGTAATGAGCCTGCATGAAAAAGAGTCTCAGAGAAAGCGGATCAATTTCATGTGCTTCGATATCTTTCAGTGTGTAAAAATTCCCTTTCGATTTACTCATTTTCTCTCCATCTACCTGCAAGAATGCGTGATGCACCCACCATTTCACAAACGGTTTTCCCGTTGCGGCTTCTGATTGGGCGATTTCGTTTTCGTGGTGGACCGGGATGTGGTCGATTCCGCCGGTATGAATATCAATAGTTTCCGTGTCCAGTCCTTTCATGCTCATGGCACTACACTCGATATGCCATCCGGGAAAACCGTCACCCCACGGGCTTTCCCAATGCATGGTATGATCGGCAAACCGTCCCACCCTCTTGAACCAGAGAGCAAAGTCTGCCGGATTCCTTTTTCCTTTGTCGACATAGACTTCTTCCCGAACAGCCTGTTTCTTCTCATCGAGCTTTTGTCCCGAAAGTTTGCCGTAGTCAGCAAATTTTGTCACGTCAAAATACAACGCTTCGTCGGTTTCATAGGTATATCCTTTCTCTTCCAGTTTTTTTATGATAGAGACCATCTCCTCAATGTTCTGAGTGGCATGCAGGACTTCAATGTCCTTTTTAAAGACGTTTAAAGCAGCCATCGTATGCCAGAACTGTTCTTCATATTCCTGAGCGACATCCCAAACTGTTTTACCTCTTTTTATAGCACCTTTTTCCAGCTTGTCCTCTCCTGAGTCATCGTCTCCAGTAAGATGTCCGACGTCGGTAATATTCATCACGTGACGGACCTCATGCCCGAAGTATTGTAATGTCCGTTTCAGGACATCATCCATGACATATCGCCGCATGTGTCCGATATGAGTGTCGTCATATACGGTCGGTCCGCAGGAGTACATCGTGATGACCGGTTTTTCGGAAGGAGGAGGAAGCTGTTGTTTGTCACGGCTCAGTGTATCGTAGAGTTTCATACGGATATTATAAAGCTTTGACGTTTACATTGCCATAACCTATGGATGTTATAATAAAAGAGGTTTCCAGTTTCATTTGCTATGCAAAACAGGTATACGTTTGTGCTGCTCTTTAGTACTCTTCTCAATATTATTCTTGCTGCCCTCGTGGGTTATTTTTACTTTTATAACATCGAACTTGCGACACCTGTCCCCCTTTCTGAACAAGAAGTAAAGAATTACCCTTTGAACGATTACGCCTATGATGTTTTGAAAAAGGAAACATTCACCCCGCAACAGATGACTTTCGGCGAGGTGCTGTCTGAAAATGACGAATTTGAGACGCGGATGTTTTACTATGAAGTGGATGATCGAAAAGTAAGCGGACTGGCGCATCTTCCCATTGAGGGAACGAAACATCCCGTGATAGTGATGGTGCGGGGATTTGTTGACCATGATATCTATGCCCCCGGAGTGGGAACAAGGCGGGCATCGGAAGTATTTGCACGGGCAGGATATGTCACTCTTGCACCGGACTTTCTCGGATACGGGGAATCGGATCAGGCATCGGCAGTACCGCTTGAGGATCGATTTCAGACCTATCCGACAGTCCTTCAGCTTTTGGCCAATATTGAAAAATTGAATGAATCATTACTAAAGCTGGATTCCCGATCGGGGTCGGGAATGACAAACTATGCCGATGAAAACAGTGTCGGCATCTGGGGACACAGCAACGGTGGCCAGATTACTCTCTCAGTTCTGGAAATTACGGGAAAATCGTATCCTACCGTGCTCTGGGCGCCTGTTACCAAACCCTTCCCCTACTCCGTGTTGTACTTTACCGACGAGTTTGATGACAACGGACGATACCTGAGGCGGGTCATTGCCGATTTTGAAGATGACTACGATATTGAACGCTTCACTCTTTCAAATTACCTGTCATGGATACAAGCACCGATCCAGCTCCATCAGGGCGGTGCCGATGACGCCGTGCCGATTGAGTGGTCTACCGAGTTTGTGGATGCCGCAGAAGAGGAAGATATTGATATCGAATATTTTACGTATCCTTCGGCTGATCACAATCTTATGCCTGACTGGAGTACAGCCGTTGAGAGATCACTCTCATTCTTCAATAATCACCTGCAGTCGTCATCGCAATAATGAGATTGCGAAAAAAAACGGATACCAGTTTATAAAATACGGCAAGAAGCGAACGGTTATTAAGAAGGGGTTTTCGGTAAGATGTGTCGGGACGACTGGACTTGAACCAGCGACCTCACGGTCCCGAACCGTGTGTTCTACCATCTGAACTACGTCCCGTATCTGATATTATACTGCAGAGAAAGGCAAATAAGAAGGATTATTGTTTGCCCGCGTCAGGTCTGAACTCCGGCGGAAGTTCTGTTGTAGCTTTCTGTCTTTCTCCACCGAGAATACTTTTTCTTTTTTTTCCTTTCGGTGCTTCGAGTGGTGCTTGTTGCTCTTGTTCTTCCATTCTCTTTTTCTCTGCTTCCATCAATGCTTCCTGACGTTTTTCTTCCTCTTCTTCCTGTTCCTGCCTTAAGTTATATTCCTCCTCTTCGCGCTGTACCCGTTTGTGATATTCGGTTTGAGTTTTTTTCTCATCAGCTGCGTCTGCCGCTTCGGGATTTATTAGTCTCTGCAATCGCTGAATTTCCTCCTGGTCATTCTGTTCGTATGCTTGATTCAGTTTTTGTACGTCAAGATCCGTAAATGAGTCATTACCTTTTTCCCGTTCTTTTTGTGTTTCATCATTGAAAAGTGATCCGAAGAAAAGGGTATCAACCGTTTCCTGGGCAGCTTTTTGAGCCGTTTCTTTTCCGAACTCATATAATTGCTCAAGCGTTTTTTCCTGATGTATAGGTTTAGGGTTATTTTTTGACATAGGTCATATTCCGAGCATTGCTTTCGCCCGTTCACTCATCCTGTCGATCGACCAGGGCGGATCAAAAGTAAGTTCAATTTCGACTGTATCCTGTGACAAACCGATCATTTCCAGATTGTGGTATATTTCATCCTGAATCGTATCAAACAGCGGACATCCGAGTGAAGTGAGGGTCATAAGTATATGAACCTTTTCATTTTTGACGTCGACATTGTATACTAATCCTAAATCGGTGATGGACATATTCAGTTCGGGATCCATGACATCATTCAATTTATCAAGAATCTGTTCGGAAGTAGGCATAATATCTTGTTTCTGAATAAATTTACGAAAATTTGACATTTTTAGTATACCATGAGGATGCTTGCTCATGTTGAAAGTGCGGCATGATAGATCGTACCGTTTTTTTAGCATAAGCAAGCGAGATTGACGCTTGTGTCTTTACAATTTACAACCATAATTCATATGGACGAATATAAAGTACGGTTTATCCCTCTTGGCGGGGTTGTCGGAGTTACCAAAAACATGTATGTATACGAGTTGTATCAGAATGATCAGCTCACGGATATTCTTATTGTCGATTGCGGTATGGGTTTCCCCGATGCCAAAGAATTCGGTGTTGATTTGATCATTCCGGATATTTCTTATCTTGAGGACAAGCTGGATAAGATCCGCGCTATACTGATCACGCACGGACATGAAGATCACATCGGTGCGATTCCGTTTCATTATGACAAACTGGGAGCTCCTCAGATCTATGCGCCGAAACTGGCAAAAGTGTTTATTCAGAACAAATTCAAAGAGTTCAATCAGCCGATCCATATCAATGATATTGAGTTTAAAAAATGGATTAAACTCGGCGGATTTGAAGCGAAATTTATTCACATGACGCACTCCATACCGGATGCGACTCACATCCTGATCAAATCCCCTGTCGGCGTGATGTATCACGGACCCGACTTCAAACTTGACCTTACTCCTCCATACTCCAAAGCGCCTGATTTTTATGAGATTCTCCAGGCTGGTCATGACGGGATCACCTGTTTGTTCTCCGATGCATTGGGAGCCGAGCGCGAAGGATTGACTTTGTCCGAATCAATTGTCGGACAGACATTCGAAAACGAAATGCGAAGTACGAAGGGAAAATTTATTATGACAACCTTCTCATCAAATATATCAAGAATAAAACAGTGTGTAGATGCCGCAATCAAATTTAACAGAAAAGTAATATTCCTCGGCCGCTCAATGAAACAAAATACCGACGCTGCCAAAGATTTGGGATATATGAATATACCTCATATACTGAAAGGAAAAGAAGAGGAAGCATCCAAAATACCTCCGAACAAGCTGTGCATCATCGCAGCGGGCTCTCAGGGACAGTATGACTCAGCTCTTTCCAAGATGGCAAGGCAGCAGAATAAATATATAAAAATTGCAGAGGGTGACAAGGTTGTATTCTCATCAGATCCGATTCCGGGAAATGAGAACGAAGTATATTCTCTCATTGAAGAATTATCTCTTCAGGGAGCCGATGTGATCTACTCGGATATTCAGGACCAACTGCATGCCTCAGGTCACGGAAATCAGGAAGATCTGAAATTCCTGGCACGGTTTACCAACCCGAAATACCTGCTTCCGATAGGCGGTACAATCCGACATCAGAGATCGTATGAACGGCTGATGACTGAGGATCTTGATTTCAAGAAAGAACAGTTGTTCCTCATAAATGAAGGTGATACGGTATGGTTTACGAAAACGGAAGCATACAAAGGAGATACGGTTGAGACAAAGAACGTCTATGTTGATGCCTACGGCGTGGGTGATATCGGCAACGTGGTCCTTCGGGACAGACAAACCCTGTCTTCCGAAGGTATGGTTGTCGGTGTGGTTGTCATCAATCAAAGCGGGCAGCTGATCGCCGCACCGAAGTTCTTTTCACGAGGATTTGTCTTTGAAAAAAATGAAGAAGATCTTTTCGGAAAGGCAGGCCGATTAGTTGAAAAATCACTCGATAAATCAAAAGGTGCAGTCATGGATACGGACAATTACAAACGGAAAATCGGACGGGAGCTTGAAGACTTTTTCTTCCAGGAACGGGGAAGACGGCCTTTGGTTCTTGTTGATATGATCCAAGTCTAGTCTTCACTATGGCAAGCAAACTCCCGAAATCATTACAAAAGGTATCTTTATTTCTTGAGAGACTGCCAGGAATCGGAGAAAAATCAGCCAACAGGCTGGCTTTTTACTTACTCCGAATGCCTGAAGGAGATCTGAAGGATTTTGCGGAAAACGTCTCCGAACTCAAAGTCAGAACCAAACGGTGTAAAGTCTGTATGAACCTGACTGAACAGGAACTGTGCGGTATCTGCGAAGATCCTTCAAGAGACAGATCGCAAATCACGGTTGTTGAAGATGTACTGGATTTATTGTCGATGGAGACCGGGAATATTTACAGCGGGATGTATCATGTTCTGCACGGTCGAATAGATCCGCTGAATCATATCGGACCCGAAAATATTTTCATTGACCAGCTGTTTGAACGTGTCAGAGATGAAACGAAAAACTTAGATACTCCTGTCAAAGAAATCATTCTTGCTACCAATCCTGATATGGAAGGCGAAGCAACTGCCATGTACATCCGGAATAAACTGCAGGAACTTATCTCGTCAAAGAATCTCGATTGTACCGTCTCCCGTCTAGGATACGGAATGCCGATGGGTGGCAACCTCGAGTTTGCTGACTACATGACACTGAGAAAAGCCCTTGAAAACAGGCGAGGTATGTAAAAATACAGGCGGGTATGCTATACTATAGGGCTTATGAAAGAGCTCAGAAGGTTACTGCTGAACGGTATGAAAGAACGGAGTGATCATTCTGGGTTGGTTTTTCCCGCGATGGCAGAAAGGCAGTTTGCCATTAATCGGAAAATAGCTTCAATTGTAAATCCGTCCCCCACTCACCACCTTCTTGATATCTGTTCTGGCGCGATGGGATTGTACGATTCTGTTGAGTGTGCCTATACCGGTATGGATATTTCCCATTTATCTCTCGAAGCTCATCCGTCCGACTACGTCGTGCAGGCTGATGCAGCATCTCTACCGTTTGGGGACGATCTTTTTGATCATGCTGCTTGTGTAATGGCTTTGCACAGTTCATTTTCTACTGCACAAACCATAGGGGAAGTATCCCGAGTCCTGAAGAGGGGCGGTGAATTTACGTTGGCGGAAAACGGAATTTCTCAGTGGATATGTAATTTGATCCTGTTAGGAAGTGATTTCGGAAAGGTTTTAAGCGAAAAAGAATATATTATGGCAGAGTCTTTTTTCAAAGAACGCACTATTGATCCGGAAGAGTACGTTGAGCTCACTTCACAGGACCTTTTCGGACAATCAGCCCGGAGATTATTTGCCGATGTGCAAATCCCTGAAAGTATCTCGAAGAAGCAAAGGCATTCTCTGAGGTATTCCATGGTTCGTGCGATGAATGAAGCCTTTCATCGGAATGTCGAAAGTCACATTGGTCAAAACGGGCTGGTTCCGTTAAGAAAATCAATTATCCCTGTTTATGGGGATAAAGAAATATGGTCGGTCGCAGATCCGATCCCATTGGATCCGGAGATCTACACAGCTGAACAGTACCGAAAGCTCAATGAAGAGGGTTTAGATGGTGTTCCGACGCCTGCCGATCTCCGAACTGCCTCAATCCTCTATCTTTTTGTAGATACATACAGGAAGACGTAATCCCTTCTTACGTTGCTTTCATCTAAAAAGAAGATAATAAGATATCTTCTGACAAGTGTGTATTATAATTAAGTTTCTTATGTCATTTAAGGACTCAGGTTCTTCTCCATTGGATGATCAGTGTATTGCAGCCGGAAATCCAGAAAAGAAGATAGTATTTTATACGATTCCCGAACATCCACTTAGCGGAGCGGGTTCAAATGGCCTAACTCCCCTTTCTGAAAAGCTTGTTCAGTTTACTTCATATGAACGGGATGTATGGTTTCTTGATCCGGTATCGACGGGTCTTGCATCGGTTTCTCCCCAAGAGTTTGCCGAGTACTACATTCCCTCGACACCGTCTGCCGAACTTGAACGTGCCTTGCTCTACGCCGGAAATGAAACATTTGACGAATTGCATGAATATACCTGGGAGCGTATTCAGCAGATGTTTGCAGGCATCGGCGTTGAAAATTATCAGCACCATTTTCCCAATATCCAGAAAGCATTTGGTATCGTGGAAGAACTTATGAAGACAATGCCTCGCAGACGAACAGGTGAACCTTCAGTCGCGCATATCTATCGCAATGTACTGCGGATAATTGAGTTTATTGAAGGTTATAATGAGATTTATACATCACGCGATGAATCTCCGATTTTTACTCCCGAAATTGCTGAATTTTATGTCTGTGCCTCTGCAATGCATGATTTTTTGGAGGACTATTCCGAAATACCCGGTATCGGTTACCAACGGGGACGCTGTGAAGAAGTGCGGAAAACCGAGTTTGAACAGTGGGGTCAGGGTGCACATTTTTATCGGGCCATCACTCCGGATCTCCAATCTCAGCAGGAGGACAAAATACAGGAGATAACGCTTGATTTCGGGGAATATGAAAACGATATGTTTGTCTCAACTTTACTTGCTCTCAAAAGTGATAACGTAGAAGCCGGTCAATTGATGGATCATCTGGAAGGGACTGTCGGTGAGCTCCAGGGAAGATATGATCAGAGAATCATACAAAATCAGCTGTATTCCGTGGCGGCATATGTCATCAAGTGCTGCGACAGATTGGACAACAATGCCACCTATCTTTACTCCAGAGCACCTTCAGGTGAGTTGATTGCCACTCATGCAGGAAGAGTGTACAACAAGGCCTCGGAAAATCTGATTCTCTTCAATCATGTTCTTGATGTGTTGAAACGTATTGCAGGTCATGAAAACCTCTCCACAGATGAAATTGCCCGTCTGAAACCGTTCTATCTGAAGTACGATCCTACCCGCTGGTCCAAACTGGTGCTCGCCGGTGCTCCACTCAATACAATCTATCATCCGAATGAAAAAGGAAAAGGGATTGCAAAAATCCTCTAATATGTAAGAAATTCTGCATACTGAGCTCAATTCTATTTGACTTTCTTACCTAATATTAACAAAATATGATAAAATAAACTTTTATGGACATATCAAATCATCAAATTTCAACCCTTCGATTCGTTGCCCTTATGTATGGGGGGTTGGCGCGTTGGTGATTTACAGTTACTAACAACAAAAGCCAACCGCCAAAGAGGCGGTTTTTTTTCACAAAGTGTATGTCAGAACATTCGAAACAATATTCAACAATTGACATGATCGACTTTAACAAAGTCGAATTGTCCCAAGAACTTTTGGGAAGCTATTCTCCTTTAGCTTTACGCGTTTATGAACGCGGAAGAAGGGGTCATCAACGATTGCATAATCCGACACATGCACCTTTTGATGAAATGTCTGTTCAAATTCCTGCTCATAAGTATATCGAGAGAATGAATCGTGAAATGTTTGAATACATTTGTGATGTATACGATGTTACGCCGGATCGTGCTGAAGATATCCTCTTTAATGCATTCAGCGATGCAAACCGTTTAGTCACGAGTACTCTTGCACATGCTTTACCTGAGGAGCATGCAACATCATTCGGATTACGGAATGAGGTTTTATCATTCGTGGCGGATGAACCCGGTGACCGTATCTGGCAGATGGCGCATCAGGCACGTGATGATCGGGAAGAATTTCAGTTATTCCAGCAACTGCAGTTGGCTCATCCTTTGATAGATCTCCATGCAAGCTATCCGCAGAGACGCGTGAAGGGTCTGCTCTATCGCATGCAGGGACTTCTGAATGAAGATTTGTACAACGGAGAAAGTCATAAAGGTAATGATGATCTGCATTTTGCGACATGGCACAATCCTGAGGATAATGCGTTTTTAGGATATGATCCTGTTATCGGCGGAGTACCGCTTTTTCACAACGTATCTGCAAGAAGGCTAAAAGACGGCAATAACAGTATTCATATTATGACTAATTTCCGTGAAAAGGATCCGCATACTGCAATGGGTAAGTTGTTAGCCAAAACACTAATGAACGGTGATCCGGTCCTTGATATGCACCGTCATGTACAGGATCTGGCAGGATTGAGATTGACTGTTCTCGGCGGGACCAGGGAGCGGGACATGGTCTATCAGAGAGTCCTGGATGTGTTGAATGAACGAATGATCAAGCAGGCCAGAGAGCCGTTATCTTCCTCGAAGCTGCATATTGCTGACATTGAAGATGATTGCCACATTGACGGCCGCTCGAAAAACGGACATATTGACTGGAGACGCAGCAAAGTATGGCTCATAGATCCTTCAAAAGGGACAATAATGAGACAGCCCATTGAGCTGGTTGTTGATGATTACGGGCTGCTCATGAACGGAAGCTACTATATCGGAGATAAAAATGATCCGAGACTTCCTGAAGCTCATCTTGAGTTTGAAAGAAAACGTGCGCAGAATCCTTTATTCGGGTTTCTCTTTCCCACTGATGTATACAGATCTGCTTATGAATCTATCGACATTGAAGGGGAAATGGCAAAGAAACGCGATGAAAACCGACGCGCATTGAGAATACATCCTGAGGCTCCTCAGGAATTAGTTCTGGGAGACGGTATTGTTTGGTAAGGACTTTAATTCGTCGGCGATTGCTTTACTGATACTGACTTCCTGCATTTTTTCAAAACGATATTCTTCTTTGAGAGCGATCGTATCTGTCGTAAAGAATGCCTGAAGCGGTGAGTTTTGCAGTTTTTCCGCTGTTCCTTCTGCAAAATCCCGATGGACAATTGCGGCAATGACGCTGGTGGCTCCCTGTTCCAGGGCAAATTCTGCGGCGTGGATGAGAGTACGTCCCGATGTTGCGACGTCGTCAACGATAATCGCAGTCTTGTCTTTTACGTCTCCGTAGAGATTCAGCGCTTTACTTTCATGCATATGCTGAAGATCACGTTTCTTTTCCGTGACGGCAAGATTGAAATCAGAATGTCCGAACAACACTTCCCCGAATTTTCGTGCCCGTTCGATTCCCCCCTGATCCGGAGAGATGACGGCTACGTGCTCGGGATCTGCCTGGATGTTGTTTACCTGAAGGTATTTATGAATTTCTTCGGCAAGTACGGGAAATGCGGAAATATTTTTAAACGGAATATCAAATACTCCTTCAGTTGCCTCATCATGCAGATTGACAGTGTAGACTTTGTGGATCCCGATAGATTCAAGGAACCGGATAATAACATTTGCCGAAACACATTCTCCGGGACGATGCTGGATATCCTGTCTGGCATACCCGAAATATGGGATCATTGCAATAACACGTCTTGCCTCTTCCCGTCTCAGAGCATCAGCCATAAGAAATAGTTCCATGAGATTTGAATTGGTGGGGTTCGATGTCGACTGGATAATAACACAGGTATCATTTTTGACGTCTTCTTCCACGCGTACCCGCACCTCTGAATTCTCAAACTGTACAACTTCAACTTTTGCTAGCGATTGGTTGAGCCCATTTGCAACTTGTTCTGATAAGGGTTGATTTGATGTACCGGAAAAGAGTTTGAGCATGGTCGTTAGGTTGTAGCTGGTAGGCCCGCCGTTTGGCGGAGTTGGCTGTAGGTTATTGGTAATTCCAGTAATCATTCATACCGGCTACCAGCTACCACCTACGCCTTGAGATCTTACTGATTCATTTCCATGAGCTTGCGTGCTGCAAGTTCCTGTGTTTTTTTGACGGCATCATTGATTGCTTCGGCAACACGGTTTTCCATAACGCCGTCTATTTCGACATTAAGAATTTTCTGGTCTCCCCGCATTGTAATGGTGACACCGTTTTTTTCGACCGTTACTTCTTCTTTCTGAAGGGCTTCCTGCATTTTCTTGGCCTGTTGTTGTAATTGCTGCAGATTTCCGAGTCCTTTAAGTGGGTTAAACATAGTAAATTTACGTGTAGCTGGTAGATCCGCCGACGGGCGAAGTAGGCTGTAGGTTAATGATAATTCCAGTAATGATGATTACCGGCTACCAGCTACCACCTACCGCCTTTATGATTTATTTCGACTATTATAAAATTCTACCACAACGAGTTCAAGGGGGAGAGCTTCGATCGGAGATATTCTGATTCCGTTATATGCCTCGTGCAGCAGTTTGATAAGCATCGAAATTTCCCTCATGGTATAGATGAGTTCCGTCTCGGTTGATTTCCCGGTGCTTTTTGCAAGAAGTAGGATATGCAGGACGCTAAGCATATCTTCAATTGCACGTTTGACATTTCCGCCTGACTGGATAAAATCGTCAACCCACTGCATACTTTCGGCAAGTGTCCCCTTTTGCATAATTTCCAGAAGTGTTCCTTTTGCCCGGACGCCAAGATATTCCTGTGCAGCCTCAAGAGTCAAAGTATCCTGCATCACAAGCTCTTCAAACATTTTTGCGGCATCTCTGAAGGAGTTTTCGCTATATGTAGCAATAAGATTTTTCAGTTCTGCGGGAATTGTAACGGTTTCCTTTTCTGCAATCCGATCAAGCATGTGAATAATGTCCTTTTTATGTGCCCGACCGAAAGGAATTCGTACACACCGTGAGATGATCGTATTCGGAAGCTTTTCTTCATTTGTTGTGGCCAGTATAAAGATAACAGTTTCAGGAGGTTCTTCCAGGGTTTTTAGGAGTGCATTGAAAGCGTCGGGAGTGATCATGTGGGCTTCATCGATGATATAGACACGGTATCTTCCGGTCATCGGAGCATAAGATGATTCCCGAATGAGCTTTCTGACTTCTTCAATACCTCGGTTTGATGCCGCGTCCTGTTCGACCACATCAGGTGAGCTTCCGTTTTCAATCGTAGTACAGTTGTTGCAGCTGTTGCAGGGTTCATACGATGTTCCTTTTCCCGCAAACTTGTTCTCCAAACAGTTGACTGCTTTTGCAACGATGCGGGCAGTTGAGGTTTTGCCCATTCCTTTCGGACCGATAAATAGCAGGGCATGAGGTAAATCTTTTGCGGATAGAAGATTTGTTATTTTCGGTCGTACCTGTGAGTTGTCGAGTTCTGTGATAGTTCGCGGTCGGTATTTGAGATAAAACATGACAAATTGGGTTGTAGGTAGTAGATTGTAGCTTGTAGTAACTGTCAGAATTGTAGTTTTGACTACATCCTACCACCTACGAACCACAAGCCTATTTACTGAAAATATTCTGTATTCCGTGTTCGATAAGCTGATGCATCATTGCCTCAACCTTCTTTTCACGTTCTGCCGCAAGAAGAATCGCCTGCGGATAACATATCACCACTTCTCCGATTATATTCTCCGTCGTATTTTCGGGATCGTTGATGTAGGCAAACGAAAGGACCGGCAATGCCACATCCTCGTTTTTATACGTGAGTGCGACCTGCTTCATTTTTCTTTTTCCGACAAAAGCAACATTCAGTACGGATGCTGAGTCCACATGATATCTGTCCAGTACTTGCTGGGCAAATGTTTCAATGTTGTTTTTGTTGATTTTGTATCGGGAAGAACTATAAATATTGATCATATCTTAACTCTTTCGATGTCTTTTTTTTGACCGTTCTTTTTCCTGTTCTTTACGTTCCTGAGAAGGTCTCTTATAGTACATTCGTGAGCGCACTTCATCGACGATATCTTCTTGGATAAACATACGGGTGAATTTGCGGAACATACTGTCTTTTGATTCGCCTTTCTTTTTCTTAACTACAACCATGGGGAGATACTACACCTCTCTTTCAAAAAAAATGAACAATTAATAATGCCAATAAAAAAACTACCCTATTATGGGTTATGCATATTGTATTACATCTTTTTGAGTATTGCAATCATCTGCTGTACAGTGAGAGAAGAAGGAATGCTGTTTGGATTTTTCGAAGATCCGTTGAGAAGCATATGTTTCGACGCATGCAGAAACCAAGTTGCTTTTCCGTCGACTTCAAGCATCTTTTCGTAGAGCGATGTAAGGTTGTATTTCGGATCGGGCTGAGTTTTTATCCTCAGTGTATTATTTTCGGGGTCACGGCGGACAACCATTTCATATCCTTTTTTGAGGGCATATTTGACGGCGGCTTCATTTTTCGTTTCCATGACAAGAGTTTTCCCCCAAGGGGTTTTCAGTATTACGCCTTCCTTTATCTCTCCTTCCGCTTTCAGATTGTTTTTGACGGTAAACAAAATACTGTCCAGGATGAGCATGACCATGCTCATGATTTCATGATCACTGGTCAGTTGGCCGCGGAGCGGATAAATGAACTCATGGAGACAGAACGTATACTTCACATCTGTCGGATCCGGAAATCGGACTTCACCGAAATTATCAATCGTCGTCACGAAGTTTGTCATTTGCTCCAGTGCTTCAAGATCCCGTTCTTTTATATAACCTTCTTCAGCAAGATAATCAAAGACCCGTTTGGTAGCCGACAGTTCTTCACTGAATTGATGATGGTCAAACCTCCCCAGTCCTGTATCAACATGAATAATATCAGGATTCTCATCAGGTTTCATGCCCTCATAAGTCTCCCCTGCCGGCACAAATGCATGCTCTGCTTCATCCCATCCCGGTAAATATCTTTTGATGAGCCATGAAGACGTTATGGCATCTAAATCAGGAGACATATGGGTGACTATAAGTTTAGACATAATAGGATATCAAATTCTTAATTTTATCTTGTTCGTTACCTTCGCTCCAAACTAATTTGTTGGCCTTGGCGCGACTTTTTATTGCTGGTAGCATCATGTCGCGAATCGGCACAAATCAATTTGTTCGCTTGGTATTAGGACACCAGGTCCTTCAGCTGTTTTATGGCATCCGTAACTGAAATGATTTTCGCATCTTTTTCATTCCTCTTTTTCCATTCGATCTTGTCCTCTGTACGTTTTGATATGACAAGCCTCACCGGGATACCGATGAGATCTGCATCAGCAAATTTTGCACCTGGTCTGACATCCTCGCGGTCATCAAACAGCACTTCAATTCCCTCATTCTGAAGCTTTTGATACAGAGCAAATGCTTTCTCTTTAACTCTTGCATCAGTGAGATCAAGTGTGACCAGATGGACATGATAGGGTGCAACTTGTATCGGCCAAATAATTCCTTTTTCGTCATGGAATTTCTCGACGAGGACTCCCATTACTCGCGAAGTACCTATACCGTAGCATCCCATATAGACCAGCTTCCGGTCACCGCTTTCATCAGTGTATGTAAAGTCCAAAGCTTCTGAGAATTTCGTATTCAGCGGAAAAATATTTCCGACCTCCGCAGCTTTTACTATTTCATATTTCGGGTTATCCAAATCCTTTACCACTTCCTTGTTGTAATATACATCTTCTTCCTTATCGTAATACAATGTATCTTCTCCTGTTTCACAAAGCGTCTGAAACTCGTGTGAGTATTTTTCGGTAAAATCTCCGCCTGAAGCAAGAGCTATAACAGTTGACTCACCAAGACCCAGTCTTTTAAAAGTATTGATATAGGCAGGTTTTGCTATATTGTCATAGTAATCCAGTAAATCTTCTTCGGATGTGTGGAAACTATAGAGATCCTTCATTCTGAATTCACGTCCACGTAAAATTCCTGATTTAGCCCGAGGTTCATTTCGGAATTTCGTCTGAATTTGATAGACAGCGAAAGGCAGCTCCTTGTAGCTTGATGTAAAAAGCTTTGCAAGAGGCGTGACTACTTCCTCGTGAGTTGGGTTGAGGATATATTCAGCATCATTTCGTTCACGCGATATCTTGTTAGCTCCGTTTACTTTAAAAAGCACATCCACAACCTCAAGACGCTTTGTATCCTCCCAGAGTTTGGTCGGAACAATAGACGGCATCAGTACTTCCTGGCCGATTTTGTCCATTTCAGACCGTACAATCTGTTCGATCTTGGAAAGAACCTTCATCCCGAGCGGGAGGTAGCTGTATACGCCGGCCATAGTTTGATGAATAAACCCCCCGTTCTGGAGGTACGTGGCGTTGACCGAATCGTATTCCTTGCCTTGTTTTTGTGGTTTAGGGAATAGTTTTGAATACAGCATGCAGTTATTATAGCAAAGGCTCAATAGGTTGTAGCTGGTAGATTGTACAAACTAGACTTCTTCCTCCCGGACGACGGTGATGGTGTATTCTTTTGCTAAAACCAGTAGAGTTGCAAGGATCGCAAGAGGTGCTGATATAAGTGCTCCGATGATACCGAACGTCAACGGAAAGTCAAATATCTTTTTTCCTTTCTCGTCTTTAATGGTAATTTTTCGGATATTTCCCTGATGAATAAGATCCTTTACTGTTTCGACAACCAGTTCTCCGGTAACTTTTACCGTTTCCGTGACCTGTTTTTTTGTTGTTTTTTTCTTCGGCATATTATTTGTCCTTTCTGTTGATATATCCCAGTTTGTCGAGCACTTTCCCGACTGTTTCATTCGGTCCTGACGAATACGTGTCAATAATCACGTGATAGTATTCAGGACTAAAAAAATTATAATCCCCGTAAATGCGTTTCCATTCCTTAAAATTCCCTTCTTCTCGCTCTCTGATATACTGTTTAGCCTGTTCAATCGTGACATTGTCTCGGTTTGCGACACGGTCAATCCGTAAAGCATCGTTGTTACATGTCAGAAGAATCCTGAGTGTATCTTTGCGATCCCGTGCCATAAAACCGGCGAGCCAGGCTTCAATAGCGATATTTCCTTTTTCAAGCAGATTTTTAGTCCTGTCATCGAGCTGGTGATGAAATTCGTCAGGAGCAAGACTTGCCAAAGGCTGTACGTATTCCTTTGCAAAATCCCGAAGAAGTTGACCTCCAGATGTGAAGGTCCATCCCAACGGTTCAAGATACGGTTTCAGAGCATTGTGCAAGGTATTTTTTCCTACTGCAACGCCTCCTGAAATGGTTATATTTCGATATTTAAGGTTCATAAAAAAGATTATACTCCTTTGTCGGAAATTATCCCCAGAATTTTTGGATATCAAAAATCGTAATCAGAAGACTGAGACCGAGAAGTATGATGATACCGATCAGATTCAAATATTTTTCCAGATTCTGATTTGATTTTCTTCCCGTTACCCATTCGTACAGAACGAATACCAGTCTTCCGCCGTCGAGTGCAGGGAACGGCAGAATATTGATCACGGCTAAATTTAATGATAAAAGTGCAGTAATCTGGAGCAGTGCATTTATGCCATACTGACGTGCTTCACCAACGACTTTTGCAATGCCAATCGGACCGGAGAATTCGACATCAGGAGCTGTCTTCGAGATCAGTGAAGCCGGAATTTTCAACAGTTCCACCGTAATCATTTTCGTCATGCTGGCAGCTTCAATAAGTCCGTAATAAGGTGCCGTGTACCAAGGGTATTTCTTGGTTTCTACAAGCTGAGTGATAACAACTCCCATGGTTCCCTGACCTTTCGGGGGATTTTTGCGGGGAACAATAAAGACGGTTTCCTGTTCTCCTTTTCGTTCCACCGTAACTTCGACCGTATCGCCGGCATATTTATTGGCATTATTGATTAGGTCGCCGGTCAAAACAATGTCTTTTTTTGTATCATTATGTTTTATGCTCACAAAACGGTCACCTTTCTGCAGTCCGGCTTCCATGGCCGGACTATTGGGTTGGACTTCCTCAATCGCGACACCTGTCGGTGAAGGAATACCGCTTGTCAGAAGATAGGAAATGAGTGCCCATCCCAAAAGGAAATTCATGATTACACCGGCCGTAATGATGATCGTTTTCTGCCAGGGTTTTTTGTTTACAAATGCCCGGTTTTTCGGGATTTTTTTGTCCTCCACTTTCTCCGTCGATTCGTGATACTCCTCTCCGAATAATTTTACGAATCCGCCGATCGGGAGCAAATTGATACTGTAAAGAGTCTCTCCGATTTTTTTACCAATCACGCGGGGCGGAAATCCGAAACCGAATTCTTCAACATAAACACCGGTTTTTTTTGCTGCATAATAATGTCCGAACTCATGAATCAGGACAAGAACAACGAGGATAACAATAAAGGTTAAAGCGGTAAGCATAGTATATTAGGTAAATTACGACACGGACAATGAGAGCACGTTAGACTGCCATGATCTCCTGTTCTTTCTTTTCTTTGACGGTTTGAAGTTCTTCGTTCGATTTTGCAGTTTCAGCGTCAATATCTTTTTCCAATCGGTATTTGTCATCTTCAGTGAGCTCCTTTATATCAAACATGGCTTTAATATCTTTACGGATGCTTTCACGTTCCCGTCTGATTGCATTTTTCGTATCTTCAATCATCTGAGACACGAGTTTCATATATTTCATTCTCTGTTCTTCAGAAAGTGCCGGTACGCGGACTGTGATCCGGTTGCCTTCCGTTTTAGGGGTGATTCCCAGGGGAGATGCCAGGATTGCTTTTTCAATATCCTGTACTGTCGACGGATCAAAGGGCATGATGATGATTGCATCGGTGCCTTCAGTGGTCAGTGATGCCAGTTCCTGGAGTTTCATTTTCATGGATCCTCCGTATGCTTCTACAGGCAGTCCCTCGACCATTCCTGTGTGAGCACGTCCGGTACGGATACCGCGAAGTTCATCACGAAGTTTTTGAATGTGTTTCTGAATGTTGGTTTTGAATTCTTGCGTAAAATCGTTCATGGAACTAATTATACACAATAAGCCCCTGAAAAAGAGACGGAGTTATGAGATATTTGAATTCAGATTGAAGAGAATTACTCGCCCAGTTCCCATCGCTGAAATCGTGCGATACGGATGTTTTCACCGAATTTGAGGATTGCTTCCTTTATCATGTCATCGACGGTTTTTCCCGCTTCACGGATGTAGTCCTGCTTCAGAAGTTCTTCAACGTCTTTTGCGGGAACTGAAGCAACCTGCATGGCAAGTTCGCTCCCGAGTTTTTTGAAGTCATCATTCCCCGATACGAAATCTGTTTCACAACCGAGCTCAAGCATTGCAGCAACAAGATGATTGTGATGGACGTATGAATAAATTCCTCCTGCTTTGATTTCGCGGTCTGATTTACCTTCCGCTTTTTTGATTCCCCACTCTTTCAACTTTGCTTTTGCCTTTTCCATATCGTTATCCATTTCTTCCAGTGCTTTTTTGCACAGTGAAAAAGAAACTTTTGTATCGGCACGAAGTTGTTTGAGTTTTTGATAATCAATCATGGGAAAAAGGAAAATGTAATATAAAACGGGTTATTTACTCTTGATTTCTTTACTTTCTTTGCTTTCCGCTTTCTCGACCGATGAGACATAGGCATCAAGCATGCTTTTGAGTAAATATTCGACGACTTCAGCTGCATCGTCATTTGCAAGCACCGGATAGTTGATGTCTTCCGGATTGGAGTTGGTATCAACGATAGCGACAACGGGAATGTTGTACATCTGTGCTTCTTTTACTGCATTTTTTTCTTTCTTTGTGTCGACGATAAGAATAATATCAGGTCGGACATTCAGATTTGCGAAACCTCCGTAGAGTTTTTCCAGTTTGGAAATTTGTTTTTGCATCTGTGTTTTTTCATGCTTGACGAGTTTAGTTGTTCCGTCTTCACCTGCGACCTGTGCTTTGAAGTCACTCAGCTTTTTGACGTTCTGCATGATGGTCTTGAAGTTGGTGAGAAGTCCCGGAAGCCATTTTGTTGCGACGAACGGAACATTGTTGGCTGCACAGTATTCTCTTAAAAATGATGCTGCGGTCTTTTTGGTACCGACAACGAGAATGGTTTTATTTTCTTTAGCTGCGTTTGAAAGATATTTTTTTGCTTTTTCAAGCTGCTCTACTGTAGTTGTGAGATCAATGACGGTTGTACCGTTGATGATCTGGTAGACATTTTTTTTAGCTTTCGGATGAAGTCTGCTTTTTTTATGACCCAGATGTGCTCCGAGTTCAAATAACTTTTCGACTTCCTTGAGTTGTGTTTGGTTCATCATAAGCCTTTATTGTAGCATATATTACCTGGATTGCAACATTTTTATTGACATAAAAACTATACCTTTCTCCAGGAAGAAAGGGACGGGTTTTGGAGGGTTGTCTTAAGTAATAATTGACTTAAGGTAATCTCTGAACTCCCCGTTTAATTCCGGATGACGGAGGGCAAAATCAACAACGGTTTTGAGATACTGCATTTTGTTGCCCGTATCATAGTACTTTCCGTTTTTGATCTCGATCGCATAAATCTTTTTACTGTCTGAAAGCATTTTCTTCAGTGCATCATTGTAGTACAGCTCTTCTCCTTCCTTCAGTGACTCCAAAGCGCTTTCCAGATAGTTGAAAATATCAGGTGTAAAAATAAAGCCTGATACGTTTGCCAGATTGGAAGGAGCATTGTCTTTACCCGGTTTTTCAATGATCTCAGAAACGTCCATGACGCCTTCTTCGACTTCGGTGCCTCCGGTGAATCCGTATCGGTCATAATCCTCATCCTGAGTGACACGGACACTGGCAAGACAGGTGGACTGATATTTGTTGAAAGCTTCGATCAGCTGCTTGAATCGTGAGGGTGATGCAGAAATAAAGTCGTCACTCCACGTGTAGATAAACGGTTCGTTGCCGACAATATGCCGGACATTCAGAAGCGGAGTACCGTTTCCGTAGGGTCCTTTTTGTCGGACATAAATAAAATTGGCCAGATCACTGATAGCCTGTACTTCATCAAGATAGTGTTTTTTCTTTTCTCCACCGAGTTTCAGATTTTCAATAAGTTCACGGCTCGGGATATCGAAATGATCTTCGATCGTGCGTTTGTGGTATCCGGTGACGATAATAATATCAGTAATGCCTGCTTCGACAAGTTCTTCTACCACGTATTGTATGACAGGTTTGTCAACAATCGGCAGCATTTCTTTCGGCATCGCTTTTGTCTGCGGTAGAAAACGTGTACCGAAACCTGCTGCAGGAATAACTGCTTTTGTGATTTTCATATTATTTGAATTCAACTGTTATTTTGCGTAAAAGTTTCTTATTATCAACCATGGCGTCGATTTCTGCAACCCCAGGTGATGAAGAGGAAAGTTGGAAGAGGGCTTTTCCGTCAGTATCAGTGACGGCTGATCCTGTCTGAAATGAGCCCACGGATGAAGTTAAAGTTACTTGTTTACCCTCAAGCCCCTTACCGTCGATATTTCTTACAAAAACAGTCACTTCACTCGTACTTTGTCCGTCAGCAGCGACTGAGAGAGGCCATGCAAAAATAAGGGAATTTTGCTCTGAGGGGTTGGTATTTTCTACTGACGCGCGGGTGAGGACATTGAAGGAACCACTGAAAAATACGTAGCCCGTAAAGACGAGAAACGCGATTACAAACAGTGTTGACAGACCGATAAGTTTTTTATCCATATCTATTGGCGAAAACTGTTAGGCCTTACCCGGGATGATATTTCTGTTCTGCAATACTTCAATTACTTCAGTGTGAATATCTTCCTTACTTCGTATTGTACCATGTTTCATGCAGTCAATGATAATCCAATGATCAGACCGCTCTGCCAGTGCGGTATACATATCGTGCGTCACGGTGCGGTAATTTTCGTCTTCTTCCTGAATATCCGTTTTGTCGCCGAGGTAGCTTCGCTCCCCTTTCTGTTTGGTAAGATCTGCAGAAATATCTGACGGCATCCTAAGGTAAATAACCAGATCTTCATGCGGCAATCCGTGATAACCGTATTCAAGATCTTCTACCCATTTGATAAATGTATTGCGTTCCGTATCATTTGTAAATTTACTGCCTTGATGAGCGATATTAGATGTGACGTAGCGGTTTGCAACGATGATATTACCTTCATTCAGTTTATTCAGGATATCTTCTTTTACCGCATATCGGTCAAGGGCAAATGTCAGTGCGGCAAGATATGGTGAGACTTCCTCAAGATTTCCGAATTCTCCGCGCAAAAACTGTGCCACGATTTTTCCGTAAAAACTGTCATATTGAGGAAAATCAAGATACGCATAAGGAATGTTACGGCTGTTCAGATACTCGATGAGAAGCTTAGACTGAGTACCTTTTCCTGAACCGTCTCCCCCTTCAAAGACGATTAATTTACCTTGTGATCTATCATTCATAGTTCAATGATACAATAAAACTTATAAAGATGGCACAAAAATACTCAACTCTCATTTTCGACTTTGACGGGACTGTAGCAGACAGTATGGGTGTTTTGTTCAGAGTCTATTCAAGTCTTCAGGAACGTTTTGACCTGCGCCCGCTCACCGGACCTGATATTGAGAAAATGCGCGGAATGACGCCGCAGCAGGTACTTTCTTTTCTGAATATATCATTGTTCAAGTTGCCCCGGCTACTCCTGAACGGCAGAGCAAAATACAAGGATTTTCTATCGGATGTTGAGCCGATCCCGGGTATTCCTTATGTTCTGATTGAGCTGTCAAAAAAGTATCAGATGCATGTTTTGACCTCAAATGAACAGGATATTGTCCTTTCGTTTTTACTTGAACATCAATTAAGCTGTTTTGATACGGTGATGAGCGAACGGAATATTTTCGGAAAAGATGCTGCTCTGAAAAAAATGCTGAAACAGCTCGGCAAACGGAACAAGGAAGTCCTGTATCTCGGTGATGAGGTCCGCGATATTCACGGCTGTCAGAAGGCGGGTATTGATGTGGCTGCGGTGACATGGGGTTTGAATACGGAGGAAATCCTGTATGAGGCGAAACCGACATATCTTATAAAGAGCCCTGATGAACTGTTAACATTGCTGTGATATACTGCTTCAACTTATGCAAAAATTTAAGACTTTCATACAATCTTTTCAGCGGAGTGTCACCGATTTCAGTTATTATCGTGAGCTTCTGAAGTATGATTTCTGGTTCTCTATAAAGTATATTTTCTTACTGACGTTCCTTTCAATATTTTTGCAAACTGTCATTTTCGCTGTCCAGACCGCATTTTTACTGCCGCGGCTTCCTTCGGGAATGGATTATCTGGAAAAACGATTGATTGAGATGTACCCGCAGGAGCTTGTTGTTAAAATTGAAGACGGTAGGCTTTCTACCAATCAGAGCAATCCGTATCATATTGATGTCCCTGAAATGAAAGAACTGGGCAATTTCAGGCATTTTATTACAATCAACACTGAAGCTTCAATCAGTGATTTTGAGAAAGCAGGCAGCTTTATGCTTGTGACTGACAGGGCTATTGTCCTTCCCGATGATCCGACCGGACAGCAGCTCTCAAGTTATCAGGTGATGAGTTTGAACGATATACCTGATGATGTTGTCATTGATCAGAAAACCTATCGTTCATGGATCGGAAGACTGGATCCCGTTTTTGCTATGATTCCGAAAATTGCGCCGTTTGTACTTCTGGCAGGTGTCCTCATCATTCCGATTTTCGGAATGTTGTATAGTGCCGGATCAAATTTGCTCATTCTTCTCCTTCTAAATGTGGTTGTCTGGATGGTTTCGATGGCATTTGGATTGAAATTGGGATACTGGAAGCTGTATCAGTTGGGAATCCATGGCCTTACTATTCCAATGCTTCTTACCATGATTCTTACCGGCATGAATGTTTATATGCCGCTTGTGTTTACTTCGGCCTTTTTATTGTGGATGGTGCTGGTGCTGTCACATCTGAGTAAGACGAAATAAAGTCTTTGAATCCTTGCTCCATGTTCATTTATTGGCATCAAATGTCATTTCGAACGAAACGAAGTGAAGTGGAGTGGAGAAATCTCTCAGGAGTAAAGGGATTCCTCGACTTACGCTCGGAATGACAAACAAGTAGTGGAAATAATTTGTGGATAGAAAACAATCTTTTACAGATTGATCGTATCGCCTTCGTGGACTTTGCCTTCGAGGATGATTTTGGCGATTTTGTCTTCCAGTTTCTGACGCATGACTCTCTCAAGATTGCGGGCGCCGTACTGGACATCATATCCGTCAGCAGTGAGACTTTTGATAGTCTCATCAGAGATTTCGACATGAATTTTGTACATGTCATAGATCGACTGCGAGATTCTCTGCACCATGGCCTGAGCGAGAGTTTGAGCCGTGTCTTCTTCGATCGGCTTGTAGGCGATCACACCGTCGAAGCGGTTCAGGAATTCAGGGGAAAACAAATGCTCTTCAACGAGATAATCGACGAGTGCATTTCCAGACAGTTCATCATTTTTAAGTTTTGCGACGGATTGTTTGATCAGCATCTGATGGATGTGGTCAGCCCCGGCATTTGAGGTTGCGACTATAACCAGGTTTTTGCAGTCAACCCGTTGACCGTATCCGTCGGCGAAGTATCCCTCATCAACAATGGTCAGAAAGATATTCAAAAGATCAGGATGGGCTTTTTCGATTTCATCCAAAAGCAGAACTCCATAGGGATGTTCGCGGACTGCATTGGTCAGCTGTCCGGGGTTCAGAAGTTGCACTGATCCGATCAGTTTTTCAATATCATTTTTGGTCTGATATAGTGACATATCAAATCGGACAAGGTATTCATGTGAACCGAAAAAAACCTCTGATATGGCTTTGGCCGTTTCGGTCTTCCCTACTCCGGTCGGTCCCAAAAAAAGAAATGATGCCAGCGGTTTTTTCCGTTTTCCGAGCATGAGGAATGACCGTCTCATAGCGGATGAGATTTCTTTGATCGCATCTTCCTGTCCGAGAATCCGCGTCTGGAGAAGTTTCTCGAGGTTCAGTAATTTATCCTTTATCTGGTCAGTGAGTGTTGTCGGTACGTGTGTGCGGTTCGTGAGGACAATATCAACCGTGGCCGGCATGGCACGCTTCTGTTTGAGCGTTTGGGTTGTATAGATACAGACACTGTCAAGAAGCTGCAGGGCTTTTTCTGGAAACGGGATGTTCGTGATGAAAAAGTTGCTTTTATCGACAATGGTGACGATGGTTTCATACGGGATCGTGATTTTGTATCGCTGCTCAAACATAAGTGCTTTTTCCATAAGGATATAGAGCGCCTTGTCTTTTGAGACTTCATCGACGTTGATGCGGGTAAAAATGTCACTGATTTTATTGTTGTTGTAAATATATTGCTGGTATTCGAAAGGAGTGGTGATCCCGATGATCTGGAGCATGTCGGTTTGTGCATATTTCGCGATGACATCCGTCAGATCGAAATGGTTGTCACCTGAGGAAACGTATTTTTCAAAATTGTCTATGAGCAGAATGACGCTTTTTGCTGCGGTTGCTTCCGCAAGAAGGTCTTCCATAAACTTCTGACGTTCCTGATCATCGGTATATTCGCTGAGGATCTTCTCCATATTGAGCTTCAGAAGCCGTTTATATGCCAGAAGCGTAGTTGTTTTTCCTTCATAAATTTTTTTTGCAAAGGAATCAATGATCGTATGCTTCCCGACTCCTGCTTCTCCGACTATTATGGCATTGGCTTCGTCTGACTTTGAAAGAGTTCGCTCGATCATAGCAGTCTCGGCTTCTCGGCCTATGATATGATTTCTGATTTTGAGTTGGTATCCGGGATCAGTGAGATTGTCGGCATAGTTGTCGAGGGTCGGAGTAAATCCCACAGCCCAGTCGCGTGCCAGAGGCGGGATTGTCATAAGCTGTTGGAGTTTCCACCAGTGGCGGGGTTTGAGCATCATGTCGTACATATATTCAAACCACTTTTCTACCATGAGCTTGCTTGAAGGTGTGAGCATGTGATTGACGATAAATTGTTCTTTGAAACGGGCTTTCCGTTCTTTTTCATTTTCCGTGACAGCGAATGTCAGCATCGCAATCGGAATCGAAACGACAAGCCACAGCAAAAGAAACGGGATAGTAATGATGTAGAGCATTTGCGTCAGAAGATAAAAGATGATGATCGAAACCCGCATGGAAAAGCCGATCCAACGCGAGATGAAATCAAACATCACATCGCTCGCCCACTCTCCCAAGGACGGCTTTTTCTTTTTGACTGCGGTGATCTTTTTCCAGGGAGCAAACAAGGTTTTGAAGAGCGGCCCGATCGAAAAAAAGTACGGGAAGAAAATAAAAAGGTTTATGATACCCTCAAAATAGTTGTCGATGTATGCTTTGATGTTGTCATGTTCCTCACGTGTGGCCATGAAATTCATTATAGATAGATATTATGGAGAATTCTAGGGGTAGGTACGGACATGTCACTTACTCAGTATCAATAAGAGGAAGCATGCTCCCCTATATGACAAACCTTTCAATGACATGTCCGTGACCGCAGTTTGAGTTAGAAACCGCCGTTGGAGAAAGCGAACCACGCCATGAGCGCCGTAAAGACGATTAGGGTGTTCCGAAAAAAACGCTTGATGTCATCAGCAACGCTGATCTCAATGTCAAATCTTTTCGGCCCCAGATAAAACAGGCTCCAGAAGTAGACATCGAACAAAAGCGCAAGTGATAACATCATGTGTCACACATTCCTGTTCTCAAACACCCGGATGATCAATCCGGCTGTCAAAGACAGGAGCATCGTTGCCGATCCAAAAAACAGAATTGCTTTAACTGATTTTTCAAGGTCAGACATTTCAACTCCCTTCTGGTTAGTATCAAACTACGGTATCGGAATTATACATTTCTATAGGTTAGTTGTCTATGTTTGAAGAAAGTTGGGTTGAAGTGTGGACTCGAGAGGGCTCGAACCTCTGACCTTTCGGAGCTGCCCGCCGTGCAAATGTGTGGAACCGAGAGGGCTCGAACCTCTGACCTTTCGGATGTAAGCCGAGTGCTCTACCAACTGAGCTACGGTTCCTCATTGCACTTTGGCAGGCGCGGTGTAAGCCGAGTGCTCTACCAACTGAGCTACGAGTCCTTCGTATGTCAATGAAGTGGGTCGACTTCGCTTTTGCTTCGTCGGACCGATGTGGGCGTGGAAGGAATCGAACCTTCGACCTCGTTCTTATCAGGAACGCGTTCTAGCCACTGAACCACACGCCCAATTCTGAAAATACTAGTATAGCATTTTCATATCATATTCCAACACGAATTCGTGTTTGATTATTATAGCACACAGATCTTCATATTATAAATTGAATATATGATTATTACGGCGTCAGCATAATGAAATCAGAGATACGGTATTATTCTTCTTACAGTCTGAAAAGCTGACAAAAGTGTCATTGAAGCTGACAAAATTGTATGATAACATCATACTGTTTAGTATCGTAAATAAACGGTGGAATATGGTGAGAAAGTAGTGTATATTAAAAACTTCTCATTCTACAGTTGCTCCGTATTATTAATTTCTAAAAACATAATCATGTTTGTTTCAATCATTACGGATTGTCGTGATTCCAATGAAATGGGTCGTCAGACCACTCGTGCTTCAGTTCTTTTCCCCGGCGCAAATATTGACGTCGTCGGTGTTGGCAATTTCAGCGAAATCGAGGCAGCCGGAAATCTTATTGATGTCATTGACGGTGCAACAGGCGGAGATGGCGTAGTCATGGTAAATGCAGCACCCCGTCACGGATCAGGCAAAAAATACCCTAACGGTACACCGTTCGGATTTTTCAAATATGCAAATAAAACTATCGTCTCCACAGTTGCAGGGGAAACGCTTTCCCTCGCTAAAAAATTCGGGATAATCGATGAACTGAAAGTCACCGATTTGCCGACCGTCATTGATGCTTTTGTCAAAAAAGGTAAATTCGAAGCAGATGCCCAGCAGCGAACTGTTCTGACACAGTTCAGAAGCTTTGAATATATGCCTTTCCTGGCAAAGTGGGTACATGAAGGTGAAGATGTTCCGGCAGAGGTCATGGCACTTGATGATATTCCCGAAGCTCCTCAGACTATCTGGTGGATCGACAACTTCGGTAACTCCAAAACAACCATGCTTCCTGATGAGATCGGTTTTGAACCGGGTAAAAAGATCAAGACAAAAGTCGGTGAATTCACTTGCTACAATCGCCTGAAAGATGTCCCGAACGGTGAGGCAGGCATGACGGTCGGAAGTTCCGGTTATCAGAACAAGAGATTTGTCGAGATCACGGTCCAGGGGAAGAGTGCAGCAAAAGAATTCGGTCTGACAACTGGAATGGAATTGATGTAAGAGTCTATTTCATATTCTGAATTGTTGAATGTTTCAGATTCTGTCCTCGCTTTCCTCCCACCAGTGCTCATTTCACTGCGCGCTGTCGGGATCCCTCCAGCTCGGCCAACTGAAACATTATTTGTTATACTCATATTTATATGAAAAAACTCATTGTAGTCGCCGACTGGGCTGATGATACACTGACATGTCAGGAAATTCGTACCGCCGTTGAAGGATATTCGAATGAACCGCAAAAAGTCCGTATTTCTTTTGTCTCCTCTACTCCGTCTACAATCCATACGTCATTTCTTTTGAGGCAGGTTGTTGAAACAGAAGAAAAATACGGCAGACCTCTCGAAACCGTGATTTTGCAGAATACTGATCCCCGACTTCATTCGAAGACACCTTTACAAGGATCTCTCGGAGCTGAACTTGTCATTATCCGTTTGAAATCCGGTATTCACCTCCTAGGACCAAATTCAGGATATGATTATTCGATGCTTTTGGATAAAGTTGATGTTGTCTTTACGTATCCGGGTATGAATAAAGGCAGTCAGTTCCTTTCACGAGATCTGCATGCACGAATTGCGGCACACCTGATGGAAGCAATGCAGGATGATATGGAACTGGAAGAAGCACATATCGGTATTCTCCCCGGCCTTCAGGGTGACTATATCGGACATGTTGACAATTATGGCAATATCAAGACGACCCTACATGAAACTATTTTTAAAGAAAAATATGCATATGGAGATGAAATGAATGTCACCATAAACCGAGTTACGAAAAAAGTCCGCTATGTTGACAACTTCTTCGGTGGTAACCGTGGCGAACTGGTCATTTTTCCGGGTTCATCGGGTGACAGTAGAGATCCGTATCTTGAGATCTCCGTCTGGAGACACTTTGACGAAGAAGATCAAAGTACCGGAGCGGCAATTTTCAACAATGCCAGACCAGGCATGAAAGTCGTGGTAGAATAACGACATGCTGAAGAATCTCCAAAAAAAAATAAACAACAAGTGGTTTTATACTGAGATGCCATGGTGGGGAAAAATTCTTCTGATATACGTGCGCGGAGATCTTTTTATGATTTTCCCGCTTCTTCTAGTAATCCTGATAATCGGTCTTTTTTCATTCAGATATGCCCTGCTATCTTTCGGACTTTTGATCGTCGTACGACAGTCCGGTGAGCTTGTATACTGGCTCCTGCAACAGTTCGGTGACAGGAAATATCGTCCGTCTGACTTCGGTTTCTCTAACCTGGACAATAGCGCCATATATATTCTCTATCAGACCTTTGCAATAGTGGGAATTGTTACGGGGTTACTTCTAGTTCTGACCGTTGTGAAGTAAAGCAAGTGCTTTTTGGATTCCTTCATATTGCGAAGGATCGTGTTTGACAAGAACTCCGAATTCTTCTTTGGTAAACATTTCAAAATGAAGATGAGTCCCCGTTGAATTTCCGGTTGAACCCATGACGCCAATTTCATCTCCCTGTTTGACCGTATCTCCTTCTTTGATACTCATATCGTTTAAATGGGCGTAAAGACTGAATACTCCTCCCTCATGTTCGATGACAACGAGTTTTCCGTATCCCCATCCGTACGGACTGGTCATGTATCTCGTATCTTCCGCAAACACCACTGTCCCGTCTTGGATAGCATAAATGCTCGGATGAGACACCGTTGTGTTTGATGCAAAATCAAGTCCCGGATGAAAAAGTGAATACTCAGTCGAAATATACACTTCTTCCATTTTCACAGGATAGTACTTCGGTTCTTTGTAGATAACGGGTGGTGCAGGCGGTTCAAACGAAGGCCTGTCGGGAGAGGGAGTCGGACCGATTGCCGGCTCTGCTGCGACGACCTGAGACATCGAAACACCGGCTACGATAAGTAGCAAGTATGTAAATATGACCAATTGTTTTAATACATGATAAATATGCATAAAAAACAGGGAAAAATGAGAAAAAAGAAGAGGTCGCTCATGCTGTATGCGCTAGGCGGACAGATGAAAGAAGACGAATTGGCTGCTCAGTAAATGAGTTGTTTGAATTTGTTAAATAATTAGTACTTTTAGTCCAGTAACCGGGTTAGGAAGGTGATAACACTGGTTTCTGAAACCATGCTATCTCCTTCTTAAGTGTAAAACTTATTGAAGGGCTTCTAAAATTTTTAAAAAAAAATTAGAAAGGAGGTGATCCATCCGCTCCTTCCAGAACGGATACCTTGTTACGACTTAACCCTCATCGCCATCAGTACTCTCCCCCGTGTAAACACGAGGTTCGAATACCAACGACTTTGTTGGCTTGACGGGCGGTGTGTGCAAGAGGCAAGAACGTATTCACCGTGGCGTAGCTGATCCACGATTACTACCAATTCCGCGTTCATGAAGTCGAATTGCAGACTTCAATCCCAACTGAGAGATGGTTTGTGGGATTCGCTTACTCTCGCGAGTTTGCAAAACCCATTGTCCATCCCATTGTAACATGTGTGCAGCCCAGGGTATAAGGACCATGCTGACTTGACATCTGCCCCTCCTTCCTCCCAAGTCAGACTTGGGCAGTTTCGTATGACACTTGTAACATACGATGGGGGTTGCGTTCGTTGTCCCACTTAAGGGCACTCCTCACGGAACGAACTGACGACAGCCATGCAGCACCTGTGCAACACCTTCGAAAGAATCCTACTTTCATAGGACGAGCAGTTGCATGTCAAACCCTGGTGAGGTTCTTCGGTTTGTCTCGAATTAAGCCACATGTTCCACTGGTTGTGTGCCTCCCCGCCAATTCCTTTGAGTTTTAGCCTTGCGGCCGTACTCCCCAGGCGGTTCGCTTAACGGGTTACCTTCGCCACACCGGACAACATAAAGTTGGCCAATGCAGCCAGCGAACATTCGTTTAGGGCTAGGACTACGCAGGTCTCTAATCTGCTTCGCTACCCTAGCTTTCGTGTCTCAGTGTCAATCTTCTTCCAGTAAGCCGCCTTCGCCACTGGTGTTCCCGAGTGTATCAACGCATTTCACTACTACTCACTCAGTTCCGCTTACCTAAAGAAAATTCTAGACAGGGAGTATTACCTCCAGATCAGAGGTTGAGCCTCTGGATTTAAAAGATAACTTACCTGTCCACCTACACGACCCTTTACGCCCAATTAAACCGGATAATGCTTGGGGCTCACGTATTACCGACGCTTCTGGCACGCAATTAGCGGCCCCTTTCTAGTACAGTACCGTCAATCCGAAGACTTCTTCCTGTACCACAGTAGTTTACACTCTTTCGAGCTTCTTCCTACACGCAGTGTCGCGCGGTCAGGTTTCCCCCATTGCCGACGATTCCTGATTGCTGCCTCCCGTAGGAGTGGGGCCGTGTCTCAGTCCCCTCTGGCTGACCACCCTCATGAGGCCAGCTACCCGTCATAGGCTTGGTGAAGCTATTATCTCACCAACTACCTGATAGGCCGCAGGTTCATCCTTTGCGTCCGAAGACTTTACTCCGAAAAATCGGAGACCATAAAGCATTACCCCACCTTTCGGTGAGCTATTCTTTACCTAGGGGAGATCCTACGTGTTACTCAGCCGTCCGCCGCTTCCTCTCAAGAGCAAGCTCTCTCAAGGCAACGCTCGACTTGCATATCTCAGGCGCACTGCTAGCATTCATCCTGAGCCAGGATCAAACTCTTAAAAAAGGTTTAATCCCAAGCGATCTCATTTTACTGAGATGCTTAAAAGATTGAATGTTTTGTTCGGAAATTTCCCACTAACCTTTCGGTTTCGCAGGACAACTTCCTAACCCGATTACTAAACTAAAGTACTAACTTTTTAATGTGCTCTTTGAAACCGCTTTTGAAACAAAAGAAATATTCGCTTCAATAGCGGATCACTATTTTAGACAATCCATAAATGAATGTCAAGCATTCTTTTTGGAGGCAGTATAGAAGAATTTCTACTTTCCTCTTCACAAGAAGTGTATTGCTATTATATTGTGTGACTGAGGTAAAGTCAACTGGATGTATGAGTTCCATACATATGGCACTCTTTAGGTAAAATAGATAATAGGTAATCCATAGGTGAAATATTGTTCAGGCTTTTGTGAACTCGCTTTGTATTGTACCAGACGAGGTATTCAATAAGGTGACGATTGAATGATCCGATACCGGTCCACTTGGTATAGATGTAGGGGTTCATAAATTCTTCCTGGAGTGTTCTGTTTGCTCGCTCAATAAAGGCATTGATCTTGGGACATCTGGGGTAGATAAAGAGGTGTGGGATATTGTTTTCTTCCAGATAGTCATGGAAGTTTCCCAGATACTCGAGGCCGTTATCTGTTTGTATGGTTTTTATACCATCTTGTATTGGGTATACTAGTTCCAGTCTTCTCATAAAATCAGCACCGTTTCGGCTGTTGAGTTTTGAGTATCCGTAGGAGAACTGGAATTTGAGTTTGATGTCCACTGCATTGAAGACATACAGCTTGATTCCGTGTACAAACTTCGTGATGGTATCAATCTCAATGTATCCGGTATCTTCCACGCCAGGGAGACCGCTTGACCTTCTGTCGGTACTTTACTTTCCGTTTTGCAAAGCCACTTGCTGGATTGTGATAGATCCGGTAGGTCTTGCGCTGCAGGTTGTGTCTTTTGATCACTTTTCCAATGGTTGACTCAGATATAGTTGAAATTCCTTCCTGTAGGCAATACTCATCAAGTAAGGGCTTGATCTTCTCCTTTCCCAAACAAAAGTATTGTTCTCGAATCTCTTTGATAAAGGATATGACCTTCAGGTGAGTCTCCATACGTCAGGGTGTCTTTGGCTTGGTTGTCTCTGGTATCAGGCTATCCAACTGCCCTTCTGAATCTCGCCGTCTCTTCCTCCATCGAAACAATGTCCTTCGTGATATCCCATATGCATCAACTGCAGCTTGTATCCCGTACTTCTCTGCAAATGTCAGAACATCGTTTCTGATTTGTGCTACATCTGACTGATTGTAGTCTGATAGAGATCGTATCTTTTTCATAAGATCTCTATTGTACTGCCAGTCATAACTCCTAATTACTCGAAGCTGATCTCCTCCCCATTTACTCATAGATGTTAGTTCCCTATGAGTGCCATATCTTTCGTAACTTATTCACTGGATGTGCAGTGAGTATTCATGGTCAGTTTTCAAGTCGCTCGTAACCGAAAATTTGTTCGGAAGTGAACTCGCACTAAGTGTGTCAGCTCAAACATCCACTTCACTCACAAATTTTGATTACTTCGCTTATCACAAGGAATCAATATGTAGGAGCCGCGATCTTGTAAATGGTCTCATTGTCCTGATCCAGCCGCATCATGCCGTAGATTGTCGCGTCAGCATAATGTTCGACTACGTACGTATCGATTTTGAGTTCCTGGTGAAAATACTGTTCAATCCCCGGGACACCGGCAATTTTCCCGGTGAGTGCGATACCGTTTTTGAAAATGGCGTCAGCGACCTCCGGCTGAGAGCCTTCGATAAGCTCCCGTGTTGCATCAATCACCTGATGAAACTGACTGATCAGAGCCTCACGTATATCTGAAGTTTTTAGTTTAATTGATTTCGGCAGTCCTGTTTCCAGTGATTTTCCTCTTACCGTGATAGTCTCTTCCTTATCGGTAAAGTTCAACAGTTCAATTTTGATATTCTCACAGGTATTCTCACCCAAAACAATTCCATGTTTGAGATACATATAGTGTGCGATCTGCTTGTTCATATGTTCTCCGGCATTCTTGAGAACCTTTTGTCCGACAATTCCACCGCCTGAGACGACACTGACTTCCAGTAATCCACCACCAAGGTCAATTACCATCTGAGGTTCATGAGAAAAAATATTGAAACCGCAGCCTGCAGCGGTAGCCAAAGCACGCTCGACTATGGTCACTTGCGTGCAGCCTGATTTTTGTAATGATTCTTCAACGGCTTTACGCTCGATTTCAGTTGCAATTGAAGGTGTCGCCGCAACGGCATGAATGGGAGGCTTAATCAGTGCATACTGATCAAGATACGGTTTGATCGCTGTCTCCATACTGTATCTGAGAAAAGAGACTTCTGCGTCAAAATCCGCTAAAATTCCGTTTGTCACTGGCCTTACGATATGCAGAAAATCAGGTGTTTTCCCTTGAATAGTCTTTGCTTCCGTGCCGAAAAACATATATTCCTTTGTTTTTGCGTTGTATCCGAGGTATGTGGGTTCACGGTATACGACGCCTTTCTTTTTCACGGCAATTCTTGTGTTTGTTGTACCGAGATCAAAGTATGCCTTGAATGAAGAGAAAAATGGAACTCGTATGTTTTTGAGATTGTTTATAATGGACATTATGCTCAATAAATTTCAAACTTCTGATTTTATGAATCGTACGATTCGTTTTCTGTATTATCTTCTTTTTCTTCTGACACCGCTTCTGATGAGTGCCAGAACCACAGAGATGTTCGAGTTCAATAAAATTATCTTTATTTATACAATATCAATACTCGCCAGTACAGTCTGGATAATTCATTATATCTTACACCGGCCGAAATTGTATCTGCCAAAACTGCTGTACGTATTGTTATTCTTTCTCGGAACGCAGCTCCTCTCTTCGTTTTTTTCAATTGATACGCATACGTCACTGTTCGGATATTACGGCCGGTGGAACGGCGGACTCTTGTCAATAGCTTCCTATACTGCTCTCTTTTTTGTATTTATTCAAAGTTTCGGGAGAAAAGATGTTGCAAACCTTTTGCAAACTTCTTTAATGGCTTCGGTTGTCGTCATATTGTGGGGACTTCCGGCAAAATTCGGCGGAGATTTGTCCTGCCTAGTCTTTACGGGTGAATTCACTAATGCATGCTGGACGGCTCAGTTTCAGCCGGCACTTCGCATGTTCTCTACTCTCGGTCAGCCGAACTGGCTCGGAGCATATCTAGCCGTTCACTTTTTCATAGGGTTATATTTTCTCTTCGATACAATTATCGAAAACAAAGACCCTATCTATACACTGAAAGGCATAAAGGAACGTCTGATGAGGCTCGTTCATCTTGTTTTTAGGGAAAAGAGAGTTAATTGGCTGTCATATCTTTACGGCGGATATCTTGTTTTGAACCTTTTAGCAATACTTTTTACCAGGTCACGGTCGTCTCTACTAGCAGTTGCTTTGAGCATGCTTATCGGAGGTATCCTCCTGATTACGGATCAGGCTCAATCAAAACTGAGATTCCTGTATAGAAGTATTCTTATTACCGCAGTATTAGTAACAAGCTATTTTATAGTTTCAATCACCAGTTCAAGTTTGCCGACTGATACGCCGGAACACCTTCAGGTTACCGATTCTTTTCAAATTCGACAAGTAGTATGGAAAGGAGCACTCGAACTCGGACTGCGATATCCTTTATTCGGTACCGGGCCGGAGACGTTTGCCTATTCATATTACTTTACCCGTCCTCTTGAGCACAACCTTACCTCAGAATGGGATTTTATTTACAACAAAGCACATAATGAGTTTCTGAACTATTTTGCAACGACAGGATTTATCGGATTTGCCGGATATCTTGCATTTATTGGATATGCGATTTATACAATATCCCGTGAAAAAGCTGAACTGCGGTCGGTTAGTTTTCTGATGGCTTATATCACCATTCTGATTACCAACTTCTTTGGATTTTCGACATCAACACAACAGCTTTTCCTCTATTTACTACCTGCCGCGATCCTGGCTGCCGGTACCCAAAAGGATGAAATGAAGTCGGCAGGAAGGCTTGCAAAGCTCCAGGCAGTTGCAGCTTTTGGCGTGGGATTATTCCTTTTATGGAATACTTGGCACTATTATCAGGCCGACAGACTGTATAAGCTTGCTCAGGAAGCAGAAGGAGAAAACGATTATCAGACTGCTTCCCAGTATTACATAAGGGCAATTGATAAGAAGTATGAACATGTCTATGAAGACAAGCTTTCAACCGCGCTAGCTCAACTTGCTTTCCTGACATCTTTCGGCGGAGATGCCTCTTCAGCACCTGATCTGATTGCGCTGTCCCGTGATTCAAACACCAGTGCTCTTCAACACTCTCCGGATAATCTCCAATACTGGCGTACCAAAGCGAAAAATAACTATATCTATTATCAGATGACCGGTGACATCAACGATCTGAAACGTTCAGTTGACAGTATGAGATATACGACAGTTATTGCCCCGACTGATGCGCAGAGCTACTACATGCTCGGACTTTTTTATTCGCTTCTTGACCAGGAAGTTGAGACGGATGAGTATCACCAGAAAGCCGTCGAATCAGTAGAGTATGCCATCAAACTGCGCCCCAACTTCATAGAGGCTCAGGAGCTACTCGGACAGATAAAGAGTGAGTGAACGAGATACTATCTTACATAGTCACAATGTAATGTCATTCCCGTGAAAACGGGAATCCCTTATAAAACAGGATGACACCAGTTTTCAGTATCCTGGATCCCCGATCAGGTCGGGGATGACAACTGTATCGGTGGAAGCAGAAACTAATACAGCATTAAATTACTAGGGTACTCGCCCGCAGCCTACATAGTCTGCATATGACAAACTAGCTCTAACATCATTAAATAATAGCTCATTATTATTTTCTACAAAAAAAAAGCGGGCATTTCTGCCCGCTTGTCAAGTTTCAATGAAAAGATTAGAGGATGTTTCCGTTGTCGTCTGTAAAGATCTCAAACCATCCGGCATCATCGCCTCCGTCCTGTGTAACTTTCTGTTCATTTGCCTGTGATTCCTGGCGGACACGGATTTCATAATCCGTCGATCCTGCTCCGTCGACACGGAATTCGTATCGTGTGGCACCGCTCGCTTGAGTACCTGCACCAGTTACGACCTCTCGGTTTCGGCCGTTTGTCGGATCGGTCGGAATGGTATTTGCATAATCGCACAAGTTCACGTTGAACCAGTTGTTGCTGCATGAATGGACAGTAGTTGTTCCTCCGACCTGGGTGCTGTTGATACCTGCTGCCACTGACCAGCCGGCAGGAATATTGTTTGTAGGATCGGCAATGTATTGTTCAATAACTGTCTGAAGGGTCTGGGCATCACGTATTCTTTTTGCATCTCTTGATTTCCGCTGCGCTTCTGCAGGATTCAATGAAACCATCAAAGTAACGGCAAGTATTCCAATGATTCCTATTACGATGAGAAGCTCGACAAGTGTGAAAGCTTTCTCCGATATATTTTTCATAATAAAATGTATATGTAGAATAAGTAATGTCTATTACTACTTTATAATACTTTGTAAACCTTTGTCAAGTGGTTTATTGCAGCGAATTGGTCAGTGAGAAAATCGGTGTGATGACCGCCATTACCAAAAAGCCTACAGAAACACCCAAAACAATAAGGATCATCGGTTCCATCATGGTAAGCAGTCCTTTCACTGCCATTTCAGACTCGGTCTGATAGTATTCTGAAAGTTTCAGCAATGTCTCGTCCAGATGTCCAGTTTGTTCTCCGACGATTGCCATCTGGATCAGTGATTCGGGGAAAATCGGTTCATTGGACATGGCAGATCCCACTGACATTCCTTTTTCGACCTTTTCCTTAATTCTCTGAAATGCCTGTTTAAAAACAATGTTGCTGTTGACATCGATAACAATCACCAACCCGTCAAGAATCGGCACACCCGATGATATCAGAATTGAAAGAGTACGGGTAGCATCTACAAGTCCGGAGGTCTTTACGATGTTCCCAAGAAGAGGGATTTTAAAAATATAACGGTCAAATATTTCCTGGCCTTTCTTCGTATTCTTCAATCTAAGAAGCGTCACGATCAGGGCAATAATTGCGATAAGTACAAACGGCCAATAGTTTTTCATGAATGTCGAGATTGCCATTATAATCTGTGTGGATTGCGGAAGTTCGACTTCGAAGCTGTCGTACAAAGACAAAAGCTGAGGCATCACGAAAGCAAACATGACAAACATCATAACGAACATAGCAGAGATGACAACAACAGGATAGATCATTGCATTTCTGATTTTCTGACTGAATGCCCGTTGTTTTTCCAAATGTTCAGCCAGTTTCTCGAGAATACTGTCCAGTTTTCCTGAAGCTTCTCCAGATTTAACCAATGCAACGTAAAAATGTGAAAACTGTCTCGGATATTTTGACAATGCCTGCGAAAAGGTTTTACCGTCGCGGAGCGATTTGTCAATTTCTGAAAGCATTTTTTTGAGAGCAGGTTTTTGGACCTGCTTCATAATAATCTCAATTGAATCAATGAGAGTTAGTCCGGCGTCAAGCATGATAGCAAACTGCCTTGTCATATAAGTCACATCCTGAAAAGATACCTGTTGGAGCAATGTTGTGATATTGTCGAGAGAACTCGGCTTTTTTTCCTTGATCTCAATGGGGAAATAAGAGTTCTTTTTGAGATATTCAGATATTTCTTTTTCAGAACTCGCATCCATTTCTCCGCTGATTTTTGTTCCGTCTTTTTGGAGTGCTTTATATGTAAACAGCATTAGTTAGGCCATAAATTTTTCAATTTCCTTAGTTCTTATCGCGTATGCGTATGCATCCTCTCTTGAAATCAGATTCTGTTTGTAGAGGCGGGACAGGTATTTGTCAAAAAGAATCATCTCGTGTTCTTCGCCTGTTTCCAGAACATTATCAATCATGAAGGTTTTGCCTTCACGTACTAGTGAGGAGACTGCAGGAGTGTTGAACAGTATTTCAAGTGACGGGATTCGTCCGTTTTTCTGAAAGTTCGGAACGAGTCTCTGATACACAACGGCTTTCAGGACAGTCGCAAGCTGATTGCGGATCTGATTCTGCTGATGACCCGGGAACACGTCGATAATGCGGTTGATTGCTTCCGGAGTACTGTTTGTATGCAAGGTTGAGAATACAAGATGACCCGTTTCTGCAATTGTCAGAGCTGCCTGTATAGTCTCCAAATCCCGCATTTCTCCGACCAATACAACATCGGGGTCCTCACGAAGTACTGATCTCAATGCTTTTGACCACGAATGTGTGTCAGAATGCAGTTCCCGCTGTGAAATTATTGATTTTCCTGTAGGATAGACGAACTCAATCGGATCTTCAATCGTGATAATATGTTTCTTTTCAGTAATATTTATTTCATTAAGCAGTGCCGATATAGTAGTTGACTTCCCTTCTCCGGTAGGTCCTGTGAGCAGTACCAATCCGTTGCTGTACTTGGCCAGCTTATGCAGAGTGGAAGGAATGGCCAGTTCTTCGAGCGTTTTCAGTTTTTTTGGTATAAGCCTGAACGCACCCGCCAGTCCGCCTTTGACGTGATAGTAATTTATTCTGAATCTGATGTCTCCCCATTCATACCCGAAATCCGTTTCTTTATTCGTATGCAGTTCATCCTGTTGGGATTCATTAAGAATTTTTTCGAGCAAAGCTTCCGTCTGTTCTTTCGTCAGGGCGCTGCTCCCCTGCACCGGCACCAGATCGTTGTGTATGCGAAGCATCGGCGGATAATCAGGAATAATATGGAGGTCAGATGCCCCTTTCTCAAGTGTTTGCTGGAATAATTCTTCAAGTTTCATGATAAATATAAATAGTAATAGTTATGTTGTCTCTGTGACTCTCATAATTTCTTCAATAGTTGTTATACCTTTGAGTGCTTTCAGGAATCCGTCCTGTTTCATGAGTACCATTCCTTCTTTTTGCGCCTGTCCTTCAATTTCATGTGAAGATGCCCCCTTCAAAACAAGATCATTCAAAGCAGGTGAAAATTTCAAAATTTCATAGATACCGATACGTCCCTTATAACCTGAATTGTTGCATTCTTCACACTTACGTCCACGGGTTAGCTGAATAGGTGTCCCTTCCTGATACTGGCGTGGAAGGAGCGGACCGAGAACGTCTTTTACAGTCTGCTGTATCTCAATAGGAGGTTCGTATGTCTCCTTGCAGTTGTCACAAACGCGTCTTACGATACGCTGGGCCATCACAGCACTCAACACCGATGCAATAAGAAACGGCTCTCCTCCCAAGTCAGTCAAACGAGGAATAGCCGTTGCCGAATCGTTGGTGTGAAGCGTCGAGAATACTAAATGACCCGTCAGAGCTGCCTGTATAGCAAGCTGGGTTGTTTCTTTATCGCGGATTTCTCCGACCAGAATAATATTCGGATCCTGACGCAAAAATGACTTCAATCCTGCAGCAAACGTTAGTCCTGCCTGCGGATTGATTTGTACCTGATTGATACCTTCAATCTGGTACTCTACCGGATCCTCCAGAGTCACGATATTCACCGCTTTTGTATTCAATTTGTTCAAAACAGAGTAAAGAGTCGTCGTTTTACCTGAACCTGTAGGCCCGGTTACCAATACAATACCGTATGACCGTCCCATACCTTCCTCAAATCGTTTCAGTTGAGTTCCTTCAAGTCCGAGTTCCTGCAATGCCGGCATTCCTCCGCTTTTTCGAAGAAGTCGCATAACGACCTTTTCGCCATGAACAGTCGGCAAGGTGGATACACGCAAATCAATTTCTTCTTCAGTTGTCTTAAAATTGAATCGGCCGTCCTGCGGGACGCGCTTCTCATCAATCTTCATTTCCGAAAGAATTTTGATACGGGAAATTAGAGATTCATGAATGCTTGCCGGAAGTGACAGTTTTTCCTGAAGGATACCGTCAATACGGTATCTGATACGCGTTTTAAGTTCCTGCGGTTCGATATGGATGTCCGATGCACGGCTTTTCACCGCAAATTCAAGAATGGTATTTACGATCTTTGCAATCGGAGCTGTTGTGAAATCGCTGCTGGTTTCAATTGCTTTTACCGTTTCCTTCGCAGGTTTGGCGGGTGCCACCTGTTGAAGAGCCTGTTCTACTTCAGGCGATAAGTTTTTTGTATACGCGACCGTGATTGCTTTTGCAATGTCTTCCTGAAGTGCAAGAGCAAGTATTGCCTTTGCCCCTGTTTTCATTTCAATAAAATCCTGCAGACTGACGTTTAAAGGATCAGATGTCGCGACATATACTTTATTGGCCTGCTGATCATACATATACGGCATAATCGTATGTCGCTCTGCTATTGCCTGAGGGATAAATTTAAGTGCCTGCGGATCGACTGCCGTGGTTGAAATATTTACATACGGCACGTTCAGCAGATCAGCTTTTGTTTTCATTATCTCCTCACTTGAGATATTGGTATACTGTAGCAAGTAGCGATCAACGGGAATATTTTTTTTCAAACTGTCCACCTCATATTGCGAGGCTACCTGTTGATCCACAACGCCTTTTTGGACCAGTTTCATCAGAAATTCTTTTGGAGAAATACCCATATATTCAATATAAGTGATTTACCATAAAATTCAACTCTATTACTCATACATATGCACCCCCAGATCATTCAATTAACGATACATCAGGACCCTCAGGAGGTTATCGACCTTATTCTTACGAAACATAGTAATAATCAATATAATCTTATGACCGTTTCGCCGGCCGGAAGTTCGATTACGATTGACCAGATCCGCGAGTTAAGACGCGAAATACAGCTTATGGGATCAACGAACCGTGTTATCGCATTTTATTCGTTTGAAAAAGCGACCCTTGAAGCTCAAAACGCAATGCTCAAAGTTCTTGAAGAGCTCAGTACGAAACATTTCTTTCTGCTGTTTACCAGCAATATTGATGCATTGCTTCCTACAGTCCGTTCCCGATGCAGTTTGAACCGATCATATGAGGTCCGAGAGTCTGTCGGGGGCAATCCTGAAATCAACGACATGATATCAGCCGTCCGGAAAGGAAAAGCTGCTGAGGAAATGGCAAAGTCCTGTCTTCAGCCGGGGTCTCTCGATGATGCACGTGCTCTTTTTAAAACTATTATCCATGAACTCCGCCCTTCCGCACGTCTGGGAGACATCTGGTCTCAGCAATCTATCAAAAAAGCGTTGGAGCTTCTTGCTCTATCGGAAAACAACAATCTCAATGCACAGCTTTCGGTCGATCTGTGGGTACTTGATGCAAAAAGCAGAGTTTGAAACTATTTCCATCCTTCGGGAAAAAGTATTATACTGATCGTATTATGCAAAAATACCATCTTTCAAAAGGCTTTACTTTAATAGAAATAATCGTTGTTATTGCAATTATAGGTATTCTTCTCGGCATAGCGACTGCCTCGTACGGGAACTCTCTCCGTCACGGACGCGATCAGAAGCGCATCGTCAATGTCGAAACTGTCAGATCAAATCTGGAGCTGTTCCGAAGCAGCCAGGTGATGGGAGTATATCCCACAAGTATTACAACGGGTGCATTCCCCACTTTATATCCCCTGCCACCGGATCCGCAGACGAATCAAACAAATGTGTACACTTATGCGCCAAGAACTTCTGCCGGCGGCGCATGCAACAATACAACGACATTTTGCTCAACATATACCTTGTCAACCAGTCTTGAGATTGAAGGTAATACCTATACTGTCACACCCTCAACATCAAATGTCACGAATAATCTTTTTGTCCGGATATTTGTCGCATTTTCAAATCAGATTGCCCGAATTATTTAGCTTTGAAATCACCACATGATCAAAACGCTTCGATTAGCGCAGGGATTTACTCTTGTTGAGATTATTGTCGTCATGGCCGTTATGGGGATATTCCTGGTGGTCGGGACGACGACTTACACCAATCAGGTACATGAGAAAGAACTGAAAACGGATGCAGACAGGATCGTAAATGAAATTGAAAAAGCAAGACAGGACGTACTTGCAAGAAACGTATTCGGATATACCGCCTGCAATCATAACGGAATCAGTCTTTACGGATATTCACTTCCCAATTCGACTTACAACATCGTCTTACACTGTGTGACGACATGGCACAATATCCGGGAAGGGACTCTAGAACACAGTTATATTGCCCGAACCGAGCCATTCCTTCAGATCTATTTCCCGTATCCGTATGGAGTGCTCATGAACAATGAGCTTGTAACGATTCACCACAATACAACAAACCGTTGTATCAACATTAATACGGGACCTTATACCCCGGCAACCGCTTCTGACCCCTATGATTGCACATAAACTGTCACACCACAAGATCATCAAACAGAAAGAAGCATTCAGTCTTATAGAAGTGATTGTATTTATGACGTTAGTAAGTATAGTATTGATATCTGCCGTCGGATTTACCATGCGGCTCGTGCACAACATGTCATACAATCAGCACAAGCTGTATGCGACTCATTATGTGCAGGATCTCAAGGAATGGCTGGACGGTGAACGGGAAGCGGACTGGCAGGCGTTTCAAAGTTATTCATCTCAAGCAGGAACTACTTATTGTGCCAACAATGCATTGGCTATTACCGATACGCTTGCATCATTGAGTACCGGAACCTGTCCGTTTACCGGTGTCGGGACACAAGACCCGCGGGTATTTAGAAGAACCCTCATTCTTACCAAGGACGTTGCCGGTACGGCCACAAGAGTTACTGCCCTTCTTGAGGTTGCTTGGATGGAAGACGGAGTACAACAGACGGAAAGCATTACAACAGTTTATTCACTCTGGCAATGATGCAACAAATAAAGAAAAAGGGGTATACGCTGATAGAGATGATGCTTGTGATAGCGCTGGTTGCTCTATTGATGCCTGCAGTATTCAGCATTTTGTACGTCATCATGCAGCAGCAGGTCAAGATCTATGAGCTCACCGAAACAAAGCGGCAGGGCGATTATGTCATGCAGCTGATGAAAGAGAAAATAATGAGAGATGCAGTAAGCTTAAGACGTGATGATGACGGGATTTTTGCAAACGTCGCAGTAATCACGAACATATGCAACAACACCGGTACCAGCTTTACATCAGCAAGTAACGGTCAGGATTTTGTTTTTCTGAATGATCTTAACAATCCGTTCCAGTACGTCCAGTCCGGAAATACAATAAGGTTTCGGGAAATCGGAACGCCGAATGTGGATGCTGCATTAAGCAGTAACCGTGTCATTATCTCGAATTTTCAGATTACATGCGCAGTCAAATCAACCTACACTGATCCAGTCGTGAGTTTTTCCTACACGGCAACTTTTAATCGCGCTGTTCCGAATCCACAACTGGGTACTACACAACTTCAGTATCAGACAAAAATTAAGTTGAGGATTTAGCGATCCTGCATTGATTTTTAGTACTCCTCTCTGCTACTCTTAATGTATGGCAAGCAATTTTTTTTCCATAGATTTAAGTGAACAGTATACCCGCCTCGCACATCTTGAAACAAAAAAAAATAAGATTGAGCTACTGTCTCTCGGATATGATGCAACCATGCCGAATTTTTATACAAATCCTGATGAAAAATCCGCTCAGGAAGAAGCGAAGCTGATAACTACTCTTCACCGTCAGCTAAATATTTCTTCAACCCGTGCACATGTGGTGGTGCCTGATACTCTGACGTATTCGCAACTATTATTGATGCCGGAACTTTCTGAAGAAGAGCTTGTCAAGGCCATTCGTCTCCAGGCTGATGAATTGGTTCCGCTCCCGATAAGTGAAGTATATCTTGATCTTGAAATTATCAGTAAGCTTCCAAACGGTAAGCTGCTTATTCTGTTTGTTGCTTCACAAAAGAAAATCGTCGATCATATTTACAAAACTATCGAATATGCCAATCTCGAACCGATTTCACTTGAGAATGAACTTACTGCAATAGGACGTTTTTTGACGGAGTTTTTTAAGTTTATAAAAGAACCGTCAATCCTTTTGAATTTCGGCTATTCCGGAAGTACCATATATGTGATCAATCCCGCATTTCCCTTTTTTCAGGTTACCCGGACATTACGGATCGGTTTTGATGTCATTTTCAGAGACTTAAAACTGAATACAAACCTGAGTGATCAAAAAGCTCTTGAAGCATTGAAGACAATTGGCCTAAACGCGAGCGGGAGCGTCAATGTATACTCGGTAATATACCCCGTACTGAACGAACTGTTTTCTGAGGTGGAAAAAACGATACTTCTGACTCAGGAAAAATATCATCTTCCCATCAGAAACATCTATCTTTTCAACTATGATAATCAGATTGCCAATATTCATGAAACGGTACAAAAGCGTCTTTCACTTCCGACGCAGTCCTTTCCTCTATCCAATATTCTCGTTCCCAATACAATTACCCAGACATTTTCTCAGGTTCTTTCGACATTCATACCAGTTATTGCGACTCATATTAGATGAAACGCAGACTTAATCTCTTTACACAGAGATCTCGATCACGCCAGATCGTGAGTTATTACGGGCTAATCAGGAAAATATCTCTGATTGTATCCGGCGTGGGATTTATTATTTTGATAGCTGTCGGATTTACATATTATTATCTGCTGCAGGAAAAGCAAACGGTAGATTCGGATTCGGCAAGCTATCACCGGTATATTCTATTGAATGAATCATTCTCCAAACAGATACAGCAGTTTGTTTTTAAATACAATGCATTACAGTCATATCTGAAGGAAGATGCACACAGTTATGATTATTATGAAAAAACAATCGGCATATTTGAAAAAACGGCAGCAGCTGAAGCTCTTGAAACCTTTTCAGTCAACAACAGCCGTGAAGCGGAGATTACCATCAACTTCAGTGATTACAATGATGCATTATCATTCATCGAAGAACTTGAAACACCTCTTTTCAGCGACAGCTTTGAGCGAATTGCAATTGCCGGTTTCAGCGTAGTACAGGAAAATCAGGAAGGTTACCAGTTGACACTTGACGGTGTATTTATATCACCCGATGCAGATACAACTCGATCAGATTAAACGGTTTATACTGAACGCGAATTTTTTGCCTATTACATTGTTTCTTGTGATGGATGTTGTTCTGCTGGGTTTTATCATATATCTGGGGCTCAATGCCTGGAACTTGTACAATGAGTTGGAGCTGAAAAAATCCGATCTAGAAGCAACAAAGCAAACGGCGAATTTGATAAAAAATAACAAAGCACTTCTTGAGGAGAATATTGGCACATACAACGAGATATTGAATGAACTAATCCCTGATGAAGAGTCATACTTTAAAGTCATTGCGGCTTTTGAGAGGCTCGGAGCCGAAACCGGCGTAAACATCCAGTCTTACAGCATCAACCTTGATGACACGACAGAAGAAAAGTTGTCTCTTGAACTGACGGTAAGCGGGACACGGGAAAGTGTCGAGCAAATGTTTAAGGACTACAACTTTGTGAGCGGAAGACTGATCACAAACGAAGAAATGATGGTAACTTTTGAGGACGGAGCTTCCACTACCTTTACCGTTAATCTCATCCACAGGCCGTTCGTCTCAAGTGATTCTCAAACCACGGAAACAATCACCCAACAGGATGTGGATTTTCTTGAAGAAATAAGATCAATCGTGAAATAATGAAGAATTATTCAAAAACGACGTTTTCCTTGTTCTTGAGAAGTCTTTCAAGACCTTCAGAAATCAGTGCGCCTTTTGATTTCCAGTAATCGAACCGTTCTTTGTTGATGCGGATGTTGTTTTTATCATCCAAAGGATGATACAGTCCGACCTTTTCGATATAAGAACCGTCCCGCTTTTTTGTTTTATCAAGCGCAACTATTCGATAGTACGGCTGTTTTCTTTTGCCGAATCTCATGAGTCTGAGTGCTACTGCCATGTATATGAATTACAAAATTGTAAAATAACTTTTTTACGGAAAACTTATTATATCGTTATTTAGCCAATAATTCCAGCGCATTTTGTGCGGCATTTTCTTCTGCCTGCTTCTTGGATTTTCCTGTTCCTTCCCCTTTTATTTCCCCGTTGACCAGCACATGAACGGTAAAGGTTTTCTTGTGTTCAGGACCGGTGGCTTCTATCAGTTCATAGACGGGAAGGTCTTTATATTGTGCCTGAGTGATTTCCTGAAGTCTGCTTTTCGGTGAAAGATACAGCTTATTTTTTACGATATGATCAAGCCTCTCTGCGAAGAGATATTCGGTTATAAAACGGTAGGCACGGTCAAATCCCTGATCAATAAAGATAGCGGCAATCAGGGCTTCAAAAACATCGGCAAGAATATTGGTCTTTGTACGTCCTTTTCCTTTTTCTTCTCCGTGGGAAAGATACAGAAAATCTCCCAGATCAAGTTCCTTTGCCACTTCTGCAAGACTTTCAGTACGGACGATTGCGGCTTTGATATCGGTATAATCCCCTTCCTGAAGGTGCGAGTATTTGTGATACAGATAAATCGAAGTTGCAAGGGAAAGTACGCTGTCTCCCAAAAATTCAAGCTTCTCATTGGACGGTAACTCGAAATCGCGATTTTCATTCAGATAAGAACGGTGCACGAATACATTCCTCAGAAGTTCTCGATTTTTAAAGTCAATATGAATTCGGGTTTCAAGTTTATTCAGATTTGTTTCCATCTGACGGTTCTTTACTGGTAATATCGTTGACGACTGATCCGAGAACTGCATTGACAAACGCGTATGAACGTTCATTTCCCATTTCTTTTGCAAGTTCAACCGCTTCATTGATGATTACTTTTGTCGGCTGTTTTTTTTTGACAAAGAGAAGTTCGTAAATAGCAAGCTGGAGAATACTGATATCGATTTTTGCAATTTTCTCAACGGGATATTTCGGTGCATATTTCTGAATACAGGCATTTATTTCCTCTTTATGCGCAAGAATATCCTTTGAGAATGTTTCATCTTTAAAAGGAACTTCGACAAAATTCTTATCGCCTTCAAATGAAAGTGCAAAAAGATTTTGTACGGTTTTTAACCGTTTATGGTGTCGTGGATCCATATGGTAGCTCATCGGATGTAGGATGTAAGTTGTAGGTATTTGTGTAACCGTTTACTGCCTACCACCTACGGCCTATTTATATTATTTTCCGCAATTTTTACATTGACGATGCGGCATTTTCTTTTTTCCGCACTCTTTACAGACAACAAGACCTGGAAGAGTGGATTCAATTTTTCTTTCCAATACTCGTTTGCCTTTGCGTGCTTTTGAGTGTTTTCTTTTCGGTAAAGGGGCCATAAATGTATCAATAAAATTATATTTCGATATCGTAATAATATCACGAACAGGGTGATAAAACAAGCAGTATCAAGACTAGTCGCGGCTGATCTGGTCAAGCTGATATCTGTCAATCATATCTTTGAGAAGCGGATGATCCTGAAGTTTGAAATATTTTGAAAACGTATGCACTGCATCTTTGACATCATGGACCTGTCTGTAATTTGTGATATCGGCAAGCTTCAGATCAGTATAGCCGTGCTGCATCGTGCCGTATAGATCTCCCGGTCCCCGAAGTTTTAGATCATACTCTGCGAGCTTAAGTCCTGAATTTGTCGATGCAAAAAATTGAAGACGTGACTTCAGTTGCGATTCTTTTGTGCTCGTAAAAAGGAAACAGTATGACTGTTTGTCCGACCGGCCGACACGTCCCCTCAGCTGATGAAGCTGAGCGATACCGAAACGCTCCGCTCCTTCAATAAGCATTATTGTCGCATTAGGGACATCTACGCCTACTTCAACTACAGACGTTGATACAAGAATATCGTACTTCTTTGCCTTAAAATCCTGCATGACTTCTTCCTTCTCTTTTGCCTTCATTTTGCCGTGCAGGAGCGCTACATTGTAATCCCTGAATATGTCATTTTTCAGATATTCATATTCTTTGGTCGCTGCACGGACTGACTTAAGAGTCTCGGACTCTGACTCCTCTACCAGAGGGCAGATAATGTATACCTGAGCTCCGTTTTCGCTGATCTGTTTTTTTATCCACTCATTGCCCTTTTCACGTTTTTCCTGCGGAGTGACATAGGTCTTTATGGGTTTGCGTCCTTTCGGCATTTCGTCAATCACTGATAAATCAAGTTCGCTGTATAGTGTTAAGGATACGGTCCGGGGAATAGGGGTAGCAGTCATGGTCAGAAGATGCGGATTTGCCCCTTTATCTTTGAGCATCGCCCGCTGTCTTACACCGAAACGGTGCTGTTCGTCTATGATCACAAGTCCGACACGATCAAAATTAAGGTTTTCAGTGATAAGAGCCTGTGTCCCGACGATAATATCGTATTCAAGTGATGATTTTTTCTTTGAGATTGCTTTATGAGAACCTGTTTGTAGACCTACCGAAATTGATGGGTCCATCAGCGCGGAAATAGTTTTGTAATGCTGCTGTGCCAGGATTTCAGTCGGGGCCATAATCAGTGTTTGCAACTTGTTCAAGTGTGTTACATATGCCGCAATAGCCGCAACTACCGTTTTGCCGGAACCGACATCTCCCTGGACAAAGCGGTTCATCGGAGTGGATTTTTGGATATCAGCAAGGATCTCATCCGTTGTCCGCTTCTGTGCATCGGTCAAATCAAACGGCAAAGATTTTATGAATGTATCAAGAGACTTCTGAACGGATTTTGTAATATGAATGGGTGTTGTGGTCGTCTCCTGTTTCCATTTTTCCCGGACAATATGTGACGAAAGGACCCTGATGAAAAGTTCGTTAAAAGCTATGCGGCGATGTGCCTGTTGCTGTTCCCTTTTTCCCGGCGGCTGATGGATCCATGACAGCGCCTGTTGTTGCCCGATAAGGTTATATTTGTCTAATATTGATTCGGGCAAAAATTCAACAAGTACAGGATCAATAGTCTGAAACAATCCCAGTACATACATGATTTTCTCGCGAATGGTCTTTGATGAAAGTCCGTATATCTGTGAATATACAGGGACCAGTCTGCCGGTGTGAATCGTCGGCGCAGTCGGTGAAGACAGTATCTCATATTCCTGAGGTGTAATATTCACGGATCGTCCGAATCGATCAACCGTTCCTGCCACCGCTATGTGCATACCTTCTTTTAGTACTTTTGTGAGGTACATCTGGTTGTACCATACGGCCTCAATAATTCCCGTATCATCGGCTATTACCGCTTTTTGAAGTTTGAATCCCCGCTTGGTAAAGCTGTTTGTGAATGTCTTTATTGTTCCCTTTATTGTCACGGTCTCACCCGGTTGGGTGGTAGCGATTTTTGCAACAGATGAGTAGTCGTCATACCTAAACGGGTAGTAATGAAGTAAGTCTTCATACGTATTTATTTCAAGCTTTTCAAGCCGCTGAATTGTTCGTGGACTGGTACGCGGCAGTGAGGAAACAGGTTTCTGAAAATCCATACGATTTGAAACGTTTGTAACGGATCACTTCTTGAGGATCAAAGATAAAAGAACGGAGCAAAGCTTGTGATGATAAGAAGAAGTGATGCAACTACGATGATAACCCGGGCAATATTTTTCGGTTTTAATATTTTTTTAAGTCTTCGCATAGTGTGATTATTGTAGCACATTTTTCTCCTGTTTTTACAGTTGAAACAGGCGGAATATGCTACAATGAACCCTATGGCATATGTCCCTCGTCGAAGGCGGAGCAGCCGTCCTTCTTTCGGTTTATTTTCCGGTCTCAACAGGCAGAAACTCATGATGTATGCCGTGTTCGGCATCATCGGAATGATTGTATTCGGCTATATCGGTGCATTTGCATTGTTTGCCTGGTATGGTCGTGACTTACCCGAACCCGGCAAGCTGTCTGAGAGCCGCGGCAACTCCACAATTTTTTATGACAGAAACGGTGAAATTATTTATGAGATGTACAAAGATGCAAACCGTGTACCTGTCAAAAGCGATGACATCTCAAAATATCTGAAACAGGCTACTGTTGCCATCGAAGACAAACGGTTTTATGAACACAACGGTATATCAGAGTACGGGATTATGCGTGCGGCATTCAACAGCATGATCGGAAATCCGCAGGGAGGATCTACCATTACGCAGCAGCTTATCAAGAATGTCCTCCTTACATCGGAGCGGAAACTGTCGCGTAAAATCAAAGAAGCAATCCTTGCGTATCAGGTTGAAAACAAATACTCCAAAGAGGAAATACTTGAAATGTATCTCAATGAAGCGCCTTACGGAGGCACTTTCGTCGGCGTGGGATCCGCTTCAATGGGATATTTCGGCAAATCCCCGAAAGAACTGAGCCTTGTTGAATCGGCTATTCTTGCCGGGCTTCCTCAAAATCCTCCTGCCTATTCTCCTTTTATCGGGAAAAAAGACGCATGGAAAGGCCGGGCGAAAGATGTCCTGCGACGCATGGAGGAAGACGGATATATCACGAAAGATGAAAAGGAAAAAGCTTTATCCCAGCTTGACAAAGTGAAATTTTCTTCACCGAAACTTGCTATCAATGCGCCTCACTTCGTTTTTTATATAAGAAAATTAATTGAAGAAGAATACGGCCAGGCATTGCTTACGAAAGGTGTAAAGGTAAAAACAACCCTAGACCTTGAACTGCAGAAAAAAGCGGAAAAAATAGTGAAAGAAGAAATAGAAGGACTGGAAGACTATGATGTCGGGAACGGTGCGCTTGTCGCTCTTGATCCCGAGACCGGCGAGATCATCACGTATGTCGGTTCGTATGACTACAACAATGATGAATACGGTAAGTATGATGTCGTGTCTCAGGGAAACCGACAGCCCGGATCAACTCTCAAACCGATTGAGTATGCCGTGGCACTTAAAAAAGGATATACAGCGTCTTCAGTCATCATGGATGTACAGACAGAGTTCCCTGACTCAAGCCAGGACGAAGCATACAAGCCGGTCAATTATGACGGTAAGTACCGCGGTCCTGTGCAAATACGATTTGCATTGGGAAATTCTCTGAATGTACCTGCAGTAAAAATGCTGGCCATGCTCGGACTTCGCGACTTTTTGCAGCAATGCTATGACATGGGAATTGACTCTCTCGAACCGACCACCGAAAATATGAATAATCTCGGATTGTCTGCATCTCTCGGAGGCGGAGAGACTACACTTCTTGATCTGACGCAGGCATTTTCTGTTTTTGCAAACGGCGGCAGCCGTGTCGAACCGGTGGGGATTCTTGAGATTACGGAATTCAACGGGAAATCCGTATATAAAAAGAAAGATGAAAAAGCAAAGGAAGTCCTCTCCCCTGCCATCAGTTTTATTATTTCCCACATTCTTTCCGATAATAATGCCCGTATTGATACGTTCGGTCCGCGTTCATACCTCAATGTTTCCGGAAAAACAGTAGCCGTAAAATCAGGAACAACCGATGACAAACGCGACAACTGGGCAGTCGGATTTACCAAAAATATCACTCTCGGTGTATGGGTCGGAAATAATGATAACTCAAAGATGAATCCCAATATCGCATCAGGTGCTACCGGTGCGTCCCCGATCTGGCACGATGTGATGGTCGAGCTTCTGAAGGAATATGATGACGGTATTATTGAAAAGCCCGACGATGTTGAAGCGATCCAGATCGACAGTTTCTTCGGCGGTCTGCCGAAAGATGGAGGATCGACCAGATCTGAATATTACATCAAAGGAACCGAACCGACGGAAGTGTCACCGTTTTACAAAAAGCTGAAACTTTCGAAATCAAACGGAAGGATTGCAAATGAAGTAGAGGTCAGAAGCGGTAATTATGAAGAAAAGGAATTTTATGTCGTGACGGAAAATGATCCCATATCCGGTGACGGGAAGAACAGATGGCAGGAAGCAATCGATGCCTGGGCGCGTGAACAGGGTGATGAGAAGTGGCATTATCCGACGGAAACTTCAGACTCATCATCAGAAGATGTCGTAGTCAGCATCAAAAATCCCGGCAACGAGTCAAAAGTTGAATCAAGTGACAAAAAAGTCGAAGTACGGGCACGAATCACATCTCTTGAGCCGGTTAAAGAAGTAAAAATCTGGATCAACGGCAATGAAAAGAAAGTAATCGGCGGAGACCGTGATGAAATATCCGAAACATTTGAACTCGACAACGGGAAATATGAAATTAAGGTTCGGGCTGAGAATGAAAAGGGAAAAATGGGAGAGTCAACTATTAAAATCGGCGTAAACGAGGACTGGAAATAACCGGTCACTCACCCGAGTATGTTATGAAAGCCATTCCGTCATCATTTTCCCCAACTCTTCCTCTTTCCCGTCAAATCCGTGCCCTGTATCGGAAATAATTTCGAATGTAGTATGGGATTTAGGATTTGTATTTTTTTTCAGCGCTTCCACACAACCATTGACGTTGTTAAAACAGAATTCATCCTGTTCTCCGTAGACGATAAGCATAGGCTTTTCAATATTCCGGTACATATCGAAAAGAGGTTTCTTTGACAGTCTTTGTTTATGTAAATACTCGTAAAAGGGAAAGGTGTTGTAATCTCCGTCGGGATTCAGAACATCATACAGAGAACGGTACGTGTACGGTTCCGGATATAAATATTTTGGCGCGATTTTCATTTCATTTCCGCGGTCAATCTCCTGTTTTGCCCGTTTGAGTGCCGCCTGAAAACGTTTCTCACCGAACATTTCATAATTCAATCCTGTGTCATCGCCTCCTGCCAAAAGTATGTATTTACTGACAGGATTTTGTTTAGAAAGCTGATTATATACCACAATTTTATTCGCTCCTGTTGAATGCCCAATCAGATAAAAGGTGTTATACCCATTTGCTCTCAAAAATGTTATCGCTCCGTCGATGTCATTCACGCACTCTGCAATCCGTTCGTAATATGTCCCGCCGAGAATTCTCTCAGCTTCTGCTTCTCCCGTTTCCTGATGAAGAGACTTCACCAGATGTGCTCCTCTGTTATTGAAAGGGAAAAATGCAATATTTTTTTGGGTAAACTGCTTTCCCCACAGGTTCATGACCGGTTTGTAAAACACCGAAGAGCTTCCACAACCATGCAGATATATCGCCGCACGTTTTGTCGGGGTTTTCGGTTCGTACAACAGACCGGGCAATCTCAGCTTGTCGGTCGTTAAAAAATGAACAAGTGTAGTACTCATATCAGATCGATAAGTTCTTTGAAATGTTTAATGGTATGGGTCGGCTTGTGACGGGAGAACATGTTATGAGGATAATAAAGTTCATGAATATCAGGATAGTACCAAATTCCCGTGACATGTGCGGCATGACCGGCCAGAATATCCACTTCATTGTCCCCTATCATGATCGTTTCCTCAGGTTTAGAATCCAGTCGCTCCATCGCAAGCAGAAGCGGATCGGGATCAGGTTTGTTTCTCTCAGTATCTTCCCATGAGAGAGTCGTATCAAAAAGTGTCTCACAGTTCAGAAGTGTAAGTACTCTATCGAGTGTCGGTCTCAAGGTAGATGTTACGATTGCCGTTTTTATCCCCCGGGATTTTAATATCTGCATCAGATCCAGGAATCCTTCATGAAGCTGAATTTCCTTTTGCAGCATGTCAAAATTTGCATATAGATCATACTTGAATACTTCTACGTCAGGGATTTTGAGTTCCGGTTTTGCATCCCACCTGTGGAATGCTTTATCAATGATGTCCCTATCAGACATTGGGATTCCTAGTGCGTCAAACGTTTTTCGAAAACTTTTAAGCCATACGGGAAGCGAATTTACGACACAGCCGTCGAAGTCAAAAAGTATGGTGCGGTACTTCATGAAGACATTGTACCAGGGAACATGAAGAAGTTTCCGTTAAATAGTCTTTTGAATTTTTTCCAGCTCTTTTTTTGCATCTTCTTCTGTGATATTTTTTGAAGAATCGGCAAAATAAAAACGGATCGTCAGATTGTCCTTGTATCTATCAATTATTTCGATATTCTGCAGGAGGTGTGAGGTGTCATATGCCTTCTTTTCGAGTTCGCCATATACTCTCTCTTTCATGTCGATTGTCACATCAAGCTTAATTATCGCTGTCGTGACAGGGTCTTTGTATGGCTTCGTGATCGAATAATTGTTTTGGATGAAACCGAAGTCAATCTCTGCGATGTATACGTCTTCTGAAAGTGCCATGTTATCGGCATACTCTTTCTTCAGCATACCTAGTCGGCCGACCTGTTTGTCTCCGGACATAAGGGTTGTTGATGTGTTTTGAGAAAATAAGTCAGTTTCTTTCGGCTCGTAGGTGTAATTGTAGATATTAAGCTCTCTCATCAATCCTTCCACAATTCCTTTCAGATCAAAAAAATCTGTCGTAACCGCGATCCCGAGAATATATTGCTCTTCCGGAAGATCATTGTCACGGGGTATATAAATTTTTGCAATTTCAAATATCTTTAATATGTCCTTCTTACCCTGATTATCTTTAATATTTTTGACAAGTGACACGGCAAGAGACCGTCTCATATACTCAATCTCTTTTGAAATGGTGTTTGACAATTTCAGATGCTTTGAGGGATCCATACCGAGATTTTTCAGAAGCTCTTCTGATACCATTGAGTAATTGATGAACTCATGGAGTCCGATATGTTTCAGATAGTGTTTTGATTTGGAGATCGTTTTGAAAAGCATCTCCATATCATGCAGCTGCTTGATATAGATAAGCGGTGAAATGGTGTTCGGGAGATTGTAGTATCCGTATACCCGTGCGACTTCTTCAATGATATCTTCTTTGATATCGACATCGTCAGTGCGATATGTCGGAACGGTCACTTCAAAGTATACCCCGTCAGGATATGCCAGCTCTTCATTCTCATGACGTTTCACAGAAAAACCGAGATCTTCAAGAATGGCGGTGACTTTCTTTTCATCAATCGTCACGCCGATGACTCGATGGATATCCTTGAGATATACCTTTACTTTTTTCTCTTCGCGCTTGTGAGGATAAAGATCAACAAGTTCCGAAGCTGCATGTCCGCCGGTTGCTTCAAGAAGAAGATCAATACCGTATACAAAAGCCGTTTCGACCCGTTCGGGATCAAGTCCTTTTTCAAAGTATGTAGCGGCCATTGTCCGCTGTCCGGTTGTCATTGAAGTCTTTCTGATATGGCGCTTGTTATAAGTTTGCACAAAAAAGAGTACGTTTCTCGTATCTTCCGTTATGGATGAATTCTCGCCTCCCATGATCCCGCAGAGATCGATAATTCTACCTGATCCGTCTTCGATAATGATGTCATCTCCCGGAAGGGTAAATTCCTTTCCGTCCAGTGTGGTCATTTTTTCACCTTTTTTGCTGCGGCGGAGAATCATTTTCTGTCCTTTGATCTGATCAAAATCAAACATATGAGTCGGCTGCCCGAGTGAAAGCATTAGATAGTTTGAAATATCAATGACGTTATTGAGTGATCTGATGTCGGAAAGTTCCAGTCTTTTTTTGATAATTTCCGATGACGGCTTTATTTGTACATCAGAGATGACCATCGCCGTAAACCGTGAACAAAGTTCGGCATCCTCGATTGTGACATCAAGTTTATGTGTGGGCACCGGTTCTGCATGAAGATTTTCAAACGTATATTTTTCAAGCGGGTTAAATTTCAGTTTTGCCTTCTTTCCGAATTGAGGTAAAATCGCCTGAGCTTCCTGCGCGACTCCGAAAACACTTGCCATATCAATACGGTTTGACGTGATTTCGATATCAAATACATAATCATCACCGACTTTTTCCACCGTTTCGATCGACGGGCCGCTGAGTGAAAGATACTTCTGCATCTCATAGGGATCGGCATCCGTTTCAAGATACTCCAAAAGCCAGTCATACGTGATTTTGATATTCATAGTTAGAATTGTTCCAAAACTCTGATGTCGCCGTCATACAGCAGTCTCATATTGCTCAGTCCGATACCGGGCCGCATCATCATGACACGCTCTACACCAAAACCGAATGCCCAGCCGGTATACTCATCGGGATTGATACCGCCCGCTTTCAATACGTTCGGATGGACCATACCGGTTCCGCCCAGTTCAAGCCATCCCTGTTTGCAGAGACGGCATTTTTCACCGTTTACTTTACCCGTTCCCTGACAGATATCACAGGTGATATCTACTTCAAACGAAGGTTCGGTAAACTGGAAATGAAACGGACGAAGCCGTGTCTCGCGATCTTCTCCGAAAAACTGCTTGGCAAAATAATCAATTGTTCCTTTCAAATGAGTGATATTTATTCTTTTATCGACACACAGACCCTCAAACTGATGAAACATCGGTACATGAGATGCATCCCAATTCGGGCGGTACGTTTTGGCGATATTGATCATGCGAATCGGCGGTTTTCCGAGTCTCCGCATCTCTCTGTTTTGTCCGGATGATGTATGAGGTGTCAGTACCATCTTCCCGTGTTCTTTGTGCGGTTCGTAATCCATAAAAAAAGTCTCAAAATCGTCCCGAGCTGGATGATCTGACGGCATATTGAGAGCTTCAAATGAGAAGAATTCCCATTCTACTTCAGGGTATGACATGCGGATAAATCCGATTTTTTCGAAAATATGACTGATCTCTTCTATTGCATAGGTTACGAGATGAAGACTTCCCTGAGGATATTGTGTTGCAGGAAGTGTGGTATCTATCTTTTTTCTGCTGTTTTCGTTTTTCAACAGCTCAGTCCGCTTCGCTGATAATTCTTCCTGAATCTGCTGTTTTACGGTATTGATTTCCTGTCCGAATGTTTTCCTTTCTGAAGGATCGATATCTTTTATATTTTTCAGTTGCTGATTAATGATTCCGTTTCGTCCCAAATACTCAGTTTCGAGAATTTCAAGCGTATCAAGTTCTTTTAAGGTAGATAATTGTTCCTTGAATTGGAGCAGAAGTTCTTTAGGAGATTTCATGTAATAATAGTACCAGACTTAGAGAAAGAATTGACATTATGTCATCCCGAACGGATTTGAAGGATCCGGGATAAGGATTCTTCGGTTTCACCTCAGAATGACAGAGTCAGAAATAATCTTATTTCTTGACTTCTTCTACGATCTTATCAAAGACGGTCGGATGTTCAAGTGCAATCTGTGCCCAGATTTTCCTGTCAACTTTGGATTTTTTCTCCTTGAGTTTGTGAATAAACTCATTGTATTTCATGCCGTTTTCTTTCAAAGCTGCATTGATACGTGTGATCCAGAGTGAGCGAAAGTCACGTTTCTTAAGTTTTCGTCCTTTAAAGGCATACTCACCGGCATGCAAAACGGCTTCCTGTGCTTTTTTGAACTGAGTGCTTCGGGACATCCAATATCCTTTTGCAAGTTTCAGAACTCTATTATGTTTTCTTTTTGAGGCGATTCCGCCTTTTACACGTACCATATGATATAAGTTATTTCTTAGGCAACACCTAGCAACTGTTTAATTTTTTTCGCAGCACGACCTTCTACGTTCTTTTCAAGTCGCAGACTGCGGATTCGTTTACTGGATTTTTTTGACAAAAGATGTCGGAATTTCTGAGATCGGTGAGAAACCTTACCGGTTCCCGTGACCTTAAATCTTTTTGAGGCACCTTTATGTGTCTTTTGTTTATTTTTTGCCATAACTATTCGTTTGAAAGTTTATATTGTACCTGAAAATTTAAAAAAGTGTAACTGTAATCGTAACTGCTTATTTTTTTCTTGAAACAACTGCTCTTACGACGCGTCCTTCCAGCCGCGGCTCCTTCGAGATATTTACATCGCCCAGTCCCGCAATGAATTTATTCAAAAGATCAAAAGCCATTTGTTTTTTGACAATTTCACGGCCTTTCAGTGTTAAATTAAGACGAACTTGATTACCCTCATCCAAAAATTCCTTCGTCTTATTTATCATTCTTTCTAGATCGGCAGGGCCGATAAACAATGAAAGCTTGATATCTTTTACTACACTTTTCTTTGCCCCTTTCTTCGCTTCTTTCTGCTTTTTTTCCTGTTCGTACAAAAATTTCTTGAAGTCAGTGATTTTCGCGACGGGAGGCTTAGCGTTTTGAGCAATCAGCACCAGATCAAGTCCTCTTTTCGTAGCTTCGTCAAGTGCTTCATCCCGTGACAACACCCCAACCTGTTCCCCTTTGCTATCGATAACGCGCAGTTCCTGCTCTTGAATTCGTGAATTTGTGTAAAAGTACTTGCCTGTTTTATTCGTTCTGCTGCTAAAGTATCTTTGGTTCCTCAAGTTGGTAAAAGTGAATTTATCAATATACCCCGTAAAACAGAATGTATCACTAAGGATACATGCTCTGTCATATACGGGGTTTAGTTATTATAAATGGAAATTTATCTATTTGCAAGGCAATTCATCTATTGATAACAGCCTCTACAATGCGTTTCAGTTCACTATATGAGTTGCCTGAAGAAAAGACTGTTTGGGATTGATGATACGTCGGTTTTTGATCGGGTACAGTGATATCCGCTGACATCTTGATTTCCTCTGCAAATTTGACCGGGGAAGCGGTGGAAATAATGACGGGCGAGTCTAGCTTCAGGATATCAGCTGCCTTCCACGCGACTGCCGTATGCGGATCCAGAATGTAGCTATAAGTCTTATGTACTTTTTGCATCACTTGCTTCGTTTCTTCATCAGTCACTCGTACCGCAGTAAAAATTTCTTTAAAAAGTCCGTAATCACTTTTTACAGCATCCAGGATACGCTCAAAATTACTGGGATGTCCGATATCCATGGCCGTACTAAGAGTCTTGTGAGCGGGTTGCTTTTCATACATTCCCGTTTTGTAATATTTCACCACAGGATCATTGCTGTTGCAGGCAATGATGAGTTTTCTTATCGGAATCCCGATCATTTTTGCATACAAGCCCGCTGTTACATTTCCCATATTTCCTGAGGGGACAACGAATGTAAGATTATCCTCCCGAAGTTTGGCCCAGGAAGAAGCATAATAAATCAACTGCGGAAGCAATCGTCCGATATTGATGGAGTTTGCCGAGGTAAGATTGTATTTTTTAAAATCAGAATCGGTAAAGGCCTGTTTTACCATCTTTTGACAGTCATCAAATGTTCCTTCGACTTCGATCGGATATATGTTTCTGCCGACATGTGTCAGCTGTTCTCTCTGAAGTTTGCTGACTCTCCCTTTCGGAAAGAGAATTACGACTGATATATTGTCTTTTTCTGAAAATCCGTGTGCGACAGCACCGCCCGTATCACCGGATGTTGCCGTAATAATCAATGTTCTTCGATTGTTCTTCCTGAGATAGTATTCCATAATTCCCGGCAGGACATGGGCTGCAACATCTTTAAAAGCCATTGTCGGCCCGTGAAACAATTCCAGAATCCGTCGTTCTTGTACTGTCCGTATAGGAAGCGGAAATGACAGTCCTTCGGCAACGATCTTCATCAGTTCCGTTTGCGGAATGTCATCAATGAAAAGAGACAGTATTTTTGAGCCGATTTCTTCGATTGGTGCGCCCCGGAATGACGACAGCTCATCTCCGGAAAGGGAAGGAAACTTCTCAGGCACATACAATCCTCCGTCCGGAGCAAGTCCCTGAAAAACCGCATCTTTAAATGTTACAACGTCTGCATGTGTGCGGGTACTTCGGAATTTCATACTGCCTCGATATGTTCAATGAAATCTGAAGCCGTGAAGTCTTCCTGCCTGTGGATATCAAACGGGATGGTTATGTCAGCAATGTTCCCGTATTTTTTTGCCCGGAATGAGAGAAGATTCTGGTAACAACGCGCGAGAGCTTCTTCATTGGTTTCACCTTCCTTCGGCTTGTATGACTCTCCCCAGATAATCGGTTTGGGATTGCGTAAAAATTCCTGATAAATCTCCTGTTTTTTCTCTTCAGGTATGTCTAAATAGATAACAGAACTGATTTCTTTTAATCTTTTCAGAACACTACCCGTGGTGTATATTACGCTACCTGTAGTGTCTATAACTATTTTTTTCGGATTTCCGTTCATTGAAGTGATTTCGTCAAATATTTCCTCCATTACCTCGGTTTCAAAATCGAGGTATCGTTTACTTGTCTTCGGGTACTGAGGTTCATACGGATGTCCCATCCACTTTGCTACTTCATGGAGTCCCCGATATCCGTTTTTCCGCAGTTCAGGAGCAAGTCGCTTCTCAATCAGATCATCACATGTGATACGGGTGAAGCCGTGTTTTTGGAGCTCAAAAGCCCAGTATGTCTTGCCGGCACTTGACATGCCGACGAGTGAAATAATCATAAAAACGCTTATTAATAACTACTGTTTATCGCTGATTTGTTTGACAGCTGCTTTGGTGAAATCTTCAAGTTTCATTGTCTCCGTGTTGCCGTCTCTGGATCTTACATTCACTTCTCCCGCCTCGACCTCTTTATCTCCGATAACAAGCATGTACGGAATTTTGGCTTTTTGTGCCGTTCTGATTTTCTTCTGCATCGATTCGGATTTATCGTTGAGTTCTGATCGAATCGCTTTTTCAGTTAATTCATTCCTGACTTTTTCCGCGAACTCATTATGTCGGTCTGCAATCGGAATAATCTCCACCTGTACTGGTGCAAGCCAGAACGGAAATGCTCCGGCATAATGTTCGATCAGGATGGAAAGGAACCGTTCGATCGATCCCATGATTGCGGCATGGATCATGACAATGCGTTCTTCTTCTCCTTTTTCATTGACACATGTCAGATCAAACCGTTCGGGCATGTTCATATCAAGCTGAATTGTTGCAACCTGCCATTCACGGCCGAGCGAATCTTTTGCCATAAAATCAAGTTTCGGACCGTAAAAAGCCGCTTCTCCTTCCGCTTCTTCAGCCTCCGCATGGTGTTCTTTGATAATTTCGCGAAGCATGTTCTCGGCTTCCTGCCACTTATTTTCATCTCCGAGATATTTTTCCGGCTCTTTCGGATCATGGAGAGACAATCTGATTTTCAGATTGAATCCGAACGTACTGTAGAATGTCTGCACAATGTCCCAGATTTTCAGAAACTCATCCTTCACCTGTGAGAACCTTGCAAAAACATGTGCATCGTCCTGACTGAAAGCACGAACCCGCGAGAGTCCGGAAAGTTCACCAGTTTGTTCATCGCGATAACAGGTTGTCGTATTGGCGTATCGCTGCGGCAGTTCACGGAAACTCCATTTTTTGCGGGCATAGATCTGTGTATGATGCGGACAGTTCATCGGTTTCATGGCAAATTCGTGTCCTTCGCGTGTCGTAATTTTGAAAAGTTCATCAGAAAACTTTGCCCAGTGCCCTGATGTTTCATACAGTTCCTTTTTTGTAATATGCGGTATCTCAACCCGTGAATATCCTTTTTCCCGTCTCAGCTGCCAGACATATTCATCCAGCAGATTCCTGACAAGGGTTCCTTTTGGTGTCCAGAGCGGTAAGCCCGGTCCCACCAGTTCCGAAAAAACAAACAGATCAAGCTCTTTTCCCAATTTTTTGTGATCTCTTTTTTTTGCTTCATCACGTTGTGTGATAAAGGCCTCGAGTTCTTCTTTTGTCGGGAAAGCCGTACCGTAAATGCGGGTAAGCATGTTGTTCTTTTCGTTGCCTCGCCAGTAAGCTCCTGCGAGTGACATCAGTTTGAAGTGTCTCAGTTCTTCCTTCGGGTTTTCAATATGGCCTCCGCGGCAGAGGTCAATGAATTCTCCGGATTTATAAAGCGTGATTTCTTCTTTTTTTTCTTCGAGTTCTCTGATAATTTCCAGTTTGTATTCGTTTCCATTGAATTGATTCCGCGCTTTTTCTGCATCGACGGGGATTTTTTCAAAGCTTTCCCATTTCTTGACCAGTTCTCTCATTTTCTGTTCGATTTTACCCAGATCCTGCTCTGATATCGGTTCCTTAAATTCAAAGTCATAGTAAAAACCATCTTCTATCGGTGGTCCGATAGTCGGCTTTGTATCAGGATAAAGTTCAAGAACTGCCGCTGCCAATAGATGTGCGGCTGAGTGTCGGAGTGCATCAAGAGATTGCTGGTCTTTCATAAATTGAGTTTTCTTGCTTTGCAAGCTAAATGGTAATAATACGGTATATAAAAAAAATCCCTCCGTTTGGAGGGCTTCAAAAAATCACGTGACTACCCTCCGTTTAACGGATAATGTCGGTAGCGGTTGTGATTCGGTCCGTCGTTGTGATCATTAGTACAATTGTAACACTCTGCCATGATATGTCAACTTTGCTTAGGAACAGCTTGGATGGTAGGTTGCAAGTTGTGTCACGATGTCATCACCAGTGTTGAATAAACCGTCAGGACCGACGCTTCTTATAGAGTCCCGCCGGCAAGGGTTGGTGGGATATTCTCCGTCGTTTTCATCGACAACATACGGACTTCCCCAGGGATCACGGGTATATTCGGTGATATCACCGTATCCTGCTGCGGAAACGGTATTCATGACATTTATCCAACGCTGCATACAGATATGTGAAGTGGGGACATTGCGAAGATCGCCGGTATTGCATGCATTACAAAAACTGCAGTAATTTCCGGTGATTTGTCCGAACAACTGACCAGATTTTACCCGCGCTGTTTCTACGCCTTTTTTAATATCTTCCAAGTCAGTCTCAGCGCTTGAAACACGGGTGTCATCTATGGTACTTCTGAATGACGCGGCACCGACTGTGGCAATTACGCCGATTATGCCCAACACAATAACAAGTTCAAGAAGTGTAAATGCTTTGTTCATGTCCGGGAATGTCATATGTATACTATAATCAATTTTCTGTTGAAAATCACATCGGGGTCATGCTACTCCAACTGCATCTTTTACTTCTCTGAGTGTTTGTTCGGCAATAAGGTTTGCCTTTTCTGCACCTTTTTTGCGGAGTTCCGAAATACGATCCATATCGTGCTGCAGTTCTTCCTTTCGCTTTTTCATATCGGCAAAATACTCAAGGAAATAATTAAGAAGAATTTTTTTGATTTCGACATCACCGATTGTACCATTCTTATACCGCTCTTTCATATCTTCGAGTTTATTCCTCTCATACTCCATAAGCCCGAGATATGTAAATGCAACGTTTTTGTCCGGATCACCGGGATCAGTGGGATGAATACGGGCAGGATCGGTCGTGACTGACATAATTTGCTTTTTCACAATATCTTCAGAAGCAAAAATCGGAATATCATTTCCGAGTGATTTACTCATTTTGCGTTGGCCGTCAATACCGGGAACACGGGCAACATCCTTTTTGACAAATAGCTCAGGAACTTTCAGCACGTCTCCGTATCTGTTGTTGAATGTCCGCGCAATATCCCGGCAGATCTCAACATGCTGTGTCTGATCTTCACCCACAGGGATAACATCGGGATTAAATGCGAGAATATCAGCAGCCATAAGCACCGGATATGAAAACAGCCCGAAATTTATGGCATCCTGAGACACATCATTCTGCAGCTTATCTTTGTAGGCGTGCATCCTTTTGAGCTCCGCAACCGTCACTGCGTTATTCAGTATCGTCTGCAAATACGGAATGCTGTGAATATCGCTTTGGATATAAAATGTCGTCTTCTCAGGATCAAGACCGAAAGCCAGATATTCGATGAAAATATTCATCGTATTTTTATGTACTTCCTCAGGGTCAAAAACATTATTCAGTGCATGAAGATTCGCTATAAAGTAAAAACAATCACCTTTCTCCTGAAATTCAATGTGAGGTTTGACTGCTCCAAGATAATTTCCGAGATGAAGTCCTTTGGCTGAACTCGGCGTTATTCCAGATAGTATTCGTTTTTGCATATTACTCTCACCATTATAGCATCGTTTTTCCGTATAATGAAAACATACGAGGTCATTTTTATGGCGAAGAAACCAATTAATTTTCATTCTTTACTACTGCCGGGAATACTGCTTCTTCTTACTCTTGCGGCCGGCGGAGTGATTTTCTTTGCGCTGAAACAAAGTGATACGTCAGAGAAGCACGAAACAATCCAGGATATCCCCACAGAGGCTTCTCAATCGACAAATATTTTGGTTTATGATGTGACAGCCCCTGATACGGCTTTTACGGGAACGGCAAAGGAAAAAAATACTGAAGCGAGCGTACCTCTTAAGTTCAGAACAATTCGGTCTACTGATTATGACTATGACGACGAACGGGAACAGTACAAGACAACCGTTGTGCGACTGGCCACACGGACTGATATGACATTAGCGGTAACTATTCCGGGCAACCCGACCAGTGCCGTGCTGAGAAGTCCGACAGCTGATCTCCCGGTGACTGTCTCAGGCGGGGTGGTGACGTTTGACTTACCGGCGATACCCGGAAATTATTACTTAAAAACGAATCTGCCGGATGAAGGCGAGTACATCCAAACAATGGTATTCTGGGTAGATAAACTTGATGACATCACCGTTACCAAGCCGACACAGGCAACTGAAGTATTGCCGGGGCAACCTCTTCAGGCCGTGATCGACGGTGCTCAACCGGGAACGATGATTTATCTTGCGCCTGGTATCCACTCGGCATCAGGAATTCGAATCGATTCAAAGAATGATATCTCACTTATTTTTCATCCGAATGCCGTTTTAAATCAGACTTCAACCGACGAGAAATTTATCGATATAAACAGGTCCTCAAACGTGACAATAAAGGGGCCGGGAGAAATCCGGGCAGCCAAAGGTAACGGTCAAACAGTCTTATATGCACATGACTCCAACAACCTGATTCTTAACGACTTTTTCATCTATAAAATCCATCATCGTGACGGCTGGACTCTTCATGTGTACCGTGATGACACCGTGCAGGTCAACCAGGTGAGAATTATTTCCGGAAATGACGGAACAGATCCTGACAGCTCGAAGAACGTGACTTACAACAATATTTACATCGAAGCTCAGGATGATGCTGTAGCGATTAAGACACGGGGAGGAGAAGCAAATACCATTACGCTTAACAACGTTTTAGCAAAATCCGCCGCATCGTCTTTGAAAATCGGAGAGGCAACGGTTGATTCTTTGACGACCAATATTACTTTCAAAAACAGTACGGTATTTGACAGTGATCGCGCTCTGGTGGTGATGCCACGCGGCAACGGACGGATCGGGAATGTGCTCTATCAAAATATCCGGGTACTTTCGATGAGATCAAATAAGGAAGGGAGAACGATTCGTGTACTGAAATCCGCAACGGATACAAGCGGCAGTATATTTGACGGGTCCTCCATTGTGTTTGATAATGTGTATGCAGAGTTTATCAAACCTGCTGAAATCAGACAGGCTGTGACGATCAAACATTCCAGGTTTGTTTCAAATGGTGGGATGAATATGTTTCCGGATACCTGTCCAACATTGATCAACCTGACTCTCGAAGGAGGGGCGACGACAACCTGTACTATCCAAACGGAACCGACGTATACTCCTACTCCGACTGTGGGAGGTACCACACCTACTCCTACTTCTCCTGCTGCTACGGCAACAGTCCCACCGGGGACAACACCGACTCCTACTGCCGCAGCATCAACTCCGACACCGACAACGACAGCCCCGACCCCTACTCATACGGCTACGCCCACCTTGACTCCTACTCCTACATTGACGCCGACTCCCACCGCTACCCCGACTCCTACATCCACACCAACTCCGACCAGTACGCCGACTCCAACATCTACTCCGACGCCTACATTTACCCCGACTCCCACGTTTACTCTTACTCCTACTCCGACTCAAACACCGGTGCCGACTGCAACATTTACACCTGTACCTGAGCTGAAAGTAAACGGTCAGCCGCCGGGATTCAATCCTCTCTACTTTGTAGGTATTCCTCTCATGATAATTATTGCGGCGCTGCTAATGTAGAAAAGTGAGTTGGTTATTTATTCATCAGGCATGATGCCGCGCTCAGTAAGTTGATTTCTGAGGTTCAGCATCTGATCATATGCATCTGCTGTCGGGTCTCGTTCGGCTGATTCCATCAAAAACGAATTGTCTGCTTGATGCGGTATGACAGACAACTGCATAAGAAGTATTTGATATCGGAGAAGAAGAATCTGATCCTGATGGGGTAATGAAACATGTTCCATACGGGAAAGTGTGGGCGTATCAGGACTTGAACCTGAGACCTTTACAATGTCAATGTAACGCTCTAGCCAACTGAGCTATACGCCCTGTGAACGCTCTAGCCTCCGCCGGCTGGCGCCTCCGCCGGTTGGCGGATGAGCTATACGCCCTGTGAACGCTTCTGGCCTATGAGCCTCCGCCGGTTGGCGGATGAGCTATACGCCCTACGCCCTGGCGGATGAACGCCCTGTCTAGCCTCCGCCGGTTGGCGGATGAGCTATACGCCCTGTGAACGTTTCTAGCCTCCGCCGGTTGGCGGATGAGCTATACGCCCTGGCGGATGAACGCTGTGAACGTTTCCAGCCTCCGCCGGTTGGCGGATGAGCTATACGCCCTGTGAACGCTCTAGCCTCCGCCGGTTGGCGGATGAGCTATACGCCCTGTGAACGCTTCAGCCTCCGCCGGTTGGCGGATGAGCTATACGCCCTGTGAACGCTTGGCGGATGAGCTATACGCCCTGTGAACGTTTCCAGCCGGTTGGCGGATGAGCTATACGCCCTGTGAACGCTCTGGCCTCCGCCGGTTGGCGGATGAGCTATACGCCCTGTGAACGCTTCCTCCGGTTGGCGGATGAGCTATACGCCGGTTGGCCGGATGAGCTATACGCCCTGTGAACGCTCTAGCCTCCGCCGGTTGGCGGATGAGCTATACGCCCTGTGAACGCTCTAGCCTCCGCCGGTTGGCGGATGAGCTATACGCCCTGTGAACGCTCTGGCCTCCGCCGGTTGGCGGATGAGCTATACGCCCTGTGAACGTTTCTGGCCTCCGCCGGAACGCTCTAGCCTCCGCCGGTTGGCGGATGAGCTATACGCCCTGTGAACGCTCTCCAGCCTCCGCCGGTTGGCGGATGAGCTATACGCCCTGTGAACGCTCTAGCCTCCGCCGGTTGGCGGATGAGCTATACGCCCTGTGAACGTTTCTCTAGCCTCCGCCGGTTGGCGGATGAGCTATACGCCCTAACGCTTCTAGCCTCCGCCGGTTGGCGGATGAGCTATACGCCCTGTGAACGTTTCAGCCTCCGCCGGTTGGCGGATGAGCTATACGCCCTTTCAAAATCAATACGTTATATTATACCAACCGTCTCAAAATAATTCGAACAATTTATTCGGAAGAAGATTCCTGCTGAGGCTGCGAGTACAATGCCACTGCTTTATCAATGACTTCGCGTGTCGAATATCGCGGATCATATTTTACGGTTTGTATCGTTCCTTCAATCTGCTTTATCACTGCTTCCTCGGGCAGCTGTCCTTTTTTATAATCTCCGGCGAGGACATATATGGTCGGCTTAATTTCCCCGATAAGATTTGATGCATTTTTTTCTGCATACGATACGACATAATCAACTAATGATACTGATGCCAGAACCTTCATGCGATGTTCGAGTGAATTGACAGGCCCTTTAGGATTGGCAAATTGCTTTATCGCGTCATCTGACTGCACACCTGCGAAAACTACATCACCGTGTGACCTTGCCTGCTCAAGAAAATAAATGTGTCCCGGATGTAGGATATCAAAAACTCCATTTACGAGCACAACTACTTTACTGATTGATTTAAAGTTGTACGATAGGTTTGCGGCAAAATCAAGTTCGGCAACTACTTTATTTTCCATAGAATAGTTTTATTGTAGCGTATTTTTTGTGATATTTTCAAAGGGATCCCTCGATTTGACGAACATGCTACAATGACCGTATGAACATCATCAAACAACAAAGTAACTCATACATTCTGAGATTTGACCGCGGTGAAGAGTTTATTTCAGCAATACAGGACTTCTGCACGAAAAACAATATTAAGTCCGGATATTTTCACGGTATCGGGGCCTGTCATAAACTGGAGCTGTCTTGGTACAACCTTCAGACAAAAAAGTATGAAACAAAGGTTATTGAGGAAAATCTTGAAATTACATCTTTGACCGGGAATATTGCATTGATTGACGGCTCGGTTTTTGCACATACTCACGGTGTTTTCGGGGGCAGGCAACTTCAGGCAATAGCGGGGCATGTCAAAAGTATGGAAATATCTGCAACCTGTGAGATCAAACTTGATATTTTTGAAGGGACAATCGAACGCATATTTGATGAAGCGACAGGTCTCAAGCTGATGAAGTGAGTGAGGTTCCGATAAGGGTAAATTTTGCTATACTGAATACATTATCCATTAACTAATCGTATCCTATGCTACGGAAAAATTTCATTGAATTTCTCGGTACATTTTTTCTGGTTTTGACTGTCGGTATTTCCCAGAATCCTTTTGCCATCGGAGGAGTCCTAGCAGCACTTGTCTATATGGGCGGATATATTTCCGGAGCACATTACAATCCGGCCGTTACATTGGCGGCGCTTCTTAACGGCAAGATCAATTTGAAAGCTGCGCTGCAGTATATGGTCGTACAGCTTTTGGCAGGTGTAGTTGCTGCCGCCGCTGTCGAGACGATCAATGATACCGCTTTTATTCCCACTGTCGCAGAAGGTGCCAAAATGAGTTCTGCGCTTCTTGTCGAAGTTCTTTTTACATTTTTATTAGCGTTTGTAGTATTACATGTAGCCTATTCAGATAAGGTTAAAAATAATCATTATTACGGCGCTGCTATCGGCCTGACGCTAATGACTGCGGCTTTTATCGGCGGGCCAACATCAGGCGGTGCTTTCAATCCGGCAGTCGGCCTGAGTCCGTATCTGTATAAATTTGCCGATCTCAGCAAGAATATTGATGCGGCAGGTTTTTATCTGATCGGTCCGATGATCGGGGGGATTTTGGCCGGTATGGCGTACAAAATGACGCAGTCTATAAAGACAACAAAGTAATTATTAAGGCTCTAGACTAGCAGAGTAGTGCTAAACTAGAGGTATGGTTTGTAACAATAGGCCGATATCAAAATACAAGAGAAAAAAGATACTATGGTGTTTTGCACACGATCTGAGTGCTACACAGACCTCTGGTATTTTGGGTCTCAACCGCAATACAGTCAACAAATATTACAATAATATTCGTCAACTCATATATCATCACCAAGTGCACCAGATGCAACGATATGTTGGTGGTGAGATAGAAATTGATGAATCATACTTTGGACCTCGAAGGATGAGAGGCAAGTCAAGTAAAAGAGGTCGTGGGACGTCATTTAAGCAGGTAGTATTTGGGATATATGAGCGTCAAGGACGTGTATTTACTCGTATCATTCCAAACTGTAAAAGAAGAACGCTACATGCTGTTATGAAGGGAAAGATTGACTTGAACAGTACTGTATATTCAGATTCGTGGAGCGGATACAACGGACTTGTTGATGTCGGGTATGACAAACATTTGAGAATCAATCACAAGAAAAATGAGTTCTCAAATACAAAAGGGGTCCATATCAATGGCATAGAGTCATTCTGGTCCTTTTGTAAAAGACGTCTCGTTAAGTTCAATGGTGTAAAGAAAAACTTTCCATTACACTTGAAAGAGTGTGAATGGAGATGGAGCAAATCCCCATCGATCCTTTACAATGAACTATTACAAATTGTTAATGTGCTAGTATAGAGCCAAAGTATTTGACCCGGTAATATTGGTATTAATCAGGTTGAACAAATCGACCTGTACTCTGCTGTCTCCCGTCATAATAATTCCGTCAGGTATAAGCAACACGTTTTTACCGGTGTCAGCAATTGCCTGAATCGTCGTCTCCACTTCTGCATCATTTTCGTTGATGGTTTCACTCTGGATTGCAGATTCAGTACTGACCAGTATGTTTTGACAGCTATCGGTTAAATTCAAGATGTCCTGAGTGTCGAAGTTATGAGATAAGATAAGCATGCAATTACCTGCACCTGTAATATTGGTATTTATAACATTGTCCACAGTGACTACGTTTTCAGCATTTCCCGTTCGGATAACCGGTGCTGTCAGTGTTACGGTAGGTACCGGTGTTACTTCTTGAACAATCACACTGCTCGGGCTGGCTTCTTCTGTAGATTGTTCCGATTTGATTAAGTCATCCGTAGTCATATCGATAGTGGGAATCACCGTGGGAGTAATTTCAGTAACCGGGATCGGTGGGGTAGTAATCAATTCTTCAGGTGTCGGTGAGATTTCTGTCTCAGGTGTGAGACTCGGTTCAGGCACGGGTGTTTCTGTAACTGCTTCTTCGACTGACGGTGTGGGAGAAATATCCGGAGTTTCCGTGACTGCAAAAACGGCAAGAGGCTGTGCTATCGTCAACGTGAAAATGAGAAGGAATGTTAGGTATTTCATAGTCAATTCCGTAATTTATTTCAGGTCTTTTTAGTAAAAAATCTGAAATAAACAACGTTTCTTACAGACTGGCTTGTCCGAACAAGGTACAATATCTTATCTTTCCGTGCCCCGGGGATTTTCCCCGGGGCACTGGAAACCCTACAAGATTAACTCAACCAAAAGAAAAGCATATCCATAATATTTCCGATAAAGGAACTATTTGAATTGCCTTCCGCAGCAGAGCCAACTTGTACACCTGCTCCACCAGTCATCATTCCGGTTCCGCCGATGTTGTCATCAGCGTCATTGTGACCTGAATTGGTATGTGTCATGATACTTTGCAATACAGTCATCAAATTTGAACTCGATGAGCTCATAGATGTACTTGTATGTACATTTGTGTCTGTATCAAGATCATCTCCCGTGTTAACGATACTGGTCATATTCCCTCCTTCGTGAGAAGAAAGTGAACTCATTCCCCCACCAAGTCCGATTGCTGTTGTGTTGTCATTGACATCAACGTCAAAACCAACGGCAGCAGCAGCGTTACCTGTGGTAAGAGTCGGTCCAGAACCAATATTGTCATCAGCATCATTATGTCCGGTGTTAGCATGAATGTTTGCAGCTTGTTGGACGAATGCAGAATTCATACTGTTTACTGAAACATTCGTGGTAGAATTTGCAGAAGTATCAATATCTGCATCATCTCCCGTGTTGACGATATCCGTCAAATTGGAATCACCGTCTCCGCTACTCACTGCAATAGCTGTCTGATTCTCATTTGCATCGACATCTAGACCGATTTGTGAAAGTGCGCTACCTGTCATAATTGACGTTCCGGCACCATTCAAACTGATATTTCCGTCAGCAGAATTGTGACCAGTGTTAACATGTGCCTGTACTTGTTGAGTAATGGCAGCTACGTTGGTATTTGACACATTCACATTTGTTGATGTTGATGAGGAAGTTGTCACCTGTGCATCATCACCGCTGTTGACGATATTTGTGGTATCGGAAGCGGCAAAAGCTGCCGGTGTTGCAACCAGCCCCATTATTGCGAGCATTGAGATTCCAGTTAGTAACATTTTCTTATTTAGCATATTTCTATTCACCCCCTTTCATCAATTTTGAACGTATAACTTCTGGAAGCGTATGTAGTTTTCCTTAATACTCCGCCGGAAAGCAAGACTGCGAGCGATGCAAGCAAAAAGGAAATCATATCTTCAGGACCCGTGGTAGGAAGTCTGCTTACGGATGCTCCAAGCACATCTCCCGTGGTGAAGGGAACGCCGCCTTTATATCCTGTTGTAGATGTCGAAGCCAGTGTTGTTCCTCCACCGCCGGTTTTGGTTCCTCCGTTATTTCCCCCGTTGCCTGTCGGTGTTGTGGTCGGTGTTGCGGTAGGATTCGGTCCGGATGTCGGTGTAGGTGTGACTGTAGGGTCCTGAGTCGGTGTGGGTGTGGGTGACGGATCGGCTTTTGCTATAACCTGACAGCCAACTTCAGTTTTGTTTGTATTTGCATTGGCCTCAGTTTGCACGGCCAGAACAGCGTCGCCTGTCCCGATAATACCTGTCTGACTGCCGATATTTCTGCTTGAGGTATTGGATCCAGTGTCTACCTGTCCTGTGATTTTTTGGACAAGGAATGCTTTATTGGTATTTGTCACGGAAATATCTGTTGTACTTGTTGTTGAAGTATCAGTCTGGAGATTGTCTCCGGTGTTTATGATTTCCGTATTTTGTCCTGAAGTTCCGCATGCTGTATATAGCGGATCACTACTGCTGCTGTCAGCGACCGGGTCGTTTGTTTCTTCCTTTAGGGTTGCGGAATTTTCATTCGCTTTTGCGTCCATTTTCACAATGACGGCAGCGTCTCCAGTAAATATGACCCCTGCGTCGCCGCCGAAGCTAATATTTCTGTTGGCCGTATTATATCCGGTATTGGCTACGGCATTGACCTGTTGATTGATTGCAGCCTTGTTTGTGTTTGTGACATCAGTATTAGTTGTGTCAGATGAAGATGTATCTGAAGTTGTATTGTCTCCGGTGTTGAGTATATCGGTACTGTTTTGGCTACTGTTTCCGTTGTTTGCAATCGTTGTGCTGTTGTCGTTTGCATCTGCTTTCATGTCTACATATACCAGTGCATCTCCGGTTTGAATTATTCCCGCACTTCCCGCAAGTCCGATATTGCGGTCAGCATGATTGTGCCCTGTATTTGCCATGCAGAGTGCTTGACCTGCTCCGCAGCTTTGTGAGATGAGTGCAGAGTTACTGTTCCTTATCGTGGTCGAGCGTTGCTTCATCAATCTGGAAGCAAAGTCATTATTGTCTCCGGTGTTTACGAGGATGATAGATGCTCCGCTGCCCGGTCCGTTGCCATTACTGTCTCCCCCGATAAGGATGACACTTCCGTTTGCAGTCGCGAGAAAGTTGGTAGAGGTATATGCCGAACCTGTCAGTATAACTCCGGCACTCCCGCCGATACTGATGTTTCCGTCTGCGGTATTGTGTCCGGTATTAGCCTCAGTCTGAGCCTGCTGATTTATTACCGTTTCATTGTTATTGTTTACCATTGTTAACGTTGTATTTTGCGATGATGATGTCTTAGTCATACCGTTACCGGTATTAGTTGTATCGGAAGAAGTATTTGAAGTAGCCCCTGAGTATCCAATGGATGTTGTATTTTTATTCGTATCTGCTTTTGCGGTTGTCTGAACTCCGGCATTCCCTGTCACAATAATTCCTGCATTACCGCCGAAACTGATATTTTTACCCGCTTCATTGTGTCCGGTATTGGCCGTTGCCGTCACCTGTTGATTGACGGCAGCTGTATTGTTGTTATCTACTGCAGTTTCGGATGTACTCTCTGATTGATTTGTTTCCGAAACGTTATCTCCTGTATTAACCGTCGTATTTGACTGCTCTTGAGTAGGTTGTGTGGTTTCCTGTGTATTATTTTGTTCCTGATTTGAGGTTTGAAGTTCCTGTTGGGCCTGTGTTTGTATCTGTTCGGTCAGCGTATTCTTATCAGGAGGAGGGGTTTCTTCGGCCCAGGCGATGGGTAAAGGAAACAGAATCAAACTCAATGTAAGGTAACTAAATAAAGAGAATGAAACTGCTGTTCTGATAAATTTTGCTATATGTATTTTCATAATAAATAACAAAGCTATTTACAAATTTTGTTATGGGGTAATCATAAGGTTGCTTCATAAAGATAGTGAAAGACTCTTATAAAAAAACAGTAAGGAAGTGAATGATAACTGATCCAAGGCTATGAAATGAGTTCAATAGTCTTACGAAAGACTTCATCAACAGTTACGGAACTGACATATGATTTCATATGACCGCACGATTCAATTTCATTCAGCGGAATTTGAGAATCACGATCAAAAAGCGGTTGCCGACATACTTCACATTCCTGAATCCATGAGATAGCAGTGCGGTTTGTTGACCTTGTGACCGGAGACCAGTGGATCATGTTCGGGAACCAATAGATTCCGATCGTCGGTATCCCGATCGCACGGGCGAGATGCATTGGTCCGGTGTCGTTGGATATTACTGCTCGGGTTTGCTTGAGAACTCCGATAAGGGCTCTCAATGATAGTTTTCCGCACAGATTGACGGCCTGATGTTTCATCGCTTTTTGCACTTCAGTTATGATGTTTTCCTCAGATATAGTACCTGTAAGAACGATTTCATATCCTTCTTCATATAACCGATCTCCTAATTGAGCGTAGGAATCAGCCGGCCAGATTCTTCGACTGTCACTTGCTCCGGTGTGAAGTACCACATATGGAGAGTTTATTCCTCTGATAAACTCCGTTGCTTCACGGTAATCTTCTTCAATTGTCGGAATCTTCGGGTCTATCGCTACAGGAGATGCTCCGGCCAGTGACACTACTTCAAGATATCGGTGAACTTCATGCTGATACAGCCGATACGGAATTGTTTTATCAAGATCGGGGGCATCATCGGTTTTCATTCCGATTGTATAGTTCGCGCCCAGCCTCTTTACAAAAGGGTTAGAGTTTCTACCGCCGCCGTGCAGTTGGATAGCCAGATCATATCGTTTCTTCTGCATTTCTGAAAAAAAGGCTTCCTGTTTTACTATATCTTCAATCTTTGCAGGATCATCATATACACCCGGAAAAACCGGTACGGAAATGACTGAGTTGAAAGGAAACGGGCGTTTTTCAGCGAGTTCATGCATCCAAGGGCGCGCCAAAAGATCAATGTGTGCATCAGGAAAATGAGCACGAAGTGCATATAATGCCGGAAGTGCCACAATAAAGTCACCGAGTGATATTGCCCGTAATACCGCAATACGCTGCGTCATGAATATATATTTACAAACTTCCAGAAGACTTTGTTGCTATTTCCCATATTTAAGTAATTGAACTTGTTTGAGGTATAATGTAGCGTTTGATTATTAATTTTGATTGAGAACAAGGTAAAAATCACGTAATATGTCAGAATTTATCCAAACCGAGCCCCAACTTACTGTAGCTGACGAGATTGAACTTCTTGCCGGGGTGCATTTATCATTTCTTTACCTCTCCTTTGAAGTAGCATCAGGTCAAATCCCGTATGACGTTTTGGAAGAAAGACTGGATATACTCGAATCTTTATACGCACGGATTGATGAATCGTTATTGAATACGATGTGATGTGAAGATGAGGGGGTGAAGGGCGGAACCGACGGGACTTGAACCCGCAACCTCTTCCGTGACAGGGAAGCGCTCTAACCAAATTGAGCTACGGCTCCTTTCAGGACTAGACTATTTTACCAAATAGTTCTCCATTCCGATAGTCATATATTCTAACATTCTTTAGATCTCCTGTGAAGTCCTTTTCGGTCTTTACTCGGACAAGCATCTGGTTGGTGAGAAGGCCGTGCTGATAGTCCCCTTCTCTCCGTTCCAGTATCAGCGTTTCGAATGTTTTCCCGACATGTATCTCCTGGAATGCAGCATATTTCTTATCGGAAAGGTCTCTCAAACGCTGTGATCGTGCTTTCTTTACAGCCGGTGAGGGTTGTTTCAGCCTTTTGCTGAGATAATAAGCAGCCGTATGTTCGCGTCGTGAAAATCTGAATACATGGAACCGTGATATCGGTGTTTTTTCCAGAAAAGAGTAAGTATCCTCAAAATCCTGATCGGTTTCTTCTAAAAATCCCACTATTACGTCCGTTCCTATGAATGCGAACTCATTTATGTCTTTGAGCATGTTCAGCTTCTCAATAAATTCATCTCTCGTGTAACCCCGTTTCATGAGCTTGAGCATATTATCTGAACCTGCCTGAAGCGGAATATGGAAAAAATCTACAAACCGATTCGATTGAGCGTATTTTCGGTACAAATTGAAAAAATCGTCCTGAAAGGTCCAGGGATGTATCGAACCGAAGCTAATTCTCGAAATATCAGTTTTCGTTAGGATTGTCTCGACGAGATCAACAAACGTTTCTCCCGTATCCCGGCCGTATGCTTCAGTATTTATTGCCGTCAAAATAGCCTCAACATACTCAGGGTACGAGTGGATTTGTTTGACAATATCCTCTATTTTAGTTGACTGCGGCAATCCACGGAGATAAGGTACGATACAAAAACTGCAAAACCGATGACAGCCGTCCTGAATTTTGATAATGACTCGCTTTGAACGCATAAATTTGTCCGTAGCGGTGCTTTCCGTTGGTTCATCGAAGGTTTTGACTGGTTCTACCTGAGGGAACTCAATTTTATGATTATATTTCTTCTCCAAGAGCTCAGCAATAAGTTCTTTGCTTTTATTGTCAATCAGATAGTCAACTCCGCCTACTTTTGTGTTCGTTTTTGACCAATTGGTCGCTGCACAGCCCGTCACAACAATCTTTGTGTCCGGAAACTGTCTTTTTAGGTTGTAAATATGCTTTCTCGCCTCTCGTTCGGCCTTGTGCGTCACCGAGCAGGTATTGAGGATATAAATATCAGGCTGTTTTGACTGTTTTTCATATCCTTTTTGCATAAGTTCACGGTCAAGAGCCTCCATTTCTGCCTGATTTACCCTGCATCCGAAGCTAAAACTATCAAAGGTTTTCATATTGGTATTTTATCACAGAAGGCTCTTTTTGACCTCAAGCATTGTGTTCCTAAATACAAACATATATTGTTGCATCAGTCTAAACACCCTATATACATATTTGTGAAGTACCTAATATAAGTCATATAAATAATATACTTGACAAACCTATAATATGTGATATAATTATTCTAAGATGCTAAGGTTTTTCTCCCTAACGAAAAACTTTAGCATTTTTTTATGGTAAAAAACATAGCAGTATTACTATTACTTATAGTACTATTGATCTTACCAAATACCGTTCGTGCAGAGCAAATTGCAGGAACGTCTGCAAAGCTTGTTACTGCAGAAACCACTGATGACCGTGTCGACCAGTATGTCGAACGGAATCTTCAGAAATCAGTCATTCGGGAGGTTCTTGAAAGCAAGAAATCACCTCTTGTTACTGAAGTAGATGCGTTTATGGACGCATGTACGACATACGAGATTGACTGTTATCTTCTTCCCTCTATTGCCGGACTTGAATCCTCGTTCGGTAAGCATCTTATTCCTGAATCTCACAACCCGTTCGGTTGGGGCGGCGGACATATTTATTTTGATTCATGGAGTGACGCATTTCACGCCGTCGCTAAGGGTCTGAAAAACAACTATATCGGACGCGGAGCGGAAACTATTGAAGAAATAGGTCCTATCTATGCCGCGAGTCCGACATGGGCAGTCCGTGTACGATCAATTCACAATGAATTTGAGCGTCGTGAAGCTGATAAGAAACTCTACTACGCAAAGCTTGCTATGAGTCTGTAAGAATCGAGCCTGTTCCGTCACGCTTCGCTTCTCTCACGTGTTATAATATCACCGTTGACTTTATCATTTATCAATATTGAGTACTACTATGTATACGTTTGCCCGAAAAAATCTTCCTAAAAATACCGTTGAATTGACTGTGAAAGTCCCCTGGGAAGACATTAAGAAAGAATATGATTCTTCATTTGAGATCATTCGGAAAGACCTGAAAGTTGAAGGTTTCCGCAAAGGAAAAGCACCGAAAAATATCGCCGAATCAAAAATTCAAAAAGACGTGGTGTATGAACACTTACTTCGTTCTTATATTCCCCGTGTATACTCTGAAATTCTGAAAAAAGAAGATGTCCGACCGATCATTTCACCGAAAGTTGAACTCACAAAAGCAAAAGAAAATGAGGAATGGGAAATCAAAATGACAACGGCGACAACTCCGGATATCAAACTCAATAACTATAAGGAAAAAGTCAAAAAAGCAAAGGAGAACGTCAAAAAATCAGATATATGGGTCCCGGGTAAGGATAAAGAACCGACCGAAGAAGACAAGGAAAAGCAACGTCAGGCAGAGTTTCAGGCTGCACTTGAAGCACTTCTTTCTGAGGCAACAGTTGAGATTTCTGATCTTGTCATCGAGGAAGAAGCCAATCAGCGGCTTTCCAAGCTTGTTGACGACGTACAACGGGTCGGTCTGACAATGGAATCTTATCTCAAATCCAAGAATCTGACAAAAGAACAGATAATGGATCAGATCAAAAAAGAGATAGAAGATACATACAAAATGGAATTCCTCTTGCAGAAAATTGCAGATGAGGAGAAAATAAATGTGGAACAGGCGGAGTTAGATACAATTTTTGCAGGCATCAAGGATGAGAAGGAAAAGCAGGCAGTACAGGGAAATATGTACTATTATGCATCTCTCATGAGAAAACAGAAGACCCTTGATTACATAAATAGCCTGTAGTATAATAAGAGCATGGCATTTGGCAGCTCAAAAAACACAAACAGACCTGCTAAACAGGTCAAAGGCGAAAGCCTTGAGCGTGAAAAAAGTTCCTCTATAGGCGGTTCTGTCTCCTCTTTGTCCAAAGATACGGTAAATAAAGTGGGTGAAGCATTCGGAGATATCGGAAAAGGTATTTTTGAACAGCTGCTTCAGCAGGAACACCTCGAATACGCACCGGAAAAACCGCAGGAACAGCCTGAACAAAAAGGAACCTTCAATCCTGAACGCGGAACAATCTTCAGTTTCCGTCAGATCGAAGAAGAACGTCAGATCTCCGAAATAAAA